>JAZSLT010000035.1:0-47929 GCA_045535515.1 Clostridia bacterium | reverse complement strand
AGCTCTCCGTCCTCGGTTATTACGTAGAAAATAAATTTGGTATTGACTGTTCCGTCAGCGGAAATATAGGTTCTGTATCTATAAGTCTGATAGGAATAGCTGACAAATTCAGAGAAGGGTATGACCTCGCCGTCAAGGTATTGATAGGTAGCGTATTCCGATTCAACGGCGTGTACAAGACCCTCGTAATCAAGATTATATACGGCATCGTCTCCCGTATAAAGTCCTGCATAAGCCTTACCCGCATGGTTGATAAGAGAATCATAGCCTCCGCTGGCAAGGGAAAGAGCAGTTCCGGTGGTAGAGTGATAGCCCAGAGGACCGCACCATACGCCCTTGCTGAAATCTCTCACGTCACGGAGAGCAACTGCATTCTTAAAGTTTTTAGCAGTTCTTCCGTCGTCCACCACTCTGCCGTTTTCGTCAAGATGGAGAATATTTCGTGTTGAGTCTCCCTTGACCCAAACCGTTGTAACCTCTGTGTCCTCCACACGTCTGACACCCCATATACCTGCTGTGAGCAGTGTATCATCTGTCACAGGGGTATAGGTGAAATCCGAGGTAACACTTCCGTTTTCCGCCAATTCCTTAATGAGCGCCGTATCGTTAAGGTTGGCGTACTCGTAAGAAACGCCCTCCTCAAGACCTACGAGCCTTCCGTTTTCGTCGGCATATATCTCATTTATTCCATTGGTATTTTCCTCAACGAGAGTGGAGAATGGCCATGAGGGACGGATAGTTGCCGAAGTACCAGCATTCCATAACACCCGTAACGCCCAGCTCGTGCATGCCCTTCCACTTATCAAAAATCAGACCCGGTGTAGGAATGTACGGCACGGTGGCCACCTCATGCGAGGAGCAGACCTGCGTTTTGGCATACATAATTTTGCCGTACTTTTTCGCCGCCTCGGCCGTTTTGCGGAAAAGGTCCGACGGGCCGGCGTAGGACAGCCAGTAGTCCACACCCACGCGCTTTTTGCCCAGCTGGTCGATAACACCCATATCGTCAAAGTTTTGCATCAGGCATACATCCGACGGCGCGGTGCGTACATACTCTTCAATATCTTCCGCTTTCCATTCGCGATGGCCATAGGTCCAGCTGAGGAAGGAAACATCCTTGCCGCTTTGTCGGATACCCTCCATAAGGCTGTCCACCCCCTGCGACAAAACCTCGCCTATGCCCTTGTGCTTACAACGCGGACAATCGATTTTGCCGCTCTCGGCCATACCGCTGCTGCAGCAGGTGGAGCGCTCTCCCATGGTGATGGAAATAAAGCCGCCAAGTCCGGGCAGAAGTGTGCACATATCCTTCGTGGAATCGATGCAGTATTGCCGTCCGAATTCCGTGTCGGTGCAAAAACACTTTTTATCGTCCCAGGTGGTATTGCCCCAGACCTGGGGGTATTTATTCAGCATTTCCCATTCGGGGAAGGCCTGCGGTTCAATCGCAAACACATAGACCTTTACACCATACCGCGCACAGCTGCGGATGACGCGGCGGAGCTTTTCAAGCCTTGCCTCGTAGCCTTCGCCGTATTCCTTAATAAGGCGCGGCGGCAGGATTGCCTTAAAGCTTGTGTAAATCCAAAGACCGTTGGTGCCGTCATGCGCCAGACGGTTTAAATATTCGTCGGGATAATAATCGATATCATCGGAAAGCTCATCGCCAAATTTCGGCGGACGGTTAGTGGGAGAGAAAAAGCCACGCGTAATTCTGGCGCGGATATGCGGCCAGCGCTCCGTTTTGCCGGGGAGGAGAAACGCGTCCTCGCGGCGGGAGATTAAATCCTCTATGTAAATAAGACCGCGGCGGATGCCTTCGGTATCGGCGGCAGAAAGCGTTATGCCATCGGCCGCAATATCCACCGTATATGCCTCAAAGCAGCGGGTTTCCCCTTTTACAAGGCGGACAGGGAAGGCTCGGCCTTCTATTTTGTAAACAGAAAGAAACCGGGAGAAGTCCTGATACGCCGTTTCCAGCACACCCTCCGGGTCCGGAAAATCACCGCACAGATACATACCGTGCGCATCTATCTCCCCTTCCTCTATACTTCCCTTTCCGAAGGAAGGCGGACAATAGGCATGGACCGGCTCCTTCAGAAGATTAATAAACTCTCTTTCGGGCTGACGGTTAAAAAACTTGTCAAATTTCTCTTTGCGAAGCATGGGATTCTCCTCTCTGTGTAAGACCTTCTAAAAGGCCGGTTTATTTATCGCCGAAAAACAGAAAAAGCCGCCCTCGGCACCTACACTCCAAAGGCGGCTTTTTTCTCAGGTCCGTTTTAAAACGGCATCGAGGAAAAGCCCGAGAATAATGCCTTCGGAAAATAAGGTCATCGCTGTTTTGCATATCTGGCGCGACAGGATAAAGTCCTCGTAAGAAACGCGGGGACGAAGATATAATAAAGCCGCCGCCAGTAAAAGAAGAAAAGCAGGTAATAGGCCCCCGAGCATAATGCGCCGCGGCAGGCCCGTAATATGGTCAATGGCAGAAAATAATCCCTTTAGCATAGCAGAACCCCTCCTTGCCCTTATTGTAACAGGCGGGGGCGGGAAAAAGCAAGGAACACTTTCTGGCAGAAGTCCTTATCCCTGGTAATAGACAGGCTCCTCGCGCCCCTCGATTTGTGCGCACCATACGGGGCGCTTTTCGCCGGGGGAGGTGTCCTCCACATAGCTTATATAAAGGTCGAGAATACGGATTTGTGTGTTTTCTTCCTGCCCGAGGCGCGCGTACATGCCGTCAATCGCCTGCAGCATCGGGATATCCTCCGCCTTCTCACCCGCGGCCGTAAAGCGGCGGAGAATATGGCGGTATTCTACGATTTTGCCGTTTTTCACGCGGATTTCCACGGCATGGCGCATATTGCCGCTTGCCATGGTGATGGGGGTGCCTTCATAATAATAGTCCATTGTGAAAACATATTCCCCGTCCTCGTTTTCCACAAGGTCCGAGGAAACGAGGGCTTCAAAGGGGCGGTCCGGCACAAGCGATTGCCAGACCCGGGCGGCAAAGCTGACGGCGCCGTTTAAGGAGTCGTATAAAGTGGCCAAGCCGCTCTCAAAGGGAAGGATGTTCACGCCCTTTTGCTCGTCTACCGCATAATATTCAACAAGTCCATCGGGATAAATGCCGATGGAGCCGTAATTCTCCACGAAATGCACCGTGCCGTCGGCCCCCGTATAGCGGTTTACGCCGCGCTCGCGATAGCCGAAAACGGAAAGGAGCGCCTCGGTATCCGTTTCGCTGGCGATAGGATTCGTGCCACGAAGTGGCGCGCTGGTGCCGCTTCGCGGCGAGATGAGGAGCATCGGCTCCATAACCACCTTCTGCGCCACGCCGCCGCCGATACCCACCTGACTGTCATGCAAATTCAGCTCATACGCAAAGGAATAGCCGAGGTTTTCCGCCATACTGTCAATACGCGCATACAGCGTGCTCTTTTGCGGATAGTTAATATAGAATTTCAGCACAGGGCCGCCGCCGAGGCCTCGTACATACAAAAGAACATCATGCCCGGCATCCCCGATAGGCGCTAAAATGAACTCCTGCACCGAATCGGTATGCGCCTCCAGCCATGTGTGCTCCGTGCCGATAACCTGCGCGAAAAGGCGCGGGGAAAAGGCGGTGCTGTAGGAAATGTATATGGATTTGGTGTCGAGAAGCTCATCGTTTCGGAGGACATCATACCATTCCTCCTCATCCACGGCGGTGGACATAAACACAAGGCTTTCGTCTGAAAGCGTTGCCCGGAAAAACTCATTTACCACTTCATAATACGGCGGAAAGGAGCTGTCGCTGTTATAATAAACGCCGCGGCTGCCGCCGTTTGTAACAACGAGCCGGCGCGGCCGTGCCAGATTTTCCATCGGACTTGTATACGGCTGTTCTTTCCCGAAAAGCTGCGAAAAAAAAGCGCGATTCGGTAGGGACAGAAAAAAATCGTACCCGCGCGGCCATATACCGCTGCCGAACCACACACTTGCGGCCAGTACTATCGCACTACATATTAAAATCAGCAAAATTCCTGTTTTCAGCTTTTCTCTTCTCATAATTTTTCAAAAGGAGCCGCTCGAGGGCGACTCCTTTACTCTTTACCAGCCACCAAAAATAGAGCGGAAGTTGGCGGCAAATCCACGGATACTATCTAAAAGACTCTGGTTTAAAAGCGTAATATCCAGCCGTACATGCTGATAATTGCCCTCACCGTACTCCGCGCGAAGCAGCAGAGTATTCGTCTCTTTTTCCAGATTTATTTCCTGCAGATAGATGCCCCCGGCGTTTACGCTTTTCACGAGCGCGTTGCCCTCCGCATCTTTTTTCAGGCGGAAAACACCCTCTGCCGCATCATAGCTGTAAAGCGAAACCTCAGCCCCGCTTACACATACGGCCGAGAGCGTATAATTCTTCTTTGTGGTGGAGGAAACGGAGGTTTCCGGCTTTTTGACAATCATAAGCCCGCTGTTGGTTCCCCCGTCACCCGTGCTGACCGTTTCCGGCGCAGCCTGTGCCGACAGGCTTCCGAATAAAAGAAGCGCGGCACAAAGTATAGATAATAAACCCTTGCTTTTCATAGCTAAAATCCTTCCGTCCGGGTGCCCGGCACCCACTACCCCTGTTTTACTGTATCTTCATTATACACCCATCATATTACAAATATGTTACGGGGCATTATCTTTTGGATAACATTATAAAAAAAGGCGCGTTTTTCCCGAAAAAACGCGGTTTTCTAAAACAGGGAGGCGTCGGCTTTTTATAAAAAAGAGAGTTTTTTTACGCAAAAATCATTTTTTTCGTTCCATGTGCATACACATAAAGCAAAAAACCCGAGGAGGAGATGGCATGGAAATAACCTTGCAAAATGAGCAGCTTATGCTGCGCGAGATGGCCGCGCAAAAAGAAACAGAGCTGCAGGTGGAAAGCGATATCATCGTTCCCGACCAAAAGCCCGACATCGCCAGAATTTTACAGATGGAAGGACGGGCGCGCATCACATCCTGTCAGCGGCAGGGCGACAAGGTGTTTATAAACGGCCTTGCGGATTACCACCTTTTATATGTACCGGAGGGAGAGGACGCCGCCATGCTGGAGAGCATGGAAATCCAGCTGCCTTTTAAGGATGTTATCGGCCCCTTTGCGGGCACAGAGGATGACATCTCCGCCATGGCGGAGACAGGCAGCACGGAATGTATGGTGCGAAATTCCCGGAAATTTTCCGTAAAGGGAATGGTCAAGGTGTTCCTCCTCGCCAAAAAAGCGCGCGAGGTGCGCCTTTGTGTGGGCGCGGAAGGCGAGCCGCTCCCCCAGATGAAAAAGAAAAAATGCGCGGTGCGCAGCGATGCGGCAGAAGGCGTCTTCCCGGCAACGGTCGGCATGACGGAGATGGTGCCGGCAGAAAATCCGCCCATGGCTGAGGTTTTAAAAACAGACGCGCAGATTTTCGAGGACGATGTCAAGCTGATTACGGGGAAAATGCTGGTCAAGGGAAGGGTGCGCCTTCGCACTCTGTATAAGAGCGCTCTCCCCGGCGGACAGCCGGGCGTGATGGAGCACGCCATTCCTTTTACGGAAATTCTGGATTTGCCGGGAACCGAGGAGGGCATGGACTATACACTCGATTGCCGCGTGACGGATATCTACTGCGAGGTGGATACCGATGACGAGGAAGGGCGGCGCTTTGGCGTGGAGGTCGCGATGGAAATGCGCGCGGCCACCATGCAGAATACGGAGATAGAAATGCTGACGGATTGCTACTGTCCCGGCATGAAAACGGAAATGAAGAAGGAGCGCATCTGTTTGCAGACGGCGAGCGAGGCCATCGCGGACAGCGTGGCCGTACGGCAGACGATTTCCCTTCCTGAAACCTACGCCCCCATTTTGGCGGTGCAGACGATTTCGGCAAACCCGGTGGTCACTTCTGTCACGGTGGATGGCGCGCGTGCCGAGGTGAGCGGTATGGCGGAGGTGAAAATACTATACATGACCGATGGCGGCATGTATCCTTTAGAGGCGTATACCGACCGTATTCCGTTTTCCTTCACTTTGCCCACCACCGCCGCTCCCGATGCGGAAATTTCGTGCCGTACACGCATGGCAGACTGCGGCTTTACCCTGCCGGATGCCGGTAGTGTGGATGTGCGCCTGAGCATGGAAGTTGACCTGCGCCTGACCTCGAAAAGCGATGTGGAAACGGTTTCGGAAATTCTCGTTTCCGAGGAAGAGGCGGGCAGGCGGCCTTCCGTTGTAATTGCATTTCCGGCACCCGGCGACACCCTTTGGGATATAGGAAAGCGCTACGGCGTGGAAATAGAAAAAATTGCCGCGGCAAACGGCATATCCGCCGATGCACCCCTCATGGAAAAAACGCGGCTGCTCGTACCATGAAATGCAGATTCTGGGCGTATCTCGACGAGATAGAGCTGTTCCTTTGCGCTTGCCGGAAAAAGCGGCAGCTGCAAAAAACATTGCAGATGGGGTGCCGCGTGGGCACAATCTGTCATAAATGCCGGCGGCGGCATAAGTAGGAGAGAGCATGGAAAAGCTGGCAGTTTTTATAGAGGATGATGCGGACTTTATAAGACAGGAAACAGTGGGACGCGCCGAAGGCCTATATGTGCATTACAGGCGGCGGCGCGGCCCGTTTGCCTCCTTGCGCCTTGCCCGGTATATAAAAGGGGCGGCAAGCGGGGCCGTGTGCGTGGACCGGGAGATAGCCGAAAGCACGGGTCTGCCCCTTCTTTCGGGGGATGCCGGGCGCCTGGTACACGCCGCCTGCTACAAGCTTTTGCCGGCCGGCACCACGCATCTTGCGCTTTTTCCGGGCGTAGGCTGGCAGACGGAGGCCATTCTCGAGATGGCGCGGAGAGTACGGTTTTTAGAGCTTATCGGTGAGGGAAACGAGGCGCTTGCGGCGCAGATTGAAGAGGAAACGGGACTAATGGTTCCTCTTTTCGGGCAGGTTACGGAAGAAGCGGACAAGTGCATTATGCGTCTGCCGGGCGCCCCGGGCGGGTGCGGTATAGACCTCACAGTACCGCACAAAGCTTGTGTATTTGCGCCGCCACCGCCTCTTCGCGCCCTTTTTGCGCACACCCGCGGCGATGGCGACACGCTGGAGGCACTGCTGCGGTTTTTTGGCTTTGCCCCCCAATCGGTCGGCATTTTTTGTCGAAATTTACAAAAGATATGCTGAAAAAGAGAATTTTTTTCATATAAAAATAATAAATACACTTGACATCGTGCGGGGAATATGCTATACTAGGAAAAGTTGAACATGGAAACTACCGCAAGGTAAAAATAGAAGTAGGAGTGGAATTTTCATGGCTAAGATGACAATTCTGACGGCCGACGGTCTGCGTCAGCTGGAGGAAGAGCTGGAGTTTTTAAAAACAGAAAAACGGCACGAGGTTGCAGAAAAAATCAAGCAGGCGCGTGCGTATGGCGACCTTTCGGAAAACAGCGAGTATGACGAGGCGAAAAACGAGCAGGCACAGGTCGAATCGCGCATCATGGAGCTGGAAGAAAAGCTGAAAAACATTAAGATTATTGACGAGGCGAATATTGATACAACCGTTGTAAATATCGGTGTTACGGTGCGTGTACTCGATGTGGAGTTTGATGAAGAGGTGGAATACACCATCGTCGGCTCTACCGAGGCGGACCCCTCGAAAAACCGCATTTCGGACGAATCGCCTGTAGGCAAAGCGCTCCTCGGCGCCCATGTGGGCGATACGGTGGAGGCTGTGGTGCCATCAGGAGCAACACTGGCGTTTAAGGTACTGGACATCCGCAAGTAAGTGGCCGGGAATGTAAAAAAAGCGCAGACCGCTTATGGGCGAATTTTTAACATTCCTAAAAAGTAGAAATTACCACATCAAAAAGCTTTATGTAGAAATCTGCAATTTTTGCAGATTTCTATTTTTTATGCCCATAAGCTCTAAACGAACCTCGCCATCGGTGTACCCATGTACACCTTCCGGTTTCCCTCGTGGGCAAGCCCCCTCGGCTCAGTTCGCTTATTCTGCATCTTTTTTTCCATCCCCACAAGAAACTGCGCAGACCCCACAAGGCAAAAATAAAAAACCGCGCAGGAAAACCTGCGCGGCGTACAAATTGCGTTTACATCACATCGGCCAAATCAATATACTGCGCACCATAGGTGGCAATATGCTCCTTTCGTCCCTGGAGATTGTCCCCGAGCAGAAGCTCGAACACTTCCGCCGTTTTTTCCGCATCCTCGGGGAGCACCTGTATAAGTCGGCGCGACTCGGGGTTCATCGTCGTTTTGCTCATCATGTCGGGGTTGTTTTCGCCAAGTCCCTTTGAGCGCTGGATGGTGCATTTTGTCCCCCCCAGCTCCGCCAGAATTTGCGCCTTCTCCTGCTCCGTATAGGCGAAGAAGGTGTCATTCTTCGTCGTAATTTCAAACAGGGGCGATTCGGCAATATATACCTTCCCCTCGCGGATGAGCGTAGGCGTCAGGCGAAACAGCATAGCGAGAATCTGGGTGCGGATATGGTAGCCGTCCACATCCGCGTCGGTACAGATAATAATTTTGTCCCAGCGCAGATTGTCAAGGTTAAAGGCCGTAAAATCCTTCGTTTTCACCTCAATTCCGCAGCCTAAAACGCGGATGAGGTCCATAATAATCTCGCTTTTGAAAATGCGCGGTAAATCGCACTTTAAAACATTCAGAATTTTGCCGCGGACAGGCATAACAGCCTGAAACTCCGCGTTTCTGGCAAGCTTTACCGAGCCGAGCGCCGAGTCACCCTCCACAATGTAAAGCTCGCGCTTTTCCGTGTCGCGCGTGCGGCAATCCACAAATTTCTGCACGCGGTTTGTCACATCTATATTCTTAGCCAGCTTTTTCTTGAGGTTCACTCTCGTTTTCTCGGCCGTTTCGCGGCTGCGCTTATTCAGAAGCACCTGTGCGGCAATCTTTTCGGCCTCTATTTTGTTCTCAATAAAGTATATTTCTAAATTTTTCCGCAGGAAAGCCGTCATCGCCTCCGCAATAAAGGGGTTGGTGATGGCCTTTTTCGTCTGGTTTTCATAGCTCGTCATCGTCGAAAACGAGTTCATGACAAGGCACAGGCTGTCCTGAATATCGGCAAAGGTGATTTTCGATTCGCCTTTTGCATATTTGCCGGCATTTCGGATATACGCATCCACCGCCGAAACAAAGGCGCTTTTTACCGCCTTGTCGGGCGAGCCGCCATGCTCTAAGAAGCTGGAGTTGTGGTAATATTCCAAAATCGTGTCGGTATTATTAAAGCAGAAAACAACCTGCATGCGAAGCTTGTAGTCGGGCATATCCTCTCTGTCGCGCCCGGTGCATTCCGTTTCGTAGCGCGCAATCCCCGTAAAGGCGCCCTCTCCGCTGACCTCCGAAAGGTAGTCGGAAATGCCGTTTTCATAATAATAGACATATTCCTCCATGCCTTCCTTCGTTTCGTTTTTCAGGCGGAAGGTAATGCCTGCATTGACAACGGCCTGCTTTTTCATAATCGTCTGAAAATACGCAAGCGGAATGTCAATCGAGGTAAACACATCGAGGTCCGGCCGCCAACGGATGGTGGTGCCGGTGTGGCGGTACCGGACGGCCTCCTTATAAAGTCCGCCCTGATTTTCGCCCTTTTCAAAAAACAGCTGGTACCGATAGCCGTCACGCTGTACCGTAACCTCCATAAATTCCGAGGCGTACTGCGTGGCACAGCTGCCGAGACCGTTGAGGCCCAGGCTGTATTCGTAGTTCGTGCCGGCATTGTTGTTGTACTTGCCGCCGGCGTACATTTCACAAAAAACAAGCTCCCAGTTATAGCGCTCCTCTTTGGGGTTATATTCCATGGGGATACCGCGCCCCATATCCTTTACCTCAATGGATTTATCTAAAAAGCGGGTAACCTCAATGACCTTGCCGTAGCCCTCGCGCGCTTCGTCAATCGAGTTCGATAATATTTCAAAAACAGCATGCTGACAGCCCTCCAGCCCGTCCGAGCCGAAGATAACGCCGGGGCGTTTTCGCACACGGTCGGCCCCTTTGAGCGAAGAGATACTCTCGTTTCCGTATTCGGGCATACATATCACCCTCCTTTTTCCTCATTATACAATATGTTGTGTAAAATGTCAAACCAAATTTTTCGCCCTCTTTTTTCTTGACAAGGACGGCTCCTTGTGATAGAGTGTTGCCGGAAGTGGAGGTGTTTTTATGCAGCCGAGAAGACGCGAGGTTACGCTAACAGAAGGGCCAATTTTAAAGAATGTGTTGCTCTTTGCCGTTCCCGTTATCTTAAGCAGCATATTGCAGCTCCTTTTTAATGCGGCCGATATGGTCGTGGTCGGGAAATTTGCCGGTGAGGCGCATCTTGCGGCCGTCGGCTCCTCGGGCGCGGCGATAAATCTGATTGTCAATCTCTGCATCGGGCTCTCCATCGGCGCAAATGTCACGGTGGCGCGAAGGGTTGGCGAGAAAAACGAAAAAGGCGTGCGCCGCGCCGTCCATACGGCGATGCTGCTTAGCATAATAGGCGGTCTTTTAGCGGGCCTTCTTCTTTTTGTATGTGTAAAACCGCTTCTTTTTATTCTGCAGACGCCGGCCGAGGTTTTCGGCGGTGCCGCGGCGTACCTTCGGGCGTATGCCGTCGGGGTGCCTGCCAGTATTATTTATAACTTTGGAACGGCTATTCTCCGCGCGAAGGGCGATACGGCGCGTCCGCTTTATTTTCTGACAGTTGCCGGGGTTGTGAATGTCCTTCTCAATCTGTTCTTTGTTATTGTCTGCAAAAGGGGCGCCGTCGGCGTCGGGATAGCGACGGCCGCCTCCCAGTATGTGGCCGCGGCTTTCGTGGTGCTTTGCATGGCCAGGGAGGAAGGCGCCATGCGCCTTCGTGCGCGCGACCTTCGTATCCACAAACAGGAGCTTATTTCCATTTTGTCCGTCGGCCTTCCGTCCGGCGTACAAAGCAGCCTGTTTTCGCTTTCCAATCTGCTTATCCAGTCCTCCGTCAACTCCTTTAATTCCACCGCCATTGTGGCAGGAAGTGCGGCGGCGGCGAATGTGGAGGGCTTTGTCTGGGCATCCATGAACGCGTTTTATCAGACGATGCTGACGCTCGCGGGTCAGAACATGGGCGCGCGGAACTTAAAACGGATTGACAAGGGCCTCGGCGTCTGCTGTGGCTGTGTTACCATAACCGGTATGGTGCTGGGAGGCCTTGTCCTTTTGTTTCGCCAAACGCTTTTGTCGTTTTATTCGAGTGAGGCCGAGGTTATCGCCTACGGCTCGCTGCGGTTTATGTTCGTCGTTCTCCCCTATTTTATCTGCGGCCTTATGGATACGCTGATGGGCGCGGTGCGGGGACTTGGTCATTCCGTTTTGCCGATGTGCGTATCGCTTCTCGGCGCGTGTGCTTTCCGTATAGTCTGGATTTTCACCGTATTTGCCCACTTTCGCACCCTGCCTTCCCTTTTCCTATCCTACCCGATTTCGTGGATTTTAACAGGAAGCGCGCATCTCATCTCCTATATTCTCATGCGCAAAAAAGAAGAAAAGAAATTTTTGGCAATATAAAACAGAATGCTTTTTTGCCCCCTTTTTGACAATTTTTTGTTCTTATAAGTTTTATCTTCGCGGCCAAACTAAACGCGAGGTGAAAAAAATGCGGCAATATAAAAGAACGCGGCAGGTGACATGCGCCGCGCTCGTTGTTTTTTTACTATGGACATACGGACAATTTCGGCAGATTCCCACTGAGCTTGTGATGGTACGGGGACAAGCGCATTCGCTTCCCACCTTCGTAGCGCCACATACCGAAGGGGACAACTTTTTATGGCAAAAAAACGGAAGAGAAACGGCCGTCTGGCCCATGCAGACAGGCTCCTTTTCGCTGGAATATACTACGCTCGGCCTTTTGCGCAAAACGGCCACCGTGCATGTGGTGGAGCCGCAAAAGGTATCGCTTGGCGGCGAGGCGGTGGGGATAAAGATGTATATGGAGGGCGTTTTGGTCGTTGCGCTTTCGGAAATACCGGGAACGGGCCGCGCACCCGGCAAGGAAGGCGGCATACAGGTAGGGGACCGCATTTTGTCGGTAAACGGCACGCCTCTTCCGGATAGTGATGCGCTGGAGCGCGCGGTCGAAGAAAGCAGAGGCGCCGCGCTCACGCTCTCGGTCTGCCGTGGGGAAAAAAAGTGGGAAACGGCCATTTCTCCTGTATACTATCCCGATGCCGAAAGGTATAAGCTCGGCCTTTGGGTGCGTGACAGCGAGGCCGGCATCGGCACTATTACCTTCTCCCTGCCCGAAAGTGGAAAATACGCGGCGCTCGGCCATGCGATTGCCGATGCCGACACCGGCACACGGGTTTCGGCAGAACGCGGCACCATCACCGATTGCAAAATTGTGTATATCGAAAAAGGCGAGGACGGCGCGCCGGGGGCGATACGCGGCGTGTTCGGCGAGGATGTGGGCAGCATCGGCGCCAATACGGACTACGGCCTGTACGGCACGCTTTATGCGCCCGAAAGCGGAAAAATGCTGCCGCTGGCGGTCAGCACCCAGGTCAAAAAGGGCGAGGCGGTCATCTACAGTGATATTGCCGGCGGCGCACCCGAGGCATATACCATTGAAATTGAACGCGTGTGGCACCGGAAAAATCCGGGCAGCAAAAGCATGGTACTGCGTATTACGGACGAGCGCCTCCTCGCTCTTACCGGCGGCATTATTCAGGGCATGAGCGGCTCCCCGATTGTCCAGGACGGCCGCCTCGTCGGCGCCGTCACGCATGTTTTCGTCCATGACCCCACGCGCGGCTACGGCATCTTCATCGAGAACATGCTAAAAGAGACAGGGGACGGTTCCCTGTCTTGACAGAAAAAGCAAACTGTGCTATACTATTGGCGAGGTGAAGAAAATGCCAAGAAAAGCAAGAGTAAAAAGCGAAAGTGGGATATACCACATCATGCTGCGCGGAATAAACCGCCAGCAAATTTTCGAGGACGAAGAGGACAACCTGAAATTTCTGCAAATTTTGACGGAATACAAGCCGATATGCAAATACAAAATTTACGCGTACTGTCTTATGGGCAACCATGCCCATTTGCTCATAAAAGAGGAGTGCGAGGAAATACAGCAAATCATGAAGCGCATCGCCGGAAAATATGTATATTGGTACAACGGAAAATACCAGCGGACAGGCCATTTATTTCAAGACCGATTTAAAAGCGAACCCATTGTGGAGGAAAGACAGTTTTTCGCCGTACTGCGATATATCCATCAAAACCCCGTCAAAGCCGGCCTCGAAGCGGACATCGGAGAATACGCCTACAGTAGCTATCGGGAATATACAGACGCTCCCAAAATAGTGGACACCGAATTTGTGGAAGAAATGATGGGAAGAGAGGATTTTGTTCAGTTGCATAAGGAATCCGACAAGAACAAATATCTCGACATGGAAGAAAAAAAGCCCAGGCTGACAGACGAACAAGCCAAACGGATAATCGTAAGCGTATCCGGATGCGAAAGCGTTGCCGAATTTCAGAGGCTGGAAGTCAAAAAACGGGACAAATGGCTTGCTGCATTTAAAAAACGAGGGTTGTCCATACGGCAAATAAGCAGGCTCACCGGGATAAGCAAGGGGATTGTGGAAAGGACATAGGAAAAAGAGAGACAGGGGACGGTTCTCTGTCTCCCCTGCATACCCCTGCTGTCTGCCCCTTGCCAGGACGCAGAAGGACACAGAACCGTCCCCTGTCCCGTGGAGGGAAAAGCAAAAAAATCCAAGTATTTCTTGCAATTCGAAAAACGATGTGATACAATGAAAATAATAGTGCAAAACTATGCCCGGAAACCTTTGCCGGGCAGGCTTTGCGCGGTTCTCGTAACAAAGAAAAAAGAGAAGGAAGGGCGTAAAATGAAAGACGGTGTTTACAATTCGTATGATTTAGAAGCAGCCAAGATACTGGACGACTTTTTGCCGGCGCGGATGTGGGATATGCACATGCATATTTCCCACCTGCCGGAGGGGCCGTATGAAACCTTGAATCTGGCTACATATTATAAGGACATGAAACCTCTCATAGGGGACAGAGAGCTGAAGGTCAACGCGATAGTCTGGCCGGAGCGCGAGCTTTGGGACGAGGCGGATATGACCCGCTCGGTGGACTTTCTTGCGTCCGAGCTTGCAAAGTTTCCCGGCAACATGGGCGAGGTGGTCGTAAGACCGGGCGACAGCGTGGAGGAAATCGAAAAAAGGCTGGTGCACCCCGATATCCGCGGCTTTAAATGCTATCATTGCTTTGCGGACCGTGAAAGAACCTTTGATGCCGGCATTGAGGAATACCTGCCGGAAACGGCGTGGGAAATCGCGGACAAAAAGAGAATGTTCATCACCCTGCACATGGTAAAGGATAAGGCGATGGCGGACGAGGCGAATGTAAACTACATACGCGCGATGGCCAAAAAGTACCCGAACGCCATTTTAATTCTGGCGCACGCGGCCCGTTCCTTTGCCGCATGGACGGCGTTTGGCAATGTTGATAAGGTGGCGGACCTCGAAAATGTATGGTATGATTTTTCTGCCGTTTGCGAGTCGCCCGCTATGATGCACATTATGAAAAAGGTAGGCGTCAAGAGATGTATGTGGGGCTCTGACTATACGGTTTCTATAGCAGCCGGCAAATGCGTATCCCTCGGCGACACCTTCTACTGGATAGGCGAAAAGGATTTACAAAACTTCCAGGGGAAAACGACTTTCCACTCCTACCATGTCGGCACCGAAAACCTGATGGCGGTGCGGCAGGCATGCGAGCTACTGGACCTTTCAAGAACCGATGTGGAAGACCTTTTCTATAACAACGCGGCAACACTTTTAAAATAAAGAGAAGAAAGGAAGAAAAACAATGAAAGAAATCAAAATTGCCATGCTCGGTATGGTGGACGGAAACGGACATCCGTATTCCTGGAGCGCCATGTTCAACGGGTACAACAAGGAATATATGGAGGATTGCGGCTTCCCCGTAATTCCCCGTTATCTCGAAAAGGAGCCGCCGGAGAGCTTCGGCATCCGCGGCGCGAAGGTTACGCATATCTGGACGGATGACCCCAGTGAGGCGGTAAAGGTGGCACGCGCCTCCAAAATTGATAACATCGTGAAAAACCCCGAGGATGTTATCGGACAGGTTGACGCCGTTATTATTGCCACGGATAAGGGTAACGAGCATGTATGGCGCGCCGAGCCGTTTGTAAAGGCCGGCCTCCCCATTTTCATTGACAAGCCGCTGGCCGATAATGTAGAGGACCTCAAAACCATCTGCGGCTGGGTGAAAAACGGCGCAAAAATCCTTTCCTCCAGCGCGCTGCGCTACATGAAGGAATATATCCCCTATTTCCTCTCTACACACGAGCTGGGTGAGCTGCGTTATATCAATATGACGATGAACAAGAGCTGGGAAAGATACGGCATCCATGCGCTGGAGCCGGTTTACCGCATCACTGGCGGCGGCTACACCACCGTACAGAACACCGGCGGCATAAACAACAATATCGTACATCTCCGCCACGAAAAGGGCATTGATGTAACGCTGGCCGTTGTATATGATATGGCAGGCTCGGCGCTGAAGCTGGTCGGCACGAAGGACAGCGTCTCGGTGCCCTCCAAGGACAGCTTCTATGCCTTCAAGGAACAGCTGAAGAACTTTGTTCACTTTATCGAAACAGGCGAAGAGCCGTATCCGTTTGCCGAAACGGTAGAAATGATGAAAATCATTATCGCAGGTATCCGCAGCCGCGAAGAGGGCGGCCGTGTGGTTTCCCTCAACGAGATAGAAAAGGAGCTGGCAGAATGAGCATTCTGGACACATTTAAGTTAAACGGAAAAACAGCCGTTGTCACAGGCGGCAGCGGACTGTACGGGCGCCAGATGGTGCTGACGCTGGCGCAGGCCGGCGCCAAGGTATATATTGCCTCCCGAAATGTAGAGGCCAACGAGGAAAACGCCAAAAAGCTGCGCGAGGAAGGGCTGGAGGTTTACAGTGCCTACATCGACCAGTCGGACGAGGCGAGCGTGCTGGCCTTTTTGGAAGGCTGCGAGAAAAATGGTGAAAAGATTGATATTCTCGTAAACAATGCCGTGCTCCGTACCTTTATGGGGATGGCGGACGATGCGGAAAACTTTGATAAGAGCATGCGTGTAAACGCAACAGGCATCTTTATCATTTCGAGAGCTTTTGGTAACCACATGGCCAAAAACAAAAGCGGCAGCATCATAAACATCGGCTCCTATATGGGCATTTTAGGTCCCGATTTTACGCTGTATGAAGGCACGCCCATGGAAGCAAGCGGCGGGCAGACCGCGGATTACTTCTTCCACAAGGGCGGCATGGAAAACTTCAACCGTTTTCTGGCGTCCTATTACGGCCGCTACGGCGTGCGGAGCAACATTTTGAATCTCGGCGGCTTTTTCAATAACCAGAACGAAACCTTTGTAGAGCGCTACAGCAAGAAGACATGCCTTGGCAGAATGGCCAATGACACCGATGTAATGGGTGCCATTGTATTTCTGGCCTCGGATGCCTCGGCGTACATTACCGGCGCCTCTATCGCGATAGACGGCGGCTATAGTATTAAATAGTAGAAATAGGAGGAAATATAAAATGGAAATGCGCAGAAGTAAAATGCTGGAAACTATCCGCTCAGGCAGGCCCGCTGTATCGGTAAAGCTGAACCTTGCCGACATCCGCGGCGTGGAGCTTGCGGCCATGAGCGGCTTTGACGCGGTGTGGATTGACCTGGAGCATGTACCGAACAGCATGCGTGATGTGGAAAATGCAGTCCTTGCCGCCAAGGCACACGATTGCGATGTTATCACAAGAGTATCCCGCGGCGCATACAGCAATTACATAAGACCGCTGGAGGCAGACTCCACGGCCATTATGGTACCGCATCTGATGAGCCTTAAAGAGGCACGCGAGGTTGTATATTACACCAAGTTCCATCCGATAGGCAGAAGACCGATTGACGGCGGTAATGCCGATGGTGCATACTGTCTCGTAGGTGGGACAGACTATATTAAAACGGCCAACGAAGAACGCGTTGTTATGGTGCAGATTGAAGACCCGGAGCCGCTTGCGGAGCTTGACGAGATTGCGGCGCTGCCCGGTATTGACATGCTCTACTTCGGGCCGGCCGATTTTTCGCAGGGCCTCGGCACCCCTTGCGATTTCTCGAACCCGAAAATTGCCGAAACGAGAAAGCGCATAGCCGAATGTGCCAGAAAGCACGGAAAGCTGGCGGGAACAACAGGCTCTCCCGCAAACTACCAGCAGCTGGTGGACGAAGGCTATCATCTTATTAACCTCACGGCGGATGTCGTTCTCCTCGGCAGCGGCTACCGCGCTTGCCTGGAAAAGGTAGGGAGATAACGACAGGCTTTATAAACCTTCGGAAAAGCCCGGGTCCCCGTCGGAGAAACGAAAAAGGAAAGGAAAAAAACCGTGAAAAAAAGCTATGGCCTGAAAACCGTGGATGTGTATTGTGGTGATGCAACCTTTTGCTTCTGTGATATATATAGAGTAGGCCGGGACCAGTCCGGCCCGCGAAATGGATTTTTCCACACGCACAAATATTATGAGTGTCATCTGGTAGAACGGGGCGAGTATTTTCTGGAAACGCGGAACGAAAGAATAAAAGTCCCGCCGAGGCACCTTATCGTTGTACCGCCGGGCGTAGGCCATTTTACGGTTTTGGGTGACGATATAGAGAAATATGTGCTGGCGTTTTCGCTGGAAAAGGGAAACAGCAAAAAGCAAGGGTTTTATGCCATTTACAGGCACCTTCTGGAAAGCGCCGCCATGAATCCCTTGCCGGTTTCCGCGGCTTTAATGGAAAAAGCGGCCGGGATACAGAACATGAAAACGCCTTGCACGGCGCAGGAATACTGCCGCTGTATGGCGCTTGCCTCGACCGGTGTAGAACAGATGTTTTCTGAAATTAACGAGCAGACGAAAGACAGGATGTTTGATGCGAGGGTTGCCGGCGAGGAGGAATTTTCCCTTCTTCTGAATGTGTATATGGGCGACCAGGAATACAGCATGGAAGATATCGCCGAAAGGCTGGGGTATTCACCGCGGCACCTTGCGCGTGTGATACAAAGCGCATACGGCATGTCCCTTGCCGAGTACCGGAACAAGCAACGGTGCGAGGAGGCCAAGCGGCTTTTGCGGCATACGGATAAGGCGATGGATGTCATCGCGGCGGATGTCGGCTTTAAAAGCCAGGCCACCATGCGCGAAGTCTTCAAGCGGTGCGAAGGCATCACCCCGGCAAAATACAGGCAAAAACATAAAAACTCTCCCAAGGCGTAATGCCGCGCGCGGACGCGGAAAGGAAAGGAAAAAACTGTGAAAAAAAACTATGGTCTGAAAACCGTGGATGTGTATTGTGGTGACGCAAAATTTCGCTTCCATAATATGTACAGAACAGGTACCGTCACGCGAGATGGGTTTTTTCACACGCACAAACACTACGAGTGCCACTTTGTAGAAAACGGAGAGTACCTTCTGGAAACGGAGAGCGAAAGGATAACGGTGCCGCCGGGGCATCTTATCGTTGTGCCGCCGGGAACGGGACACTTTACTGTTTTGCGGGACGATTTGGCGAAATATGTAATGGCGTTTTCCCTCGAGAAGGCAGAGAGCGAAAATCAAGGCTTTTGCGCCATCTATAAGAGCCTTCTGGAAAGCGTCGCCATGCGTCCCTTGCCGGTTTCGGCAGCGCTTATAGAAAAAGCGGCCGAGGTACAGGAAATGGAAATTCCTTTCACGGCAGCGGAATACTGCCGCTGTATGCGGATTGCCCTGGCCGGCATGGAGCAGTTGTTTTCGGAAATTAACGAGCAGGCGGCGGAAAAGCTGTTCGGCAAGGATGTTGCCGGCGAGGGAGAATTTTCTGTTCTTCTGAACCTGTATGTGGGCGACCAGGAATATAGTATGGAAGAAATCGCTGAAAGGCTGGGATATTCCCCGCGGCACCTTGCGCGTGTGATACAAAGAAAATACGGCATGTCCCTTGCCGAGTACCGGAATAAGCAACGGTGCGAGGAGGCCAAGCGGCTTTTGCGGCATACGAAAAAACCGATGGATGCCATCGCGGCGGAGGTCGGCTTTAAAAGTCCGGAAGCCATGCGCCAGGCTTTCAAGCGGTGGGAAGGCACCACCCCGGCAAGATACAGGAAAAATCACAAAAAGCCCATAAAGGCGTAGGGCCGCGCGCGGAGAAGGAAGGGGAAAACGGTGAAAGAAACCTATAGTCTGAAAACGGTGGATGTACATTGTGGGGACGCAAAATTTTGTTTCCATAATATATACAGAACAGGAACCGTCACGCGCGATGGGTTTTTCCATACGCATAAACATTATGAGTGCCACTTTGTAGAAAGTGGAGAGTATATTCTGGACACAGAGAGCGAAAGGATAACGGTGCCTGGGGGGCATCTTATCGTCGTGCCGCCGGGAACGGGACACTTTACCGTTTTGGGCGGTGACATGACGAAATATGTGATGGCGTTTTCGCTGGAAAACACAAAAAGCGGAAAGCAAGGCTTTTACGCTATCTACAGGCACCTTCTGGAAAGCGCCGCCATGCGTCCCCTGCCGGTTTCCGCGCACCTTATACAAAAAGCGGCCGAGATACAGGAAATGCAGCTTCCGCTCACCGCGGAGGAATACTGCCGCTGCATGGTGCTTGCTTCCATCAGCGTAGAACAGCTGTTTACGGAAATCAACGAGCAGACAGAAAAAAGGTATTTGGCGCGAATGTGGCCGGCAAGGAGGAATTTTCTGTTCTTCTGAACCTGTATGTGTGTGACCGGGAATACAGCATGGAGGATATCGCCAAAAGGCTGGGGTATTCACCGCGGCACCTTTTGCGTGTGATACAAAGCATTTACGGCATGTCCCTTGCCGAGTACCGGAATAAGCAACGGTGCGAAGAGGCCAAGCGGCTTTTGCGGCATACGAAAAAACCGATGGATGCCATCACGGCGGATGTCGGCTTTAAAAGTCCGGTAGCCATGCGCGAATTCTTCAAGAAGCACGAAGGGACAACGCCGGCAGACTATAGAAAAAAGTACGCGAACAGGCAAGAGGCGTAGGCGTGTACAAAATGCTATGCGCGGCATAAAGGGCCGCACGGGAAAGAGGGATAAAGTGAACAAGAGATACGGCGTAAAGACCATAGACATTAAATATGGCGATGCAGAGTGCAAATTCTACAATATATATAGAGTAGATAACAGCTACTCCACCTTGCGTGACGGTCTTTTTCATACCCACAAGCATTACGAGTGTCATTTCGCCGGAAAAGGCTCCTTCGTTATGGAAGCGGAAAAGGAGAAGATACCGGTGCCGACAGGGCATCTTATCATCGTGCCGCCGGAAACGGGGCACTTCACAAGTCTTGACGGCAACGCCCGTAAATTTGTAGTATCCTTTTTGCTGGAAAATGTCGGAAGCGAAAAGAGCGGCTTTTATGCCACCTTCAGACGCTTGCTTAGTGATGTTGCTCTGCGCCCCATAAAAATCTCGGAGGAGCTTATGGCGTGGGCGGCCCAGATGCAGAAAATGGAGCCGCCTGCCACCATAGAGGAATACGGCCGGAGCGTGGCAACGGTCGCACCGGGGGCGAGCCTCTTCTTTTCAGAGATGAACCGCGCAGCAAAAAAAGAAGTTCTCCGGACCGACATTCCCTCCGAGGAAGATTTGCAGGGTCTTCTCGATTTATATGTAGTGGACAATAGCTATGGCATGGAAGATATCGCCCGGATACTGGGCTACTCACCGCGGCACCTTGCGCGCGTGATACAAAGCACATACGGCATGTCCCTGGCAGATTGCCGGAGCAAGCAAAAGTGCGAAGAGGCCAAGCGCCTTTTACGCCACACGGCGCTTACCATGGGCGCGATTGCGACGGAAATCGGCTTTAAAAGTCCGGAATCCATGCGGGAAACCTTCAAAAAGCATGAAGGGATAACACCGGCGGACTATAGAAAAAAATATAAGAAAAGACCGCAGGCGTAAAAGCCTGCGGTCATCGCATTTAGGGGCATCGCGAAAAGCCGCCGCAAAGGTGTTTTTGAGCAAAACCTATGTTTTTGGACACATTTTTCAATTTTTGTGCAAAAATATATTGACAGAGGGCTTGGGGTTGTGGTAGAATGTTAGATACAGAAGCTGGCGTTTCTGGCCTTTTGTGCGTTTACGAAACGGAAAAAAGGCTGCAAAAACCCCGTTTTTAAGGCTTTTGGGGCCGCCGGCGAAAGAGAAAGGAATCAAGCATAATGGAAAAAGTGCGCTACGGAATTATTGGTATAGGCATTATGGGCGGCAGCCACGCAGAGCGTCTGATTGAAAATCAGGACCCCAACGGGGTGCTGACGGCGGTTTGCGATGTTGACCCGAAGAGGATAGAGTGGGCAAAGAACACCCTCTCGGTTCCGGTTTTTGAAGATTATAAGGAGCTTTTGGCGTCCGGTCTCGTAGATGCAGTTATTGTTGCCACACCGCATTACCTGCATCCGCCGATTTCGATGGATGCGCTCGCAGCCGGTCTGCATGTGCTTTGCGAAAAGCCTGCCGGCGTGTACACAAAGCAGGTACGCGAGATGAACGAGGCGGCGGCGAAAACAGATAAGAAATTTACCATGATGTGGCTGATGCGGATGTACCCCGTATTTGCCAAACTCAAGGAACTGCTTGACAGCGGCGAGCTTGGCGCGCTGAAGAGAATCCAGTGGACGGCGACCTCCTGGTATCGTCCGCAGATGTATCACGACTCTTCTGCATGGCGCTCCTCCTGGGCCACAGAGGGCGGCGGCCTTCTGATTAACCAGGCACCGCATAACTTAGACCTCTGGCAATGGCTGTTCGGTCTGCCCGAGTCGGTAACGGCGCACATGTCCTTCGGCAAATACTTCGATATTGAGGTAGAGGACGATGTAACGGCGTTTATGCAGTACGAAAACGGTGTAACCGGTACATTTATCGCCTCCATCGGCGAAGCGCCCGGAACCAATCGTCTGGAAATCGCCGGCGAGATGGGCAAAATCGAAGTAACCGATATGAAGAAAATTACCTTCTACCGAAATCGTATTTCGGAGAGAAAACATAACGCGGAGCGCATCTCGAAGGGCGCACCGGAGCATTGGGTATGTGATGTGCCGATTCCCGGCGTAAACGAATCGCATCTCGCGGTTATCAAGGATTTATCCAATGCCATTTTGAAGGGCACCCCGCTCGCCATCCCCGGCGAAGAGGGCATAAAGTCCCTGCAGCTCTCCAACGCCATGCACCTTTCGGCTTGGACAGGAAAAACCGTTTCACTCCCCGTAGACGAGGATTTATATTATTCCCTTTTGCAAGAGCGTATAGATGCTTCCAAAAAGAAAGCATAAAGGCCATTTCATAGAATATTCTTTACAAAAGGCGTAAACAGCAACGCTGTGTTACACAATGAAAGGAGAAAACGACATGATAAAGAAAATCTTAACTCTGGTACTGGCAGTTTCCATGCTGGTCATGCCCGTAGCCGCCGCAGGACTTACGGACATTGCCGGAAACGCCTATGAAAAGGAAATTACATTTTTAAATGCAATCGGCATTGTAGAAGGCCGCTCCGGCAGCGAATACGCGCCCGATGAGGCACTCACCCGCGCCGAAATGGTCACGATTGTACTGCGTCTGTTAAATATTGAAGGCGCACAGCCCACCACCTTTGTTGATGCAAAAGACCATTGGGCAAGCAACGCCATTGGCACAGCAGCCTCCATGGGCATCGTCAACGGTGTAAACGCAACACACTTCTCGCCCGATGGCAAGCTTACTTACCCGCAGGCCGTAAAGATGCTCGTTTGCGCTCTCGGCTATGATGTACAGGCACAGGCTCTGGGCGGTTACCCGAGCGGTTACCTGGCAAAGGCTTCTCAGCTGGGTATTTTAGACGGCACCTCCGATAAGGGCGATGTAAACCGCGCCCAGATGGCAAAGCTCGTTGCCAATGCAGTAGAAGTAAATGTTGCTGTACGCACAGGCTTTGGTGATGACCTTACCTTTACGGAAAAGGGCACACTCCTGAAAGAGAACCTGCGCATCCATAAGATTACGGCAAAAATTACCGGCAACGAAGTTTCTTCCGTTGCAGGCCCCACAGCCAAAGCCGGCTATGTTGTCCTTGGCGAAACGACCCCGATGCTGGTAGGCACAACCGATGCGGCAAGCCGCCTTGGTGAAGAAGTTACCGTTTATGCTCGTCTGGAAGACGATGAATACACGATTTTGCACATGGTAGCCAAGAAAGACACGAAAGTTGTCACACTTGATGCGGACGACCTGACAACAAGCTCCACCACCACGAAAATCTGCTACATTGAAGATGGCATGAAGGAAGAAATTCCGGTTGCCGCAGGTGCAGCATGGTTTGTAAACGGCGTGAAGAAGACGGCAGATGCTGGTGACCTTGCGATTGACATGGGTACCGTTGAGCTGGTTGTAGATGGCGATACCGCTACGACTGTCAGAATTAAGAGCTACAAGACACTGATTGTAGACACCGTTCGTCCTGACAACTATACGATTACCTTTAAGAATGGCGTAGCCGAAAGCACCGCCACACTCGTTTTAGACCCGGCAGCCTTCAAGTCCATTGACTTTAAGTCTGCAGACGGCAAGGAAATGAAGCTGGATGCTCTGGTAGAATGGGATGTTCTTTCCGTATCGCAGAGCGCAACCAGCATTGAAATCATCAAAAACGGCAAAAAGGTTAACGGCAAAGTTTCCGAGATGAGCACAGAAGTTGTGAACATCGACGGCACAGACTACACCGTTCCCACCGAAGTTGTGATTGACGGCACAACCTATGATGTTGCCCCCTGCGTAGCACGCGGTATCGCCAGCGGCGAAATCGGCGCTATCGGCATTGACACAGAGGCAGCCTTCCTCCTTGACTTTGCAGGCAACATCGTCGGCTTTGACGGCGAAGCCTATCGCGACTTCAAGTACGCTTGGCTCGTAGGTGCTGCTCCTGCTAAGGGTATGGACGGCAAGCCGCAGGTAAAAATCTTCACTGAAGACGGTGAAATGAAGGTGTTTGCACTGGCAGATGACTTCACACTGGATACGATTCCGACTGCTGAAATCTCCGTCTCCACAACACCTGCATTATACAGCGACGGTGCAATTGCCGGTCAGCTGGTAACCTTCACCGCAAACGGCGAAGAAATCAAAACCATGGAAACCAGAGAAATCGTAGCCAGCAAGATTACAGGCCACGAGAAGTACAACAGCGCACTGTACTATCTGACAGCTCCGTACAACTGCTTCGGCTTTAAGTACCTCGTTCGCGAGAACACCAAGCTGTTCGTTGTGCCGGAAACCTATACAAAGGACGAGGATTACAAGACGGTGGATGCTCTGTCCATCCAGCAGCGCGCATTCCTCCCGAACCTTTGCATTTATGACATTGACGAATACTGTGTAACCGGCGCTATGGTAGCCGTAGGCGCGTCCTCCAATACCTATGAAAGACCCGGTGTTGTTATGGGCGTAGGTCAGGCACTGGATGCTGAAGGCGAACCGGCAAACACCATCAACATTGTTTCCTACGATGGCGAAAAGACCATCCTTCTGGCAGAAGATGTAACCTTCCGTTTCAACGAAGATACGCTCACAACCGAAACGACTGACGGTGTAACCTTCACCGCAGATATGCTGAAGAAGGGCGATATGATTTGGTATTCTGACCCGAACGAACAAGGCAGAGTAGGCGCCATCCATGTTGCCTTCCGCGCACAGACACCGCTGGATGCTTCTTCCTGCTACTCCGATGCAACCTTAACCGGCACAGCAAAGAGAGATACCGATATGTACCAGGCTGACTGCTTCGCCTTCGGTGAAATCACCGCCATTAAGGACGGTGCCGCCGTTTTGAAGACGCAGCTGAAGACATTATACAATCGCACGACGAGAGAGTATGAGTTTGAAGACCACCTCGTACCGTTAAGCCTCACGGGTTGCCTTTCTTTCTATGCCTTTGACAGCGCGAAGGGCGAAATCAAAGCAATCAGCGAGAAGGAAATCTACGCAGGAGACATGCTTCTCTCCTACCGTCAGAACCTGTCGCAGGCAATGATTATAGTATATCGCTAAAGAATGGACAACAGGGGTATATGCAGAATGTGTATACCCCTATTTCCCCATAAAATACGAGGCGGCCTTTTGGCCGCATAGCCTCAACTTGTAGATAAAGGGGGAAGCGAAGAGTGACGAAAAAACTCAGTGCTTTAATTCTTCTGCTGTGTATGGCACTAAGCTTCGCGGTTCCGGTCATGGCGTATGACCCGCCGATAATTCCGGAGCACGAATTAACGCCCATGGTAGACTCGCTGGACCTTATACAAAACGGCAGTTTTGAATATACGGCCAGCGAAACAGCCTTGACGGGATGGGGAATGGTGGCGTATGAGTCCACCAACGAAAATTTCCTCAGTTATATCGGAGGTCCCGTCTTTAACTTAAATGATAAAACGAAAACCGAGGGAGAAGCGAAGACGCAGATTGCCCACACAGGAAACCGTGCGGTGCGTGTTACCAACACGCCGCCCCAGGAGGTATTCGAAACGCCCGGGGCGCTTGCAACCTACTCCAACAATCTTACGCAGACGGTTTACCTAAAGCGCTCTGACTCGACGGAGGGATATCCGGTCGAAATCGAAGCTTCCGTTTATCGCGTCGGCGGTACCGGCGGCATACAGATTGCCCTCACTCTGTATAAGGATGACAACTCCTCTGAGCGCTGGGAAATTCCGTTTACAGATGCCCCGGTGGGAGAATGGACGACCAAGATAGGAAAAGGAACCATTCCGGCCGATGTCAGCCATGTTACCATGATTCTTCGGTGCGTAGGCGATTCCGAAGTAGTTTGGGACGATGTCTCCTTCCTGCAGAAATGTGACCAGGTCTTTATAGACGAGGTGCGCCCCACGGAGAAAAAACAACCCGTAGCGGGCACATCGGCCAACATTTTCGAGGAAACGGACGGAAATTGCGACTTTGAAGCAGAGCAAAAAGAGCCATGGTCGTTCTCGGTAGCCTCCGGATACACCGTTATAAACGAGGACGAAAACCACACACCGGGCGGCGGCCAGAGCGCGCTTTTAAAAAGCTCCGCCGATATTCCCAGAGCAACGGCCATGCACCAGATACCGACCAATATAGTGTCGGGCGCGACCTATCAGCTCGAAGCCTTTATCAAGGTAGGCTCTGCGGATTCCCTGACCTTCGGCTATGAAATTGACTGGTATGTGGCAGACCCCGAGACGGGTGCTGATGTACATACGCAAATTCCCTCCGGCGCAGGCTATACATACGAGCAAAAGACGGAGGATGACGGTTGGTATCAGTTTTTGCATGATTTTGAAGCGCCCTATCCGCCTGAAGGATACGATAGCTTTTCAAGCGCAAGAATTCGCTTGCGCGCATCCAACAAAAATGACAATGCTGTTGCTTATTTAGACGATGTTTCGCTGTACATGATAGAGCGGCCGGATGTGGCCAAGGTCTACTCCGACGAGGCGATTTATTATACCGAATGGAAAGAAGGCGTTGTCTCGGCAACGGTGGATGAATATTATAAGGAAGACATGATAGGTGGCAGCATGCGCTGTACCATCGTGGAAGGCGAAACTGAGCTGCAAACGCCCGAGGTAGTCCCCTTTGTGGAAGAAGACGGCGAGCTGGTAGCCAGCTGGACCTTCCCCACCGCACTGATGCAAGCGAACAAAAAAGGGCAGACCTATAAGTACCGCGCCGAAATGCTCGATAGCGAAGGCTATGTACTCCAGACGCTGGAGGACGCCATTTATCGGTTTGACCGTCCGCATTATTTAGGGGCCGACGGCATTTTCCGCAAAAACGGCAAGGAATATAACCTCGGCGTTGCAAACTCCTGTAATATGGAGTGGATTGACAAGGGCGCGGCAGACAGTGGCATTCAGATTGTTCTGATGGTAGGCGATGGTGACTATACGCTGGAACAGCGACTGGACCACGCGTACGCACACGGTCTTCTCGTCCTGGTGAATTTGGGCAACAGCCACGCTTGCGCCGGCAGTCCTTCCCAGATTGTCAACACGAAAAACATAGTAAACCGGGTAAAAGAACATCCGGCACTGTTTGGCTACAAGCTGCAGGATGAACCGATACAAAAAGGAACACCCATGGAGCATCTGATTGCCGGCTATGTGGCTATCCGCGAGCTGGACCCCAATCATGCCATTTACTCCGATGACGGTGTTTACGGTGCCTTCTGGGAGCTTGCCAGATGCACCGACTATATGGATAGCGATAGTTATCCGGGCAGAAACAACTCGGGCCAGATTATTTCCATGACCTCGGAGCTGGCCGAAAAAGCCTCCCGTGGTCGCAAACCCTTCGCCATTTTGCAAAAGGCGTACAAGAATGACACCGATACATATCTCCCGAATATTGACGAGTTTCGTCACTATGCGTACCAGACCTTGTTTGCCGGCTCCGCCGGCTGGGGCTACCACCGCTTCGGCAGAAACGACGGCGGCGAGCCGTTTATGGGAACGGCGGAGTGGTATGATGTAGTCGCGTGGGAGGAAAGCGGCGAGCAGGACATGATGTATGACTGCTTCGTAAACGGCAAATACCCCATGCTGAATGCCTACGAAGACGATAATGTTATGTGGCAGCTGTATGCGGCAGACGATGCGCTGTATGCCTTCGTTGTAAACCGCAGAGGAAGCGTAGCAAGCGTAGAAGAAAATCCGGGAAGCTGCCAGACGGTGAACATTCCGCTCACCGATGCCTCGCTTGGAAAGAATTTAGGCGGTTTCTCAGCCACCTGCAAATGGGGCCCTGCCGCGCGCGTAGGCAATGGCGTGGAGGGAGAAAACACACTTTCTGTTACCATAAACGACTTTACGGCTGAGGTTTGGGAAATCACGCTCACAGAGCCGGTAGATTTCTCGGCGTATAAGACCGTAAAGTATAACGATATCGCCGATGCGCCTTGGGCGTATCAGGCGGTCGCCCGCTTGCAAGCGGACGAAATCTTAAACGAAGAAACAGCGCTTCGGTTTGCGCCGCTGGAGATGGTAACGCGCGGCGAAATCGGTATGTTCCTTGTAAGAGCGCTGGAGCTGACGGCCGATACGGTCGGCACCTTCTCGGATGTTTCGCCCATGGCGGAATATTATAGGGAGCTGGGAATCGGCAAAACGCTTGGCATCTTCGAGGCGGAGGAAGGAAACCTGTTCCGGCCCGAAGAAAGCGTAACAAGAGAGGACATAATAACGATGGCGGCGAGCGCCCTGCGGCATGCAGGCGCCATCACAGAAGAAGGCGCCGGTGTCACCTTCGGGGATGACCCGTCATTGCCCGACTGGGCGGTGCTGGACACAGCCTCCTATCTGCATACCACCTTCCTCCGCGAAAAGAGGGAGGGACGCGCCGTGGCAGATGAATATGTCACGCGTGCGGCGGCAGCCGTTATTATAGACAGGGTAAGACAGTGGAAGGTAGCAGCCGAAGAGCCGGGAACCGGCGATTTTGTAACCGGCTACGCAAACTGGCTCTCTGCCGACGAGGCCGCGGTTCTCTGGGATGCCTTCCTGGATGAAACCAAAGGCAGCACAAATGCCGCCGGTCTTTGGGACAGAATGATAGCGGCCGCAAACGGCAACACCTATTGGCTCATTGCCAATGTAGGCGACGCTACGCAGTCCACCTGGGCGCGATGTCACACCTTCGCCGCCCGTACCGCCATTTTGCAAAGTAAAGGCGTTTCCGCGTATGTGGAGGATGGAGCGAAGCTGCATGCTACTCTCCCCCCCGGCACGGTCGCGGTATATCGCCTTGCATCCACTACGACAGGACATCTTATGAAAAATGGCCTCTATCTCGCAGCTTATGAGGATGGCGCCACCGTTTCCTTTGCAAACGGAGAATACGGCGCATGGTATAGCACGGAAGAGGGAGAACCCTTCATGGTCCGCCTCCTCCAAAACGGAGAGGAAATTACAGGGCTTGCCTCCGGCGATACGCTTAAATTCTTCTCGCTCCGGGCGCCGTACTTTAACCCCGAAGGCCGCGCGATAGAATACGAAAAAGAAGGCCTTTAAACTTTAAATGAATATGTTTTCCTTGACATAGCCTGACAATTAGCCTCATCTCGTCGCAAGGAAAGCTTATCCATAAATAAAAAAGAAAAGAAAGGATGTTTTGCATGAAAAAAAGAATCTTGGCAATTCTGTTTGCCATGACGCTGGTAGCTGCGATGCTGCCGGCAGGGCTTGCGGTGACCGCCGCAGCCGAGGAAAATCTCATTGTAAACGGCAGCTTTGAAGAGGCCACCCCTCCGGTAGAAGAGGGCGTAACGGACTGGTCCCCCAAGGCGGTAGGTTGGACACACTCGTGGTGGAAACTGGGTGACCGTGTCCTGTATAGCGATGCGGAGGCCATGGGAGACCTGCAGCCGGTAGCCGGCACAGGCGACGCCTGCTTTGCTATCAGACCGCCTAAGGACAAAGCTGCTGATGAGGCGCTTTTCCAGAAGTTTCAGCTGGAGGCAGGCAAGAAGTATACTTTTTCATTCCTGTTCTACAAAAAATACACAAATCAGTATGTCTATGCCTTTATCGATTTCAGCGATAAGGAGTTTACCAGGACTTTCTCCGCCAGCGGTGATGTCACTTTAATTAAGGGTATAAACTACACTTCGGAATCCGACTGCTGGAAGCGCGTTACGAAAACCTTTGAGGTTCCCGGCACCCCGGGCGAAACAGTACCTGCTACATTTTATATTTATACAAGGAGCAACGGTTACGACGGAACAAGCATTTACGGCTATATCGATGATGTACGCTGCGTAGAAGCAAAAAATCAGGAAACGACCGTCTGGTCCACCGATGGCTTCGATTCTCTGGCAAAATCGGGCACCAATGGCGTAATCAACGAACCGGGCTTCCCGTTCTCGGCAAATTCCTATTTCTACGGCCTCAATGACGCTGGAACAGCTGTCCAAAGCATGAAGGGCGGCATTTGGGACACACCGACTACCGACTTTGTAACCTATGAAGATGGTAACACCGTTCTGCGTATGAGCACAAGTAGCTTAGGTATTTCCAAGGCTCTTATCAATACACCGGAAACCTTTGCCGATGTAGAGATTGGCACGCCGCTCCGCATTTCCTATAAGGCAAGACTTGTTGACATTCCGGATGACCTCGATACCACAGCCACACCTACTTTCGGCGAGTATGTTTTCTATGGTCATACCAATGTTAACCTTTATGAACCGTATGTTGTTGGCTCGAATCAGTATGAGCCGAGTGAAGAGGTTGAGGGAGTTAAAGTATCCGCTATTAAAGACGGAGAAGGCAACAATCTGGAAGACGGCACACAAATCTATCTGGAAATTCCCCCGCAGTACACGCGCTATCTGTTGCCGCTTTCTCTCAGCACCCAGAATGTAAACGAAGCGAATAAGAATGCAAACGAATGGGTGGAATATGAGACAATTATCCCGTACACGGGTGTAATGATGCAGGCAATAATAACCTCGGGTTGCACCAATACAAACATGGACACATCGCTCCCCGTAGGTTATAGCTGGGAACTGGATGACTTGGAAGTTACGGTGGCGGATACTGCGGTTTTGGCTGGTGCCGGCACAGTGGATGACCTCGTTATCAGCACAAGAAACTGGGCTAAATCTGGTTATTATGTAACAGGGGCCACTGAAAATGCCGATGGCACCGGCGCGAAATATACGATGCCTAACTGGAATCACGGTTGGGAGAACTGGAGAACCATTTCGTACTATGAGACAGCTCTCAATGCTGACAAGAGCGCAAAAACCTATGCTAAGGCAGACACAACCGCAGGCGCCGCCTACATCAGCGCAGAAGACGCTGCCGGTGCATCCGTTGTAACGGCTGTATACAAGACAGTAGATGGCGACCGCACCTTAGTTGGTGTTAATGTAGCCAATGCTGCGGCAGGTCTCGTAGCCGCTCCCGAAGTGGCGCTTTCCGCTATCACAGCAGAAGCCGGTACCTATGAAGTGGCCACCTACATTCTGGCACTCACCACCGGCACACTGAAGCCCTTAGGCGAAAGCGCAATCGTGCAAATTCAATAATCACTGCACCCGTAGTTTACTGTAAGAAAGGAAGTTTTGCATGAAAAAGAGACTTTTAGCAATTTTATTCGCCCTGACGCTGGCAGCTTCTATGCTGCCGGCGGGCCTGGCGGTTTCTGCCGCAAATGAAAACCTCATTGTAGACGGTGGATTTGAGGATACTTACGAAATCACCCCCAGCTCCACCCCCTGGAAGGGATTCTATGATGACGGTATGGGCAGCCGTATGACATACGAAGAAGCTGACATCACACCCGCACCCGGCGGCGGCGATTCCTGCTTTGCCGTTTACTTTCTGGAAGGCGATGCCGGCAAATACAACCAGGCACTGCAGCAGAGCTTTGATGTAGTTCCCGGCAAGACCTATACCGTTTCCTTCCTTATCAACAAGGTTGGTACCGGCCAGGCCATCAACGCTTATGTAGGCGTTGGTAACAGCCTTTCTGCTGTTGCGGAGCCCGTTTATGTGATGTACAACCTGAATAAAGCAGCAACCTCCGGCGGCTGGATGCGTGCCACGAAAAACTTTACCGTTCCGGCCAGCGAGGATGAAACCGTAAAGGCCACCTTCTGGTTCCGTGTAAACGACAACAACGCAGAAGGCATCCAGGCTTATATTGATAATGTAAGCGTGGTAGAAGCAGAAACGCAGGAGAAGGTTCTCTATACGGTAGACGGCTTTGAGAACATGAACAAGCTTTCTGCAAACAGCACCTTCTCATCCCTTGCATTCCCGGTTGGTGACAATGAAACCGATTATATCATCTATGGTGATGTTGGTGGCAGATATGCATCCTATAAGTATCTGACCGACACCTATTCCATTCCGCTCGTAACCTATCCGGATGGCAACACCGTTTTGCAGTTCAAATCGGGCAGCAAAGAGTCCTATCTCAAAGTATATGTACAAAGAGCAATTGATTTTACCGGCATTGAAATAGGCACACCCATTCGCATCTCCTACAAAGCGAGACTTGTGAATGTTCCCGCAGTCGCCGATGAGAACGAAACCTTTAGATTCTATTCCAGAGGCACAACGGTGGACGGCCTTGTTGACCAGACGGCTTATACCGTAACCGCTGACGATGCGGCAAACAGCAGATTTATGGCCGGTGAGACAGCAGCCACGGAAGGCACAGAGGTTTACCTCGTACATTCGTCTGACGACACGCCCTACATGCTGCCGATGGAATTTGCCCGCGAAGAGGTAGTGGCAGATGACAATGAAAATGCATGGAAGCAGTACGATGTTGTTATCCCCTATTCCGGAAAGCTTAAGGCTATTGGCCTCTACTCTCTCGGTTACAAAACCATCGCCGGCTACGGCTTGTCTGCAGGCTACGATTGGGAGCTTGACGACCTCGTAGTTACAGTTGCCGAGGACGAAATTCTCGCCGGCAACGGCAAGGCAGATTCTGTTGAGCGCAACACAATCGGCAAGGCGGTAACACAGGCTGTTGCCAATGCTGACGGCAGCGGTACAGTATATACCGTTACCGGCGTAAGCAAAGCACATGATGCGTTCATGACACTTGGCTACTGCGTAACACCGCTTGATGCCGACAAAAAGGTGAAGGGCTACACCGCAGCATCCGAGACCACCGGTGGCGCCACCATTCTTACGGAAGAAACGGCCGAAGGCGCATCCGTCATTACGGCTGTATATAAGGTTGACGGCGATATGCGCACCCTGCTTGGTGTTGGCATAGAGGCCGCCGAGGCAGGCCTTACAGCGGCTCCCGAGGTTTCTCTGGCTGCGCTGGAGAATGCCGGAACCTATGAAGTAAAGACTTATGTCTGGAATATGACAACCATGGAAGCTACAGGCGAGAGCACCATTATCGAAGTGCCGGCTGAATAATAGGAAAGTCAGCAGCATACGGCACATGCACGAAAAGAAAGGGAGTGCTGAAAAGCACTCCCTTTTTGGATAAAAAGAAAAACGCCCGAAAGGGCAACGAAGAAAGGGAGGATTTTTCCATGAAACTTGCATTTGCAGGCTTTAGACACACACACATTTTTTCGCTGTATGAGGCGGCCAAAAACCACGAGGCGGTTGAAATCGTCGGCAGCTGGGAGCAGGACGAGGCTGCAAGAAATGCTGCGGCGGAAAACAACGGCGTTGTTTTTAATTACGAAAGCTACGAAGACATTTTAAATGACGAGAATGTAGATGCGGTAGCCATCGGCGACTATTATGCCGCCCGCGGCGCGCTTGCCATTGCGGCACTCAAGGCCGGCAAGCATGTCGTCAGCGACAAGCCGCTTTGCACCTCGCTTTCCGAGCTTGATGAAATTGAACGCCTTTCGAAAGAAAAAGGCCTTTCCGTTTTCCTGATGCTCGATTTGCGCAGCCACGGCAACATTCTGGCCGCGAAAAAGGCAATAGAAGACGGCGAAATCGGCGAAGTACATAACATCCAGTTTGGCGGACAGCATCCCCTTCTCTACGGCGGAAGCCGCCCCGGCTGGTACTTTGAAGAAGGAAAATACGGCGGTGTTATCAATGATATCGCCATTCATGGTATAGATTTAATTCCGTATATGACAGGTCTTACGGTAAAGGAAGTAATCGGAGCGCGTTGCTGGAACGCATACGCCACCGAAAAGCCGAATTTCCTCGATTGCGGCCAGTTCATGCTGTCCCTTTCAAACGGAGGCGGCGTAATCGCCGATGTTTCCTACGCCTCGCCTGACAGCATCCGCTACCGCCTGCCCTACTACTGGCAGTTCCTCATCTGGGGCAGTGGCGGCATGATTGGTTTTAGCGGCAAGACGGACGGCATTATGCTTTATAAAAACGGCGAAGAGGAAGGCATCGCCCTTCCGAAGCGCACGGTGGAAAACTCGTATCTGCATGCCTTTGTGGATGAGGTTGCCGGCAAGAAAAATGACTTCCTGACAACTGCCGAGGTTCTGCGCGCCGCGCGTGCCACGCTGGAAATTCAGGCACAAGCCGACAGATAAACGGAGGAGCTTGTTGTGAGCGGAAAAATATCGGTTCAGCTTGGGGCCGGATGCCCCGAATTATATGAAATTTTCAAAAAGGCAGATGCCCCATGCTCTGTGGTCCTTCCGGCCACGGAAGATGCGGCCGCCCTATCTCTGCCTGAAGGCTGGGAAGCCGTAATGGCTATAGACGGCCTCGGGGAGGCAGAGGTAGCACGCGCCAAGGAAAAATGGGCGGCGGCCGGCGTCCCTGCCCGCTTTGCCCACTTCTCTGCCCCCGAGGCAGACGGGCGCGCCCTTTTGCAAAAGCATTTTGACGGCGCGTTTACGGCTTTGCCCGAAAACGCGGAATTTTCGCCGGAAAAAATGGTCATGACCTGCCCGATAAACCGCTATGCGCTCCGCCGCCTTCCGGCAAAAGGCAAAACCATGGCAGAAATAAAGGCGTATATCGACTCTGTGCAGGAGACGGACGGCTATCTCGCCTTCTTTGCCGACGGCATGGACGCGGCCGAGATGGCCGAGCTTTTGGCATACTGCCGCGCGCAGGGCGTGAAAATTACCACGACGGCGGCCGCGCTCGATAGCGAAATCTGCCGCGTAAAAATTATACGCGAAGGCTTTGACGGGCAAAAATGCTTCGTGCATGCCAGAATGGCCAAAAATGAAAATAAGCAGCTGATTATCGCCCAGCTTCTGGATGTCAGGGGGAGCGATTGCTTTGACGCGCTGCAAACCTGTTACAGCGAAGACGGCGGCAAAAGCTGGACCGGTTTTCACGAAGAGGAAAATCTCGGCCTTTGGGATATGGGCGAAACGCGCGTTGCGATTTCCAACGCAACACCGCTGTATCATGCAAAAACAGGGAAATTCATGGTTGTCGGCGCGGTGGTAAACTACGAAAAGGAAAGCCTTTTCCCCTTAAGGTCCACCGACCCGCGCCGCGTCGGCTTTTATGTACCCTACGCCGTTTTTGATAACGAAACAAAGAAATTCGGGCCGTGCAAGCCGGCTCCGATGCCGCGGGACGAGGCGTTTCGCGATGCCGGCGGCGGCTGCTCCCAATGCTGCGTGACGGATAGCGGCGAAATTCTCATCCCCGTTGTCTTTTCCACCCCGTGGAAGGACGATGTGATGCAGAGAGTACGCGTTCTTCGCTACACCTTTGACGGTGAAGAACTGCACCTTGCCGAGGTCGGCCCCGAAATCGAGGTCATGGACGATGCGTGGGGACTTGCCGAGCCGTCTGTTATCTGCCATGCGGGCGTGTACTACTGCACGCTCCGCACAAAAACGGTAGGCTATGTCTGCAAAAGTACAGACGGCACAAATTACTCCGAGCCTATTCCTTGGACATGGGAGGACGGCGAAGAGCTCACCTGCTACAATACCCAGACGCATTGGCTCGAAAACGAGAGCGGCCTGTACCTTGTTTACACGCGCAAAAACGGCAAAAATGACCATGTAATGCGAAACCGCGCACCGCTTTATGTGGCAAGGGTGAACACCGAAACGATGGCACTTGTGCGCGAAGGCGAATTTGTGGCCGTACCCGAAAGGGGCGCGCGGCTCGGAAACTTCGGCGCCTTTTCGGATGGCGGCAAGGAAATGTATGTCGTTGCGTCCGAATGGATGCAGCCGGTCGGCTGCGAGGCGTACGGAAGCAATAATGCACTCTGGCTCGCCGATATTACCATATAAAAAATGATATTTCGCGTTCCTGCGCGAACGCGCTGTCCCAAACCGAAGTTTATGCGGCTATGGGGAAAAAAGAAAAAAGCACAGGTGTCTTTTTCGAGAGGCACCTGTGTTTTTTAGCATTTGTTTTGAACAACTATAATATAGTTTGTGACAAAGTTTTTACCAAAAATATTGACAAAAAAAGCGGATTGTGGTATACTGTTTTTGTTAATCTTTAGTACGCGCACAAAAGCGCAGAAAACTGGGGATTTACATATTTCTCCGCCACGCATAAGCCTCATGCACTCCGCGGAAACAAAAAATAAAGAAAAGAGAGGGAAAAATATGACAAAAAGACTTTGCGCACTGATTCTTTTTGCGTGCATGCTTGTCAGCTTTTCTGTGCCGGCTATGGCAGAGGAAGCACCGTTTGGCATGCAGCACATTTCTGAGAATAGCCTCGTTTTGATGGAAGATTCTCTGGACATTTTGTTAAATGGTGGATTTGAATACACCTCCAGTTACGACGCTCTGGCCGGATGGACGATTTCGGCTCCCGATGAGCAGGGCTATCTCGGCAGCGAGATGGTACGGCACAATGACATCCAAGGCAAAACCGCGGATGAAGAGGCTAAAATTGTGCAGAGCGGTAAAAAAGCTGTCAGACTGACAAATGCAGGCGATGGTACGATTACGCTCATCCAGCCTGCCGCTTTAAAGCGGACGGATGGCACAAGCGAATATAAATGCGAGCTGAGCATTTCCGCCTACCAGATTTCCGATGCGGCAAAGCTGGATATCGATGTTCTTGTTATTATGGACGGCGAAATCGGCGAGGACATTACGGAAAAAGTAAGCTACAGCTTTGATGTGCTGGAAAAAGGCAAGTGGACGAAGAAAATGACAGCCTTTACCGTGCCGTCCAATACGCGTCAGATATCGGTCCGCCCGAGCCTTGTGGGCGCAGGCGACATCGTGCTCGATGATATCACCCTGCTGCAAAAGTGTGACGCCGAATTTATCGAGGCCGCACAGCCGCGCGTGAAGAAGGACCCCGTTCCCGGCACCCCGGCTAACATCATCGGCGCCGAGGACCCGGAGAAAAACGGCAATACCGACTTTGAAACGGTACAGGAGGGCGGCTCCCCCTGGACCTTCCTTTTAGACACCCCCAAGGACCAGATTTTCAGCACCGCCGATAACCACACGCCGGGCGGCCAGAGATGCTTAAATCTCATGAACATTGAAAACACCCGCGGCCGTGCCTATCACAAGATTTATAACCTCGTGCCGGGTGCTACCTATCAGGTAAGATGGTTCTACAAGATTTCCACACCGGTACAGACCACCGTCAGCTACGAGTTTAAGTGGTGGCCCTCCAAAACACCGCAGGGCGCAGACCTCGGCATCGGCTCCGGCGATGGCTGGGCAGCGTATGCAGACGGCGAATGGCACGAATTCCTGCATGAATTTGTAGCCCCCTATCCGCCCGAAGGCGGCAACGACCTTTGCGGCGAAATCTGCATCCGTATCGGCGGCAGAAACGGCGCTGCCTACTACGACGATGTAGAAATGTACATGGTAAAAGAGCCGGACATGGCCGTTGTCAAGTCCGATGAAGCGATTTACTACACCGAATGGCCGTACGGCGAAATCCAGGCCGACGCTATTGAATACCAGATAGCCAATATGAACGGCGCATCCATGCGCTACTCTATTCTTGACGGCGAAACCGTTATTTTCCCGGAAACGACCGTTCCCTTTGTAGAAAATGACGGCAAGCTCAGCGCTACCGGCCGCTTCCCCACTTCCATCATGGAAGCCAATAAGAAGGGCCAGACCTATTCCTACAAGGCAGAAATTTTAAATGCCGACGGCAAGGTTATGCAGACGGCAACCGGCCCGATGTACCGCTTTGACAGACCGCACTACCTCGGTGTTGACGGCGTATTCCGCAAAAACGGACAGGAATACCACATCGGCGTAGGTAACAGCACGAACACGACAAGAATTAAGCAGGGTGCGAAGGAAAGCGGTCTCCAGATTGTCCTTATGGTAGGCGAAGGTAACCTCACGCTGAAGGAAAAGCTGGATTTTGCCCACGAAAACGGCCTTCTCGTTATGCTGAACATGGGCGACTCCACTTCCTGTGCCGGCAGCCCCACCAGAATTGTCCAGACCAAGAAAACAGTTGAAGAGCTGAAGGACCATCCGGCACTCTTTGGCTATAAGATTCAGGACGAACCTATCCAGAAGCAGACGAAAGAGGAATATCTCCTCGCCGGCTATGTAGCCATCCGCGAGATTGACCCCAATCATGTTGTTTACGCCTGTGACGGTGTTGACGGCAGCTTCGATGTTCTCGCCCGTTACACCGACTGGATGGATACCGACCATTATCCGGGCGGCGACTCCGCGGCCGGCCGCATTGTGGAAACGGTCAGAAACGCGGAAGCGGCTTCGAATGGCCGCAAGCCCGTTGCCTTCCTCCAGAAGGCGTACGAGGTAGCACCGTCCGACACCTACTTCCCGACATTCCATGATTTCCGCCACTATGGCATTCAGGGCCTGTTTGCAGGCGCCGGCGGCTGGGGCTACCATGCCATTGGTAAGAACGGAACCGGCGAGCCGCTTATTGAAAGAGAAGTCTGGAAGGAACTCGTGGCCTGGAAGAACGGCGGCGAATTTGACCTGCTGCATGACTGCTTCGTATACGGCAAATACCCCATGATTAATGCCTATGAAGGCGAAAACTACATGTGCCAGCTGTACGCCGTTGAAGGCAAAATCTATGCCTTTATTATCAGCCTCACAGGTGGCGTAGGAGCAGAAGGCTTTACGCAGAAGCTGGATATTCCGCTGGTGGATGCCTCTACAGGCAAAGCTATCGGCGACTATACGGCCGTCTTAAAGTGGGGCGGCGAAGGCACGGTGACCGGTAAGGATGTCCTTTCGATTGACCTGCCGGGCTTTACCGCGCTGACCTATGAAATCACACCGGCAACCGCCATCGATTTCTCCGGCTACAAGACGGTGAAATATAACGATATGGACCGCGCCCCCTGGGCATATCAGGCTGTAGCAAATCTTTACGAGAAGAATATCGTAAACGCAGAAACCTCTCTCCGCTACGAGCCGCAAACGGCAATTACCCGTGGCGACTATGCGATGTTCCTCGTTCGCGCACTCGGCCTCACAGCCGAAGCAGGCGAAAACTTCGCGGATGTTGCGCCTTACATGGAATACGCCGATGCGCTCGCTATCGGTAAAGCACTCGGCATCTTCGAGGGTGTGGGCGACAATCGCTACAACCCCGATGCCCCCGTCACCCGCGCTGAAATTATGGCGCTGACGGCCCGTGCTCTCCGCCATGTTGGCAAGGCCGCAGATGAGGCCGCATCTCTCGATGCCTTCTCCGATAAGGCACTTATCCCCGAATGGGCCACCGGCGATGTCGCCGCGATGGTAGGCATGGGCATCGTCAAGGGTAATGTCGACGGTACCGTAAATCCGCTTGGCAACACCACCCGCGCCGAGGCGGCTGTGATTATCGGCCGCGTAATGAGTCGCTAACCCCTTTCTTCAGATAGTGGGAGGCATAAGCCTCATGCCTTCCATGCAAAAAGCACAAACGCCTTCCTCCGAAGGCGTTTGTGCTTTTTTATGTTTATTTTGGGAAAAAAGAACTCAGTTTTGAACAAATTTACCCAAAAAACGATTGACAACGGGGTGGTTTTGTGGTATACTACAAGTAATCCTCAACAGATGTAAGCAAGGTGCAGCCGCTGGGGATTATATACGCCCCGCAAGATACATAAGCCTCGTGTGTTTGGCGTGGAAAATTTAAAGAAAGAAGGTTGAACATGACAAAAAAACTTTGCGCACTATTCCTTTTCTGCTGCATGGTAGTCGGCATGTCTACGCCTTGTGCGGCAGCTACGGACCCGTATGAGCTGTTCAATGTAAGAGAAATTACAGAACATAGCTTAAAACCGCTTGTGGACTCGGTAGACATTATAGGCAACGGCAGCTTTGAGTACACCGCCAGCGCAGAAAAGCCCAGTGATTGGGGCCTTTCCGCGCCCAATGACCAGAGCTTCCTCGGAAGTGAAAACATTATCCTCAATGACACGCGTCATACGGATACACCCGCGGACCAGCAGATTGTAAAGAGCGGTTATCGCGCGCTTCGCCTGAAAAATGAGGTAAAGGGGCTTACCATGGCAGTTCAGGCAACCGGTATTCTGCGTTCGCCGAGCCAGATGGCGTATGAATGTGAGCTTGGCGTTTCTTTCTACATGCTTTCCGAAAAAGCAGGCGTTTCTATGGAAATCATCGTTAGCATGGGCGAGGGAGAAGATGCGTCCTCTGAAAGATTCAGCATCTCTTTTACGAATGATTTGAAGAAGGATGAATGGGTAACCAAAATGGTAGCCTTCACGCTGCCGATTTCGGCACGCAAGGTTAACCTGCAGCCGCGTCTTTCTACAGCCGGCGATGTTATCATGGACGATGTTGTCTTCCTCCAGCAGTGTGACCAGGAGTTTATCGACCAGAGAAAGCCCAGAGAAGTCATGCCGCGCCTGGAAGGTCAGGTAGAAAATATGGTTGGCGACAGGGATGCCGAGCATCACGGCAATGTGGACTTTGAATACACACAGACAGACCACAAGCCCTGGCTCCTCTCTCATGTAGATACGCCCGAGGACATTCGCTTTTCCACAAACGAAAACCACACACCGGGCGGTAAGCAGAGCTTCCTGCTGCAAAACATAACTGATACAAGAGGCCGTCTCTATCAGAATGTGTATGACTATGTACCGGGTGCGACTTACCAGCTGACATGGTGGTATAAGGTGGCAACGGAGACACAATGCACCATCAGCTATGAAAACAAATGGTTTGCCTGTGAAGAACCATGGGATGAACCGGGGCTTGGCATTGCCGGCGGTGACGGTTTCTATGCATTCCAGGAGGGCGAATGGAAGCAGTTTATCCATCAGTTTGTTGCACCCTATCCGCCGGAGGGAGGCAAAGCCCTTTCGAGTGAGCTTTGTATCCGTATCGGCGGCAAAGGGGCCTCTTGCTACTTTGATGATGTGCAGATGTACATGGTTAAGGAGCCGGATGTAGGCACAATACAGAGTGATGAGGCTATTTACTATACGGAATGGCGTAGCGGCACCATCGATGCCGAAATCGCAAACTATTACCATGATAAGATGCAGGGTGCATCCCTTCGCTATGAGATTTATGATGGCGATAAGGTAATCTTCCCCGCTGCTACCACTCCCTTTGTAGAAGATACAGACGGCAAGCTGGAAGCCAGCGGCGAATTCCCCACATCCATCATGCAGGCCAACAAAAAGGGACAGACATATACTTATAAAGCACAAATTCTCGATGCGGCCGGAAATGTCGTACAGGAAAAGAGCGATAATATCTACCGCTTTGACAGACCGCACTACCTCGGCGTTGACGGCGTATTCCGCAAAAACGGCAAGGAATATAACATCGGTGTAGGTAACACCTGTAATTCCACATATCTGGAAAGAGGGGCCCTCGCCAGCGGTGTTGACATTGTTATCATGGTAGGTGAAGGCGACCTTTCCCTCATTGAAACGCTTGACCTTGCTTATTATGAGTATGGCGCTCTCTGCCTGATTAATATGGGTGACTCCTCTACCTGTGCCGGTAGCCCGTCCCGTCTCGTACAGACGATGGAAACGGTTAACACCGTAAAAGACCATCCGGGCCTCTTCGGTTATAAGGTGCAGGATGAGCCGCTGCAGAAATTGACGCCCGAAAAGCATCTGAGAGATGCCTATGTAACTATCCGTGAGCTGGACCCGAACCATGTTATCTATTCCGATGACGGTGTTGACGGTTCCTTCCCGACCCTCGCCCGCTATACCGACTATTTTGACACCGACCATTATCCCGGCGGTAAAAACTCTGCGACTTTAATTTCCGATACGACTAAAAACGCAGAGGAAGCATCCCGCGGCCGTAAGCCCGTTGCCATTTTGCAGAAGGGTTACTCAAGCGACACAACCAAGGATACCTACCTCCCTACGATTGAGGAATATCGTCACTACGCGTACCAGACCATGTTTGCCGGCAGTGGCGGCTGGGGCTTCCACAGATTTGGTAAAAACGATGGTGGTCCCCCCCTCCTCGACGAACCGGTATGGCCGGATATCGTAGCCTGGGGCGAAACAGGCGAGCGTGAGCTTTTGCATGCCTGCTTTGTAGAGGGCAAATACCCCATGATTAACGCCTATGAGGACGATGAACTCATGTGGCAGATTTACGCCGTAGACGGCAAGCTCTATGCCTTTGTAGTCAACCGCGTAGGCGGCGTCGGCAACCGCGAGGGCAGTCTGCAGGTAAACATTCCGCTGACAGATGCCTCTACCGGAAAATCCCTTGGCGGCTTTACGGCCACTTGCAAGTGGGGCGCCGAGGGAAGTGTGAGCGGCACGGATGTTCTTTCCTTTGAGCTTCCCTCCTTCACAGCCGTAGCATGGGAAATTGAGCTGACGAACCCCGTAAACTTCGCCGGCTACAAGATTACCCAGTACAATGATATTTATAAGACACCGTGGGCCTATCAGGCGGTTGCGAAGCTCCAGCAGGCAAAGGTCTTAAATGAAGACATTGACCTTCGCTACGAGCCGCAGGCACAGATTACCCGTGGTGACTATGCGATGTTCCTCGTTCGCGCACTGGGCCTTACGGCTGACGCTACCGAAAACTTCGCAGATGTCAAGCCTTACGCCGAATATGCCGATGCACTTGCCATAGGCAAAGCACTTGGCATCTTCAACGGCCGCGGCGATAACATGTATGACCCCGAAAAGCCGGCCACCCGTGCTGAGCTTATGGCGCTGACCGCCCGTGCCCTTCGCCTTGTCGGCAAAGCGGCAGAAGGCGATGCTGCATCTCTCGATGCCTTCTCGGATAAAGCCCTTATCCCCGAATGGGCAGCCGGCGATGTTGCCGCCATGGTTTCCATGGGTATTGTAAAGGGTAATGCCGATGGCACTGTAAACCCCAACGGCAATACCACACGCGCCGAGGCGGCAGTAATTGTTGACCGCGTTATGGCGAAATAAGTAAAACCGATTTGTGGCGCGTTCCGAAGAACGCGCCACAGTTTTATTCGCTCATCGCGAGTGGTATTTGCCCTTTGGCAAGTGATATTTGCTTCGCAAGTGGTATTGCCTTCGGCAGAGAATGGGCGAATAAAATACCACTAAAACCGAAGGTTTTAATACCACTTTTGATGCATCAAAAATATCACTCTGCACAAAGTGCAGAATACCACTTAAAAGAGGTGATAGAATGGCAGAGAGTGTTTTAAGAGACAAAGCAAAGCAATTTGCAAAGGCCATTGTTTTCTTATGCAGAGAAATTAAATCAAGTCATAAAGAAACGGTACTTGTAAATCAGCTGCTTCGTTCAGCCACTTCCATAGGGGCAAATCTTCATGAGGCGCAATATGCGCAAAGCAAAAATGACTTTATATCCAAATTGGAAATAGCACAAAAGGAGTGCTATGAAACAGAGTATTGGCTGGAATTGCTTTTTGAAACAGACTGTATGGACGAAGAAAAATACAAGAAAATGCAAAATGAATGCGGAACGATTCGCAGGATGTTGATTGCATCACTTAAAACAGTTAAATCGAAATAATATATATCCGCCACAGTTTTATTCGCCTTTTGGCGAGTGATATTACTTCGTAGTGATATTTGCTTCGCAAGTGGTATTGCCTTCGGCAGTTTATACGAAAAAAGCACCAAAACCATAAGGTTTGGTGCTTTTTTGCGTCCTTCCGGGAAGGGAGGAAAAACGATGCAGAATAAGCGGTCTGCGCTTTTTTACGCCCTTCCGCGCATTTATTCAAAGAGGTTCATCTTGTAGTATCTTCTGAATTCCTGCGGCGAAAAAGCATAAATACTTTTAAACTGCTTGGAAAAGCTGCAAATGTCCGTCTGGCCGACCTTCTCCATAACCTCCGCCACAGACATATCTGTTTTTATCAGCATACCGCGCGCGAGGCGCATTTTCTCCATCTTGATATACCGCGCAGGCGTCACCCCCGTCTTGTTCTTGAAAAAGCGGATAAAATAATTGGGGTGCATAAAAAACTCTTCCGCAAGGACAGAAATGGGGAGCGGTTCGCGGATGTGCTGGTGAATGTACCGCAAAACGGCGTCAATCTGCGTTTCGCCGTCGCCCCCAAGCTGCGGCGTTTCCTCGGGATACGCAAGGTGGAGGTATTCGGCAAGGAGCGAGAACAGGATAGCCTTTTTCGTCATATTGTCCGCCAGACGGTCGCTGTCATACAGCTCAAAATATGAGGCAAAAAGGTGCAGAACATCACTTTCCGGCGGAACCTTCACCACATACGGAAGGCCGGGCAGACCCGACAGAATATCTGCCTCCGGGAAAAAATCAAAATGCATCCAGTATTTCTCAAAAGGCTTTTCGGGGAAGTTGGTGTACGAATGTAGGGTGCCGGCAGGAATAAAAAACCAGTCCCCTTTTTTGGCCTCGTATGTTTTTTCGTTTATCGTCAGGCTGCAGGTGCCCTTTGTAATATAATAAAATTTGTTTTGCGGAAACACAAGCGAGGAGCGCATCCAAACTACGCCCTTTGCCGGGGCGTAAAAGCCGCCGCAGGTGCAGGTGATGTTAAAATTGGCAAGGCTGGAATAATCCATAAAAAACCCCTCTTTTTTCAAATTAGTTTTGGACAAATATTGGATATGTAAAAACCTGTACAATAGCATTATAACATGATATAATGCTATTGTCAACCACAAAACTTGACAAAATCTCACCCGATAAAAAAGAGCCTCTTGTACGGATGAGAGTAAAAAAATGCAAGAAAGAAGGTTATGTTATGACAAAAAAACTATGCGCACTCCTCCTTCTCTGCTGCATGGCAGCGGGATTTTCCATCCCCTGTGCCGCGGCAGAGGTAACCGGCGAAGAGCTTTTTAAAGTACAGCCGATTACGGAGCATAAGCTCGTGCCGTATGAGGATTCTCTGGACATCCTCGAAAACGGCGGCTTTGAGCTGACCGACACCGAAACCAAGCCCGGTGGCTGGAGTCTTTCCGCGCCGAACGACCAGAGCTTTCTCGGCAGTGACCACATCATTTTAAATGATACGCGCCACACCGATACGCCCGAGGAGCATCAGATTGTTTCGAGCGGTTACCGCGCACTGCATCTGATAAACAAGGAAAAGCCGAAGCCCGGCGATATCCAGACCTTTGCGATACAGGTTCCCCGTATTCTCCGCTCCTCGAATCAGGTGGCGTATGATTGCGAATTCGGCGCATCTGCCTATATGCTTTCGGATGAAGCATCCGCATCTATTGAGCTGATTGTAGAGCTGCAGGAGGACGAAACTGTCACAACCCAGCGCTTTAGCGTACCCTTTTCGGGCGAAATGAAAAAGGACGAATGGACGCGCAAGATGGTTTCCTTCACGCTGCCGCTTTCGGCCCGGAAGATTACCGTTATCGCACGCCTTGCCTCTGCCGGCGATATTATCTTTGACGATTTCACCCTTTTACAGAATTGCGACCAGGTGTTTATCGACGAGCAAAAGCCCAGAGAATACCTGCCGCGCATTCCCGGCACCGTAGAGAACATGCTTGAATCCGGCGACCCCACAAAAGCCGGTAATGCGGATTTTGAATACAAGCAGGAGGGCAACACCACGCCCTGGACCCTCTACATGGATGCCCCCGAAGAGGCTTACAGCACGAAGGACAACCATACCCCGGGCGGCAGCCAGACGCTCTACCTCCAGAACATCAAAACGACCCGTGCGGTAGCACTCCAGAATGTGTATTATGAATTTGTACCGGGTGCCACTTATCAGATAAGCTGGTGGTATAAGGCGGCCAGCGAGGTAAAATGCACCATCAGCTATGAGTTCCGCTGGTATAACATGGAAAACCCCACCGAGGCGGACACCGATTTAGGGGTGGCCAGCGGTGACGGCTACGCCGTATTCCAGGAGCCGGAATGGAAGCAGTTTGTGCATCAGTTTGTGGCTCCCTATCCGCCGGATGAAACAAAACCGCTCATCGCAAACCTTCGCCTTCGTATCGGCGGCGCCGGCGCCTCCTGCTACTTTGACGATGTAGAAATGTTCATGGTAAAAGAGCCGGCCGTAGCCACTATTGAGAGTGACGAGGCGATTTACTACACCGAATATGCAAGCGGCACCATTGATGCCGTTGTGGCCGACTATTATCACGACAGAATGCAGGGTGCCACCCTTCGCTACTCTATTTTGGATGGCGACAAGGTAATTGTGCCCGAGGCGACTGTTCCCTTTACAGAGGTAGACGGTAAGCTGAAGGCTTCCGGCCCCTTCCCCACAAGCGTGATGCAGGCGAACAAAAAGGGACAGACCTATACTTATAAAGCCGAAATTCTCGATGCGGCCGGCAATGTCGTACAGGAAAAGAGCGACAAAATCTATCGCTTTGACAGACCGAAGTACCTCGATGTGGACGGCGTATTCCGCAAAAACGGCAAGGAATACAACCTCGGTGTTGGTAACACCTGTAATTCCCATTGGCTGTCCGAGGGTGCTCTCGACAGTAAGGTGGATGTCGTTATCATGGTAGGTGAGGCCGACCTTTCGCTCACCGAAACGCTGGACCTTGCGTACTATGAGTACGGCGCTCTCTGTATGATTAACATGGGCGACTCCTACTCTTGCGCCGGCAGTCCCTCGCGTCTGGAGCAGACGAAGGACACCGTAAACACCGTAAAAGACCATCCGGGCCTTTTCGGCTATAAGATTCAGGACGAACCTATCCAGAAGGCAACCCCCGAAGACCATCTCCTGGCCGGTTATGTAGCTATCCGCGAGCTGGACCCGAACCATGTCATCTATTCCTGTGACGGTGTTGACGGCTCCTTCCACACCCTCGCCCGCTACACCGACTATATGGATAGTGACCATTATCCGGGCAACCCCGAGTCGGCCACACATATTTCCGAAACAACCAAACTCGCAGAAGAAGCCTCCCGTGGCCGCAAGCCCGTTGCTATTTTGCAGAAAGGCTACTCCAGCGATACAACGAACGATAAATATCTTCCCACGATTGAGGAATACCGTCACTACGCCTACCAGACGCTGTTTGCAGGCGCCGGTGGCTGGGGCTTCCACCGCTTTGGCAGAAACGACGGTGGCGACCCGCTCCTTGAGGAGGCTGTATGGCCGGATATCGTAGCCTGGGGAAAATCAGGCGAACAGGAGCTCTTGCACGATTGCTTTGTAAACGGCAAGTACCCCATGATTAATGCGTATGAAGATGACGAGCTTATGTGGCAGACCTATGCCGTAGATGGCAAGCTCTATGCTTTCGTAGTTAACCGCGTAGGCGGCGTCGGCAACCGCGAGGGAAGTCTCCAGGTAAACATTCCGCTGACAGATGCCTCCACCGGAAAATCCCTTGGTGGCTTTACGGCCACTTGCAAGTGGGGCGCCGAAGGAAATGTGAGCGGCACGGATGTTCTTTCCTTTGAACTTCCTTCCTTTACAGCTGTAGCATGGGAAATCACCCTGAATAATCCGGTAGACTTCTCCGGCTACGCCATCACGAAGTATAACGATATTTACAAAACACCCTGGGCCTATCAGGCTGTTGCCAAGCTCCAGAAGGAGAAAGTCTTAAACCGCGACATTGACCTTCGCTACGAGCCGGAGACCCAGATTACCCGTGGTGACTATGCGATGTTCCTCGTAAATGCTCTCGGTCTTATGGCAGAAGGCACCGAGAACTTCGCGGATGTTCTTCCGTACGCTGAATATGCTAACGCGCTTGCCATCGGTAAGGCACTCGGCATCTTCAACGGCCGCGGTGATAATATGTATGACCCCGAAAAGCCGGCCACACGCGCCGAGCTTATGGCGCTTACCGCAAGAGCTTTACGCCTTGTAGGAAAAGCGGCAGAAGGCGATGCGGCATCTCTCGATGCCTTCTCCGACAAAGCCAATATCCCCGAGTGGGCAGCTGGCGATGTTGCCGCCATGGTT
>JAZSLT010000020.1:0-24050 GCA_045535515.1 Clostridia bacterium | reverse complement strand
GTCCGTTGTTACGCTGAAATCTCTTGACTGCAGCTTCTGTTTTTGCTCCGTATATACCGTCAACTGCACCGGGATTATATCCCCATTTACTAAGTCTTGACTGTATGTTTCTTACCTCTGTTCCTCTTGAACCTCTTTTTGACAATGCAAATACATTTTGCTGGAATACAAATGAAAATACTAATAACAAAGTTATAAACTTTTTCATAACATTTTCCTTTCATATTATATATTTGCACTTATTATTCCCATTTTTTATTTTTTTATACAAAAAAGGGAGTTGCATTTGCAACTCCCTATAATTCAAATTAATTATTTAATCATACTTGCAACTTCGTCAGCAAAGTTTTCTTCTTTCTTAGCAAGACCTTCGCCCTTTTCAAATCTTACAAAGTTAACTAACTTAACACCCTTTGATGCAAGATAAGCTTCTACTTTGAAATCACCGTTCTTAACAAATTCCTGTTGTAACAAGCAGTTTTGTTCATAGAACTTATTGATTTTACCGCCAACCATCTTTTCAATGATGTTGTCCGGCTTGTTGGCATTCTTCGGGTCTTCCTTAATCTGGGCAATAATGATAGCCTTTTCTTTCTCAATATCCTCTGCAGGAACTACCTCTTTGTCTAAATACAAGGGGTTAATAGCTGCAATCTGCATGGCGGCATCTCTGGCTGCATCATAAGCTGCCGGTACAGAAATATCGCCTTCAGCCAAAACCATAACGCCGATACGGCCGCCACCGTGTACATAGCCGATTACATTGCCTTCAAAGCGTTCAAACCGTCTTACATTCATGTTTTCGCCAATCGTTGCAATCTTTTCGGTCAGCATTTCACGAATGGTGTTGTCACCATCCACAAACTTGGAATCTAAAAGTGCTTCCACATCTGCCGGATTGGTAGCAATTACCTGCTTGGCCACATCCTTAACAAACTGCTGGAATTCTGCATTCTTGGCAACAAAGTCAGTTTCAGAGTTTACTTCTACCATTGCGCCTACATTGCCATCAACCAGAATGTCAACAAGACCTTCGGAGGCAATTCTGCCGGCCTTTTTAACGGCGGCAGCGAGGCCCTTCTCGCGAAGGAACTCAATCGCCTTATCCATATCACCATCCGTAGCCGTCAGAGCCTTTTTGCAATCCATCATGCCACAGCCGGTTCTTTCTCTTAATTCCTTTACACTGCTTGCACTAATCATAATACTATGCTTACATCCTTTCCCTATTATTCTGCTGCTTCTTCTGTTTCTTCCGCAGCCTTGTCCATCTGTTCGCCCTGTTTGCCTTCTAAAACAGCATTGGAAATTACAGATGCAATAAGCTTTACGGCACGAATTGCATCGTCGTTGCCGGGAATAGCATAATCTACTTCTTCCGGGTCACAGTTCGTGTCTACAATAGCTACAACCGGGATGTTCAGCTTCTTAGCTTCAGCAATAGCAATCTTTTCCTTCTTCGGGTCAACAACGAAAAGCGCACCGGGCAGCTTCTTCATTTCTTTGATACCGCCAAGGTATTTTTCCAGCTTTTCCATCTCGCCTCTGAGCTTCATAACCTCTTTTTTGGTGAGAAGGGCAAAGGTACCGTCTTCTTCCATTCTCTGGAGCTGGTACAAACGCTCAATTCTCTTCTTGATGGTCTTGAAATTTGTCATCATACCGCCGAGCCATCTTGCATTTACGAAATGCATACCGACGCGCTCTGCTTCTTCCTTGATGGATTCCTGTGCCTGCTTCTTTGTGCCTACAAACAGGATGTCTTCCCCTGCTGCGGCAACATCGCGAACGAAGGCATAGGCTTCTTCAATTTTCTTTACGGTCTTCTGCAGGTCGATAATATAAATACCGTTTCTTTCGGTAAAAATATACTCGGCCATCTTGGGGTTCCATCTTCTGGTCTGGTGACCGAAGTGAACACCTGCTTCCAATAATTGTTTCATTGCGACTACTGACATATCAGCACCTCCAAAAATGTTTATACCTCCGCCCCCGTCTACAGCGCTGCACCTTGCGGAACTGCACCGCCTCAGAAGGGCGTGCGTATTTTATCTAAGATATTATACAACATATTTTCATAAAATGCAAGAATTTTTTAAAAAAATTATTTTTTCCCAATTTTATGCCGGCAAAACAGCCGCGAAATAGCGTTCCATATTGCCAAAAGCAATCTTTTTTACTATTTCTTCGGGAAGGTTTTTTTGCAGTAACGCCTCCAAAACTTTGTAGGTATCTGCCACCCCGCATATTCCGATGGGCAATCTTTCTATCCCGTCAAAATCACTACCGAGACCGATATGGTTCTCCCCGCCAAGAGACAGAAAATGCATAATGTGGCGCACAATATCCTCTATGTGCTCTCCGCCCAGAAAATCGGTATAAAAATTTATCCCCACCACTCCGCCTGTGCGGCAGAGCGCGCAAAACTGGTCATCGGATAGATTTCGATGATGCGGATGCACCGCATAGGAACAGGAATGGGACGCGATAACGGGCTTTTTTGCCACTTCCAAAGTGTCCCAAAACCCCTTCTCGGATATATGGGAAACATCTACCGTCATCCCAAGGCGTTCCATCTCCCCGATTACCTCTTTCCCGAAGGCCGTAAGCCCACCCGGCGTTTGCGGATGCGCCGCCGTATCGGAAATCCGATTAGGGTGATTCCAGGTAAGCGTTATAAGCCGTACGCCCCTATCAAATAAAACCTGTAAATTGGATAAATCGCTTTCTATAGCTTCTCCCCCTTCTATAGAGAGAATAAACGCCGGTCCCTTTTTGTGTGTCCGCAGCGCCCTGCTCGTTTTTAAAAGCGGTATATTATCCATGCAGGCATGAAAGCGCGCAATACGCCCGAGCGCAAAAGGCAGTGGCTCCTTCTCCTTTTCGGCATCTATCCATACCGCCATAACCTGTATACAGCAAGCATAAAGCCTTGCGGCCGGCAAATTAAAGTGCAAGGTGCTTTGTGCCAGCGTTCCGCCGCTTCGGAGTTTATCCAAGGTATCACAATGGGCATCAAAAAGCTTAAAAGAATGCATCCGGAATGACCTCAATATCCTCTTTTTTAAATTTTGTGTCGGAAGCCGTAATCAAAACCACATCAAAGCGCACCGCTGACTCTATATGTTCTGTCTGCAAATAAAAGAGCGCCGTTCGCTTTATTTTTTCCTGCTTGCGCCTGTCCACCGCGGCGGATGCGCCGCCAAAGTCATTGTTTTTACGAAGCTTTACCTCCACAAAAACAATATATTCTTTATCCTTGGCAATAATATCAATTTCACCCATACGGCAAAAATAATTTTTTTCCAGAATTTTGTATCCCAGTTTTTTCAGATGCTTTGCGGCCGCATCCTCGCCCATCTTCCCCCTGTCCCTCACATGGCACCTCCGTACCATTTTTTCAGGAAAGACCGCCGGTGAATCGGACAAGGCCCCTTTTCCCATACCGCTTCCTTGTGCGACTTTGTTCCATAGCCTTTATGTACGCCAAAGCCGTATCCCGGATATTTTTCGTCCATTTCCAGCATGTATCGGTCACGCGAGACCTTCGCAATAACGGAGGCCGCCGCAATCGAAAGCGAAAGACTGTCCCCTTTTACCAGGGATGCGTGTAAAAACGGCATGTTTTGCACAGGGTTTCCGTCAATTAGGACATAATCCGGCTTTACGGAAAGGCCTGCCACGGCGCGCCGCATCGCTTCATAGGTGGCTTGTAAAATGTTGATTTCGTCAATTTCTGCCGCTGAGGCTCGTCCAACAGAATAAGACAGCGCGTTTTCTGTAATGATTTTATATAGCTCTTCCCTTTTCTTTTCGGAAAGCTTTTTGGAATCATTAAGGCCTGCGGGCAAAAAATCGGTCGGCAATATAACTGCCGCGGCAAAAACATCTCCAGCCAGCGGGCCACGCCCGGCTTCGTCCACGCCGGCAATCAGGCTATATCCTGCCCCAAGCAGCGCATCCTCATATTTTCGCATTTCCAGAAGTCTTTTTTGTTCGTCCACAAAACACCCTCCCGTCAAACTATAGTAAATTCCGCCCCACGGGGCGCATAAAAAGCGCATCTCAAAAAGCGAATTTCTCACTTTTAAGATACGCTCCTTATAAAACGGCTAATTTTCGCTCTTTTTCATAATATGAATATCGTCCGGATAAATGGAAAGTCCTACCTCTTTACCGGCCTCTTCCATGCGCGTGCTGCGTACCAGCCAGTCGGTCTCGCCGCTTTCTACTACCATCTCGTAGTGTACGCCTTTGAAATAGACGCTCTTCACGCAGCCGCAGAGCATACCATCCGCCGGCGGAACAAGCTTGATATCTTCCGGCCGTATGACGACATCTACCTTCTCTTCTCTGGCAAAGCCACGGTCCACACAGGTAAACTCCTGCTCCGCAAAGCGAACGCGTAAATCCTCGTGCATGATACCATCCACGATGTTGCTTTCGCCGATAAAACGCGCTACAAACCTGTTTTTCGGCTCGTTATAAATATCCACCGGACTGCCAATCTGCTGAATTACGCCACTACTCATAACCACGATGGAATCGCTCATGGTAAGTGCTTCTTCCTGGTCGTGAGTAACATAGATAAAGGTAATACCAAGCGCTTCCCGCAGTTTTTTCAGCTCATGCTGCATGCCCTGACGAAGCTTTAAGTCCAGCGCGCCAAGCGGCTCGTCAAACAAAAGCACCTCCGGCTCGCAAACAATGGCGCGGGCAATGGCAATTCGCTGCTGCTGACCGCCGGACAAGGAATCCGGCGAGCGCTTTTCAAACCCCGGCAGATTTACAATTTCCAGCGCACGCATAACCTTCTTGCGGATAACATCTTCCGGCATCTTCTGAATACGCAGACCAAAAGCTACATTTTCAAAAATATTCATGTGCGGAAAAAGCGAATATTTCTGGAAAACAGTATTAAAATTTCTTTTGTTTGGCGGTACCTGTGCAATATCCTGTCCGCGGTACAGAACCTGTCCGGCATCCGGCTTTTCAAAGCCGCCGATGATGCGCAAAATCGTAGTTTTACCGCAGCCGCTGGGCCCGAGCAAGGTAATAAACTCATTCTCGCGAATATACAGATTAAAGTTCTCCAGTACCTTTGTATCATCAAATGACTTACTGATACCTTTTAAATCAATGATGTGATTTTCCAAAGCTATCTTCCTCTCCCGGCTTACAGTGACGCCTGAAATGCACTCCAAACCGCTTCGTATTTCCCGGTTATTTCTTCCCCTAAATACTTGTAAATCTCCGCCTTTTGCAGAATTTCCACATCGGGATAGGCAAAAGAATTTTGTACATCTGCATCCAGAAGGGCGTACACTTCTGCGTGCGGCGTAGAATACCCAATCTCTTCTGCGTTCCTCCTGGCAATTTCTGTTTCGCACATAAAGTTTATAAACTTTTCGGCCAGTTCTTTATTTTCGCTATTTGCCGGAATGACCATGGAATCAAAGAAGAGATTGCTTCCATCCTCGGGGATGGCAAAATCAAGGTTTTCATTTTCCGAAATGCAATATGCCGCGTCCCCTGCGTACATAAGGGCCATCGGTGCTTCACCGGCAATCATTTTATCCATGCCGTCATCATTGACATAGCCGAGAACATTCGGCATTTGTGCGCTGAGCTTCTCCTTTGCCTCTTCGAGCTGCGCTTCATCGGTGCTGTTGAAGGAATATCCCAAGGTCTTAAGCGCAACACCAAGCGCATCCCGCATATCCTTTTTCATCAAAACCGAGTCTTTGTATTTTTCATTAAAGAGAGTCTGCCATGTGAAATTCTCTTCCGAAACCTGTGTCTTATCATATAAAATACCTAAAGTGCCCCACATATACGGAACGGAATATTTGTTTTCGGGGTCAAAGGCCAGATTTTTATATTTTTCGTCAATCAGCTTATAATTCGGGATGTTTTCAAAATTTAAGGGCGCCAGCATATTTTCGCCAATCAGGCGCTCAATCATATAGTCCGACGGGATAAGAACATCGTACTTTGTGTTGCTGTTTTTAATCTTTGTGTACATAATTTCATTGTCCGTATAGGTTTCATACTGCACGCGAACATCCGGGTACTGTGCTTCAAAATCCCGCAAAACACTCTCGTCAATATATTCTCCCCAGTTATACACATGTAAAACGGTTTTTTTGCTGTCGGCACATCCGGCCAGGCATCCCAAACAAATAACCAGACATAATAGCAAGGCTGTCTTTCTCATTAATAATTTCCCTCCGTAGCTTTTTTCTTTTCTTTGATGTTTATGAACAAAAGCAATATTAAAATTGCCCCGAACATAATGGAAGATAATGCGTAATTTTCCGGCTTGACGCCTGTTTTTGAGGTGTAAACCAAAATAGAAATGTTTTTGATGCCGTTTCCTGTATTAAAGAAGCTGATAACAAAATCGTCAATCGACAGGGTAATTGAAATCAAAAATCCGGAAATGATGCCCGGTAAAATATCCGGCAAAACAATTTTCCTGTATGCCTGTAAAGGACTTGCGCCAAGGTCCAGAGCCGCTTCGTATACATTCTGGTTTAGTCCATAAAGCTTTGGCATAACAGACAGAATAACATACGGTATACAAAAGGTGATATGCGACAGCAAAAGGGTAACAAAGCCAAGCTCAAAGTGCAAAAAGGTAAAAAGGAGCATAAGCGAAACACCCGTTACAATATCGGAATTCATCATGGGCAAATAGGTGAGATTTATCATGGATTTCCGGAAAAACACACCGCTTTTATGAAGGGCTAATGCCGATATTGTGCCGATAACCGTGGAGATAAGTGCCGCCAAAAGCGCCAATAGGAGCGTGGTAACAAGCGCATCCATGATGGCGGAATTATGAAACAGCTCCCGATACCAACGGAAGGAGAATCCGCCCCACTTGCCTCTTGACTTCGCGTCATTGAAGGAAAACACAACCAGAGTCAGAATCGGGGCATACAAAAACAGTAAAATAAAATAAAAATACAGTTTTTTTCCAAGCTTCATCATGGCATCATCACCTCCGAATCATCCGAGAACCGGTTAACGAGCCACATACAAAGCACGACTGCCAGCATAACGATAATGGAAATAGCAGAGCCGAAGCCCCAGTTTCCGGCGTGCATGAACTGCTGCTCAATAATATCGCCGATAAGCGTAATTTTCCCGCTTCCGAGAAACTGCGAGATAACGAAGGTGGTAACGCCCGGCACAAACACCATGGTAACACCCGACAAAATACCGGGTACACTAAGCGGAAGAATAATGCGGAGGAAACAGATAAAACCGCCGCCACCAAGGTCTTTGGCGGCCTCGATGATATTGCGCGGAATTTTGCTGATAGAGGTGTAAATCGGGAAAATCATGTAAGGCAAAAAATTATACACCATACCGAATACAACCGCGTTTACATTTCCCAAAAAGGTCTGTTTCGGCAAGCCGATTGCCCGCAAAATCGTGTTTAAAACACCATTCCCTTCTAAAAGTGTAAGCCATGCGTAGGTACGGAGCAGAAAATTCATCCACATAGGCGCAATTAAAAGCACTACTAAAATCGCTTTTTTCTTAAAAGTGTTGCCGGCCAGTATCATGGCAACCGGATAACCGAGAAGAAGGCAAAATAAGGTGGACACAAGTGCCAGATAAAGGGAACGCCACAGTACGCGAAGATAATCCGGGCGAAAAAACTGGCGAAAATGCTCCAGCGAAAGTGCGCCGTCATCATTAGTAAAGCCATAATAAGCGATTAAAACGAGTGGTATTATTATCAGAAACAAAATCCATACCAAAAACGGAAATAACGCAGCCGAGCGTAAAATCTTATTCTTTTTCATGGCGCTCCTTTCTATCCGAATGAAAAATATGGCGGTGAACTAATCCACAGGATTTTTGCCGGAACCTTGCCGGAGTTTTTAATATAATGCGGCGTTCGCGCCTGAAAATAAAAGCTTTCACCTTTTTTCGCTTTATAAACCTTTTTCCCGATAACGAGCGTTACGGTTCCACTGAGTACATAACCGAACTCTTCCCCTTCATGCGGCGCTTCCTCCGGCGTGGACATTCCACTTTCCAGCTCCACCGTAACCGGTTCCATTTCGTTCTTCTGCGCATCGGAAACGAGCCAGAAAACGCGAAGGGCACCAAAGTCCTTCATGATAACATCTTCTTTTTTATAGACCACCTTTTCCTGCTTTTCATCGCTGAAAAACTCCTGAAAGCTTGTCCCCAGACAGCTGAGGATATCCTCCAGGGTAGAAAGCGAGGGCGAGGTAATATCTGCCTCCAGCTGGGAAATAAATCCTTTCGTCAAATCGCATCGATTTCCAAGCTCCGATTGTGTTAAGTTGTTTTTAAGTCTCAGATTCCTGATTTTATCGCCAATTTTAATCATAACGGAGGCCCCATACACTTCTCATTAAATTTAAAAAAAATATACTTTTTGTTTACTTTTTGTAAACATCTAATATTAAAGCATATTTCCGCCTTTTTGTCAATAGATTTTTATATTTTTGTGAAAATTCTTCTTCCCTTGCCCCGGTTGACATGAGGCGTGTTTTCTGTTATACTGGAAAGAAAAGGAGCGTGTTATCATGTCCGTAAAGGATGAGCTTATAAAGCTTCTGTACTTCTATTCTGCAGATTACATCCCCGCGGATACACTTGCCCGCCGGCTTGGTATCTCACGCAGCGGTGTTTACAAATACATAAAGGAGCTTCGCCGGGAAGGTTATCCCATTTGCGGCTGCACAAATCGCGGATATGCGCTCTCTGTGGTCGAGGATACCTTGTCGCCCGAGGCGATTGTCCGTTTTTATCCGATGGAACAAGAGAAAATCCGCCATTTTTCCTCTCTTCCGTCTACGAATACGACGGCAAAAGAAATGGCTAAATGCGGCGCGCCGGAAGGTACAGTTTGCATTGCCGATACGCAAACAAAAGGGCGTGGTCGGATGCACCGTTCTTTTTTCTCCCCCCACCAATCCGGCCTTTATATGAGCATTGTGTTGCGCCCTAATCTGCAAGCTGAGGACGCGCTTTTGATTACTACGCTGGCCGCCGTTTCGGTTGCCGAAACCATAGAAAAGCTTACAGAGCAGCGTGCGCAAATCAAATGGGTGAACGATGTATATTTGGAAAACAAAAAGGTCTGCGGTATTCTTACGGAGGCGGCTTTTGATGCTGCGGGCAAAATTTCGTATGCCGTACTCGGCATCGGGGTCAATGTATATCCGCCGGCCGGCGGCTTCCCGAAAGATTTGGAAAAAATAGCCGGCTCTGTTTTTGCCTCTCCCATGCCTAGTGTTCGTGCGCGCATGGCAGCGGGTATTCTGGAGCACTTCTTCCGCGGTTACCGCTGCCTTGCAAAGAAAGAACATTTAGCAGCTTATCAGGAGAAAAGCTTTTTAACGGGAAAGAGTATTACGGTTATGCGTGGGGAGGAAACATTCCCTGCCGTTGTCCTTGGAATCGAAGAGGATTTTTCCCTTCGTATCCTTTGTGCGGACGGGCAGGAGAAAACGCTATCCTCCGGCGAAGTAAGTGTAAAATGGAAGGATACAAACCAACATGAATAAAATCAAACCCCTCGTTTTTTGCGCGCTGTTTGCTACGCTTATGGCCTTGGGCGCTTTCATTAAAATACCGGGGCCTCTGCTTCCCATAACTTTGCAAACCTTTTTTGCCGTTCTTGCCGGCCTTTTACTTGGCCCAAAATACGGCTTTTTGGCCATGCTGATATATATGCTCGTCGGCCTTTTAGGCGTGCCGGTGTTTACAGCAGGTGGCGGCATAGGCTATGTCCTTCGCCCTTCTTTCGGATATATAATCGGTTTTTGCGTCTGTGCCTTTATAGCCGGCCTCGCGCCCCGCATGGCCTCCACCATGCGCGCGGTGCTTCCGGCCGCTTTTGGCGGACTGTGCGCGTTATATGCCGCAGGGCTTACTTATTACGCTGTGCTCTGCCGCTTTGTTCTGGCGCTTCCCCTTTCTGCGAGGGAGTTATTCTTATACGGTTTTCTATTGCCTCTGCCCGGCGATGTTATCTGCACCTTCCTCGGGGTAAGAGTGGCCGGTCGATTGCGGCATGCCATAAGGCTTCCTTTTTTCGAAAAGAAAAAATCATAAAAAATACTTGACAGGAAAAAATAAACATGCTATACTTCTATTAAAGGTCAAAGTTAGTCAAAGTCAAAACAGGTGGTGATAGACATGGGCATCTCCGATATAATTGAAAAGTTTTTACAGGAAATGATGCAAAACAGTGATGGCGAGTTGGAAATTCAGAGAAAAACGATTGCAGACAGGTTTGGCTGCGTACCTTCACAAATCAACTATGTCATCAGAACCCGCTTTACCAACGAACGAGGGTATCTTGTAGAAAGCAAGCGCGGCGGTGGCGGCTATCTTCGTATTCGCCGTGTTTCCCCACCGCAAAACGCAAATTATATGATGCACATCATAAATTCAATTGGGGATAGTATAAGTTACCAGACAGCAGCTGTGTTCATTAAAAACATGGTAGACGGCGAATATCTGACTATGCGGGAAGGCAGGATAATGCTGTCCGGCCTTGCTGATAACAAGCTGCCTCTTCCCCTTCCGGTGCGTGACGGTGTTCGGGCGGCCTTGCTAAAAAATATGCTACTGAGCATACTGGTATAAAGGAGTGTTTGAAATGTTGTGTGAAAAATGCGGCATGAATCTTGCGAATTTACATTTAACGCAAAATATAAACGGAAGAAAAACAGAATTACATGTTTGCCACAGTTGCGCGGCGCAAATGGGGTATCTCGGTGCGGACAATATGTTCAGCACGGACTTTTTTAATTTGCTGACGCCCAACATCGCCGGTCATGCGCGTTGCCCCGGCTGCGGCGAAACATACGAGGAATACAAAGCGACAAAGCGAATTGGCTGTGCACAGTGCTATACGCATTTTGCAAGCTTTTTAGAGCCTGTTTTGCGAAAGGTACACGGAAATGCCCTGCACACCGGAAAATTACCGAAGAAGGCAAGCGCAAAGCTTAAACTAAAAAGAGAAAACGAGCGCCTGCGCCGTCAGCTGCAAGAGGCTATTTTGAATGAGGAGTTTGAGAAGGCAGCTTCTCTTCGGGATAAAATCCGCAAAATGGAAGGAAGTGAAGAAGCATGACATGGTATCAGGATATGGGGCCGAAAAACGACATGATTATCAGCACGCGCGTCCGGCTTGCCCGCAACCTGTCCGGCTATCCGTTTGCGGCAAAAATGACAAAAGAAGAAGGCGAAAAAATTATTTCGCTCGTCTGGGAGGCGCTGGCCCCGATTGCCAAAGACTTCACGCTGTACAATATCCATAAGCTTTCTCCTGTAAAGCAACAGGCCCTTATCGAAAAGCACCTCATCAGTCCGGATTTGACGGGCGGAAACTTTCCAAGGGCGGCTATCATCAGTCGTGATGAAAGCATTTCTATCATGGTAAACGAGGAGGACCATGTTCGTATCCAATGCCTGTCCTCCGGATTTACGCCGGATAGCGCTTGGGAAATGGCCAACCGCCTGGATGACCTTCTGGGCGAAACGCTGGATTTTGCTTTTCACGAAAAATTCGGCTATCTTACAAGCTGCCCTACCAATACGGGAACGGGACTTCGTATCTCCGCCATGCTGCACCTCCCTGCCATTTCCGTAACCGGTCGCATCTCCGGCCTTTTGTCACAGGCCGCCAAATCCGGCATGACCGTTCGCGGCCTTTATGGCGAAGGAAGCGATGCGCAAGGAAACTTCTATCAGATTTCCAATCAGATTACGCTTGGCTTTTCGGAAGAGGAACTGATTGAGCGGTTTAACAAAACGGTTTCCTCTATTTCTGAAGTGGAAAACTCGCTTCGACTTCAGCTTGCCAAGGATGTTCCGCCCGAGCTTACAGACCGCATTATGCGTAGCTACGGCGCTATGCGTTACGCATATATGATGAGCGGAAAAGAGATGTTGAATTTAATTTCTGATGTTCGGCTGGGGATATATTTGGGTATACTAAAACCAATTCCCTTTGAAAAGCTGACCTCCCTCATGGTGATTACCATGCCGGCTAATATTGCCGGCACCTCTTCGGCCATGACGGCGCAAAACCGCGACATCAGGCGCGCCAAAATCATAAAAGAAACCATTTTTAAGGAGTGAGAATATATGACTAATTTTAACGAGCGTTTTACGCCCAAGGCCAAGACCGCGCTCCGGCTTGCACAGGAAGCCGCCGCCGAGCTTGGGCACAATTATCTGGGAAGTGAACATATTTTAATTGGTTTGCTCCGCGAGGGGACGGGCGCGGCATACTCTACCCTTTCCGGCGCCGGTGTTACGGAGGAAGCTGTCATGCGTGCACTTGGGGAAATGATAGAAACCTCCCCCGGCAAAGCCGTAAAGTTCTTAGGCTTTACCCCGCGAACCAAGAAAATTTTAGAGCTTAGCTATGCGGAGGCGGCAAAGCTGAGCGAGCATTATATCGGCACCGAGCATATACTGATGGCGCTCCTTCGCGAGGGCAGTAATGTTGCCCTTCGTATTCTGGTGGAGTTAGGGGTGCAGCCGCAATCCCTCTATAACTCCCTTATAGAAACAGACCACGAGGAGCTCTCCACCGCCTCCTCCGCAAAATCTGCTTCCCGCCCGGTGGGAAAAGGCAATGGAAAAACGCCCACCTTAGACCAGTTCGGACGCGACCTTACAAAGCTTGCCGGTGAAGGAAAGTTTGACCCTGTTATCGGCCGCGATAAAGAAATTGAAAGAGTTGTGCAAATCTTATCCCGCAGAACGAAAAACAACCCCTGTCTTATCGGCGAACCGGGTGTTGGCAAAACGGCCGTTGCCGAAGGGCTGGCCCAGCGGATTGTGGCCGGTAATATTCCGGAAATTCTTAAAAACAAGCGCGTATTTACGCTGGATTTGTCCTCTATGATTGCCGGAGCAAAATACCGCGGCGAATTTGAGGAAAGACTGAAAAAGGCTATGGAAGAAATCCAAAGTGCCGGCAATGTCATTTTGTTCATAGACGAAATGCACACCCTTATCGGTGCCGGCGCGGCGGAAGGGGCTATTGATGCCTCCAACATTTTAAAGCCCTCCCTTTCCCGCGGCGAGCTGCAGGTTATTGGCGCCACCACATTAAATGAATATCGAAAATATGTAGAAAAGGATGCCGCGTTAGAGCGGCGTTTCCAGCCCGTCACCGTCGGAGAACCAACCATAGAGGAAACGATTACGATTTTAAAGGGTATTCGCGATAAATACGAGGCGCATCATGGCGTAAAAATCACGGATGAGGCGATAGAAGCCGCCGCCAAACTCTCTGCGCGATATATCACCGAGCGGTTTTTGCCGGATAAGGCCATTGACCTTATGGATGAAGCCTCTTCCCGCACAAGGCTTACCACGCTGACCGCGCCCGCGTCTCTAAAGGAGCTGGAAAGTCAGCTCGCTGCCACAAAGGCCGAGAAGGATGAGGCGATAAAGGGGCAAGAATTTGAAAAGGCCGCCACCCTTCGCGATAAAGAGAAGAACCTCACGGAAGAGCTTGACCGCCAGCGGGAAGAATGGCAGAAAAATAACGCCATCAAAACCGACACCGTAACGGAAGAGGATATTGCCGCCATTGTTTCCGACTGGACGGGTATTCCGGTAAACAGGCTGGCGGAGGAAGAGGGCGAACGCCTGAAAAATATGGAATCTATTTTGCATCGCCGTGTTATCGGGCAAAACGAGGCCGTCAGCGCCGCCGCCCGCGCTATTCGCCGCGGACGCGTAGGCCTGAAGGACCCGAAGCGCCCCATCGGCTCATTCATTTTCCTGGGTCCCACCGGTGTAGGAAAAACGGAACTTTCCAAAGCGATTGCGGAGGCGATTTTCGGTGACGAAGACGCAACCATACGAATTGATATGTCGGAATATATGGAAAAGCATACCGTCTCCCGCCTCGTTGGCTCTCCTCCCGGTTATGTTGGCTATGACGAGGGGGGACAACTGACGGAAAAGGTACGCAGAAAACCGTACGCCGTTGTTTTGTTTGACGAAATCGAAAAGGCGCATCCGGATGTGTTTAACATCCTGTTGCAAATCCTGGAGGATGGTATATTAACGGACGCACAAGGCCGCCGCGTGGATTTCCGAAACACCATTATCATTATGACCTCCAATGTGGGTGCCAGACAAATCACCGAGCGCAAACAGCTTGGCTTTGGTGGTGCGCAGGAAGCGGCAGAGGCCGATTATGAAAATATCCGCTCCAATGTGATGGGTGAACTCAAACGCGCATTTCGTCCGGAGTTTTTAAACAGAATTGACGATATTATCGTATTTCACCCCTTGGATTCAGCGGACATTCAGAAGATTGCCGCTTTAATGCTCCGTACGCTGACACAGCGGCTTGCACAAAACGGTATCACCGCCACCTTTACGGAGAATACCTTGGAAGCGCTGGCAAAAGAAGGTTTTGACCCGGTGTATGGCGCCAGACCGCTTCGCCGCGCCATTCAGGCAAAGCTTGAAGATTTATTCGCGGAGGAAATGCTGGATGGCAAAATTTCCGAGGGCGATACCGTAACCGTAGATTTTTGTGATGGCAAATTTGTTATAAACAAATAAGATAAAGAGCCGCCGGCATCAGCCGGTGGCTCTTTGTTGATAAAAGATTAAACTATTCCTTGCGACATCATGGCATCTGCTATCTTTAGAAAGCCCGCCGCATTTGCGCCGAAAACATAGTCGCCTTCTCTTCCGAATTCCCTGGCTACCCGGGAGGTATTCTCCTCAATGTGCCGCATGATGGCCTTCAGCTTTGTGTCTACCTTTTCAAAGGTCCAATGCAGTCGCATGGAGTTCTGGCCCATCTCCAAAGCAGAGGTGGCCACGCCGCCGGCATTTGCCGCTTTACCCGGGGCAAAGATAACACCATGTGTCCGGAAATAGGAAATCGCCCCTGGTGTGGAAGGCATATTGGCACCTTCCGCCACAAGTCTGCATCCGTTCTTTGTCAAAAGCTTTGCATCTTCCTCGTCCAGCTCGTTTTGCGTAGCACAAGGAAGTGCAATATCACAAGGCACGGACCAAACGCCCTTTCCTTCATGATACTCTGCGTGCGGACGATAATCCAGATATTCCTTTATGCGGCCGCGCTTGATTTCTTTAATTTCCCGCACAGCCTCTATGTCTATCCCCTCTTTATCATAAACATAACCGCTCGAATCGCACGCGGTTACCACCTTTGCGCCAAGCTCCTGCGCCTTTTGTGTGGCATAAATGGCTACATTGCCGGAGCCGGAAACTACAATCGTTTTTCCCGTCAGCTTTTCGCCTCGCTCCTCCAGCATAGCTTCCACAAAATAAACAAGGCCGTATCCTGTCGCTTCCTTTCTGGCCAGAGAACCGCCGTACGGAATACCCTTGCCTGTCAGCACGCCTTCATAAAGGCCGGTAATTCTCTTGTATTGTCCGTATAAATAACCAATTTCCCGCGCACCTACACCAATATCGCCGGCAGGAACATCCATGTCGGGACCAACATATTTATAAAGCTCCGTCATATAGCTTTGGCAAAATGTCATAATCTCGCGTTCAGACTTACCTTTTGGGTCAAAGTCCGAACCACCCTTACCGCCGCCAATCGGAAGGTCCGTAAGGGAATTTTTGAAAATTTGTTCAAAACCCAGGAATTTGACAATGCCAAGGTTAACAGAGGGGTGAAAGCGAAGGCCGCCCTTGTACGGGCCGATAGAGCTGTTAAATTGCACGCGATAGCCGCGATTGACATGAACCTTGCCATTATCGTCCATCCACGGTACGCGGAATATAATCTGCCTTTCCGGCTCAACCAATCTTTCCAGAAGCCCCGCCTTTTCATACTGCGGATTTTGCTCCATAATCGTTTCCAGCGAAAGCAAAACTTCTTCTGTTGCCTGATGAAACTCTTTTTCACCGGGATTTCGGCTTATAAGATTTGCTATTGTATCTTTTACATAGGACATGCGTATCCCTCCAATCAATATTTTATAATTATACCACGATTTTTTTGGATGTCAACACCTTTTTCAAAAAAATGTTTTTCCCGTGCGTAAAACAGCCTATTCGAAAGAAAATATTACAAATATGTCCAAAAATGCACTTTTTTAAAAAAGCCCCGCACCATCTTTTGTGGCGTGGGGACTTTTTTACAAAGTTCTAAAGACATTTTTGTTGGCGCGGGATTTGTGCAGAACAACCGGCGCGTTCCCGTAGTGCGTGATAATCTTCTCCAGTAAATCTACTGCAATATATTCGCTCTCATAATGACCAAGCTCCACCATGGCAAGACCCGAAGCTTCCGCCTCGCGTGCGACGCTGTATTTAATGTCGCCCGTAATATACGCATCAGCCCCCTTCGCTTTAGCCTGCGTTATCAAGTCGCCACCGCTACCGGTGCAAAGCGCCACTTTCCGGATGACCTTCTTCCCGTCGCCCACAAAGCGGATAAAAGGAAGACGATATAGGGAACGAATTTCCGCCGCAAGCCGTTCTAAAGACATCGCGGTCGGCAATGCGCCGATTCTCCCGATGCCTGCCCCTTCTTCTGTATCCAGAGGCATGGTGTTTTCTAAGTTTAAGAACTGTGCCGCGAGGTCATTTAGGCCTCCCGGTGCGCTGTCCAGATTTGTGTGGGCAGAAAAAACGGCAATTTTGTTTTCGGCCAGATATAAAATACAGTTTCCTTCCGGTGTGTCGGTCGTGATGCTTTTCATCGGATGAAACAGCATGGGATGGTGACTGATAATCAGTTCGGCGCCCAGCGCTTTTGCCTCCTTCGCCACCTCTAAATCCACATCCAGGGTAAGGAGCACGGTGGTAACCTCTTTTTCTTTATCGCCCAAAATAAGGCCTACATTATCATACGAAGAGGCCAGCTCCGGTGGCGCATATTTTTCCAGTATTTCTGTAATTTGGCAAACTCGCATAGGACATTCTCCTCTTAGAAAATAGAATTTATCAGCTCTTCTTCCTTTTTTTCTAAAGCCGCGAAATCCATCGCCGGAATATAACAGGCCTCCACAAAGGCATGCGCAGTTTTGGCCTCCGCGAAGGCATCGACAGCGCGTTGCATAAGTGCACCGGCCTGCAGGAAACATTCACTTATCTGAGTGGACGAAGGTGCATAAGCAGAAAGGTCGATTACCTCTTTGGCTTCCGCCTTCACATAATAGCCTTGTGTTGTAAGGGAAAAGTTAAGCTCGGGAATATAGAGATGCTCCGGCTTTTCATCCGGCCGCATAGGGCAATAAAAAACCATCGGGGAAAAGCCACGCATTGTGGCAATTTCCAAAAAACGCCGGATAAACAAGGCACCCCCAAAGTTTCCGCTAAGTGCAATGCAGGTAGTACCACGAAAAACGGTATCTGCGAAATTCACAAACCCTTCCGAGGTGATGGCACTGATAAAAAGAGACCTTTTCTCCCCTTTTCCCGCCTTAGTGGATACACCTAAAACACGCTCACCAAGTGTTTCGGCCCTTGCATAAATGCTGCGTATGTCCGCGTTTTCCCCATGCTCTGCCTCCGTTTGCCGAAGTAGTGGCAAGGCAGCCGCCAGATACTGATATCCTTTTGCAAAATTCCTCTTTTTTCGCGCCGTCTGAAAAGCAATCTCTTCCGAAACCTCTGCCAGCTTATCTTTCTGCACAAAGCGGGAAACATCCAAAAGTTCGCCGCCAATGCAAGGATACATGGGGTCGCAGTTATGCGGAGCGGTGGCATCCAAAACGGCTGTTTTCAGCGCCGGAATATGGACACCGTCTATGGACGAAGGGTCAGAAGCACAATGGAACACCTCGCACCAAAGCCCTTCTTCCTTTGCGCGCTGCATGATTTTTTTCATGAGAGTAGACTTCCCCATTCCCGGGCCGCCCTTTATGAAAATCTTTCTGCCGTCCGCGCTCTCCGGCATAATCTGGTCAAATCTCGAAAAAAATCCTCGCGGCGTGTTTACCCCTGCGAACATATGCTTGTCTTTCATACACACAACTCCTTTCACCTACTATGGTATAAAAAGTGTGTGCATCCTGTGCATGTCCTCCGGGATTATTCCGCCAGCATAGCCTCCAGCTCTTCTTTGCTTACCACATATTTTTTCTGGCAAAAATGGCAGGTAAGCTCTGCCTGCACCTGTTTTTCGATAATATCCTGAATTTCTGTCTTGCCGAGGCTTCTTACCGCGCGTTCAATTCTTTCTCGGGAGCAGTCACACGCGTAAGCAGTTTCCGCTGTTTCAAAAGTGTAGGACGAAAAATCGCGAAGCGCAAACGCCAGTATGTCCTCCGGTGTTGCCCCGTCCTCCAGCATAGTTGTAATAGCCGGCATTTCCTTTACCATGGCCTCCAACTGGGTAATCTGTTCATCTGTAGCCTCCGGCATTACCTGCAGTATCATGCCGCCGGCCGCTTTTACAGAATAATCCCTGTCCACCAAAACGCCAAGCGCCACCACAGAAGGGATTTGCTCGCTGCGCGCATAGTAGAGGGCAATATCGTCCCCGATTTCGCCCGTGCAAAGCTTAACATGGCCCATATACGGCTCTTTCAGACCATAATCACGGATAATACCAAGTGTTCCGTCAGCGCCAACGGCGCCGCCGACATCCAGCTTCTCATTTTTAAGCGGAAGCTCTACAGAAGGGTTTTGTACATACCCCTTCACATTTGCCTTGCTATCTCCTACCGCAATCAGCTTGCCGATAGGTCCGCCGCCATCTATCTGCAGCGTCAGGCTGTCTTTTTCACCCTTCATCATATCGCTCATAATAGAACACGCGGTCAGGAGTCTTCCCAAAGCCGCCGTTGCCGTAGGCGTAGTATTATGAATTTTATGTGCTTCGTTTACCATGTTAGTTGTAACGGCGGCCGAAGCGCGAACGGCACCATCAGCCGTTACGGCCCGAATAATATAATCCTTCATATTTCCTCCTTAAACTGCGCGATGTCCAAGTCCGATGGCCATTTCGTTCAAATGTAAAAGGCCGATGCCAAAAAACATGCAAACGCAAATATGCTCACCACTTCTGGCTATCCCGATTTTTCCGCCGACATTGAGGCCTATTGCTTTTGTTACAATCTGGGAAACGGCTTCTCTGGCAGCTCCCGCAACAGCGCCTTCGTCACTATGGCTGGTGCCGATGAGACCTTCCCGTCTCGCGGCGACAACCGTTCTTTCAATTATCTTATTTACCGAGGTGATAAACTCGCCGCCAAAATCCGCCGCGGCCGCCAAAATGCCAATTTCCGCATATTCCGCCTTCAGCTTCTGTTCGCTTTCACGGTCTTTTGTCATCGCCATCTGTACAGCGCAGGCAGCCACTTCCTTACTTCCGTTCATTCTGTTTCCCCTCTTTCCCCTATTGCTTTTCCTGCCGCAAAGCCTGTGGAAAAGGCAATCTGCAAATTGAATCCGCCGGTATACGCGTCTACATCTATAATCTCGCCCGCAAAATACAAGCCATCTATGCGCTTACTTTCCATGGTTTTAGGATTTATCTCTTCCGTTTTTATGCCACCCGAGGTAACAATGGCTTCTGCTATAGGGCGAAAGCCTGTCACCGTCAGCGAAAAGCCTTTGAGCACCTTTAAAACCTCTTGCCTTTCCGTTTTTGTAAGCAATCCCGTTTTTTTATGGGGCGGAATATTCGTTTTTTCAATTACGGCATCAATCAGCCTCTGGGGCAGCAAATCGTCAAGTGCATGCAAAAAATCCTTTTTGGCATATTTTTCAAAATCTCTGACAATCCGTTTGTCGAGCATCTCTTCTGAAAGCGCAGGCTTCAAATCAATATAAGCTGTGTATGTTCCTTCCTTTTTCATATGCGCGCTGGCGCTCAGCACTAAGGGGCCGGAAATGCCGTCATGTGTAAAGAGCATTTCGCCAAACTCCTTATACACGCACTTTTCGCCTGTAAAAACGGATAATTCTATATTTTTGAGGCTAAGGCCTGCAAGGTTATACCTTTCCTTACAAACTAAGGGTACAAGAGAAGGCTTTGGCGTCACAACGGTATGCCCCACTGCCTCGGCCATGCGATAGCCATCCCCCGTAGAGCCGGTCTGCGGATAGCTTTGTCCGCCGGTGGCCAAAACAACCACATCGGCGCGCACGCCCTTTTCTCCGAAAAATACGCCGCAAACCTTATTGTCGCGAACCACGAGCCTTTCCGCCTTGGCATTTACCACGCGAACACCCTTCTCGCGAATCCATTTTCCAAGTGCCGCAATTACATCTTCCGCCTTATCGCTTTGCGGAAACACGCGGCCGCCCCGTTCCGTTTTCAACGGCACGCCGCGCTCTTCCATAAAACGCATAAGGTCCGTATTGGAAAAATTACGAAAGGCACTATATAAAAATCTCGGGTTTTTCACTACATTGCCAATTAATTCCTCATAGGTACAGGCATTGGTCAGATTGCATCTGCCTTTTCCGGTAATCCGCAGTTTTTTCCCAAGCCTTGTATTCTTTTCTGCCAAATATACGGTCGCGCCCGCCTCTGCCGCTATCCCTGCCGCCATCATACCGGCCGGGCCGCCACCAATTACGATAACCTGCAAATCAGTTCTCCTTACCTACAACAAAAAATATCCGCTCGCTTTCTTCCTGCGGCGCATCAAAGGAAAGATTGTCATATACACCCAAAACGGAAAGCCCGGCCTTCTCGGCCGCGGTTTTCAGTTCTTTTATGGTGTATATTCTTTGGGTTTGCACCTCGTCGCATCTTGTATACCGACCATCTTCCTCTTTCATGAAAAAAGTAATATAAAAATGACAGAAATCGCCATCTATTTCGTTTTCCCAAGTGTAAAATACATCTTCGTCATGACAAAGTATCGTTTCGTTTCCGAACAAATGACGAAGCTTATACTCGCTGTTAATATCAAAAATAAAAAGTCCGCCCGGATTTAAATAATTATATACCAACGCAAAAAGTTTGTCAATATCCTCCGTGACATAGTTCACACAATCGAGTGCGCTGACAATGGCATCTACGGTGCCATACAGCTCAAAATCTGTCATATCCATATGCAAATACAGAATATCGCTGTTTTTTTCTCTGGCACAGGAAAGCATTTCCACAGAGGCATCAAGTCCAATCATATCGTATCCGGCCGCCGCCATGCGTGTTGTAATGTTCCCTGTTCCGCACCCCATATCCAGCACGAGGGCCGGGGTTTTACCAAACTTTTCAAAAACAGATTGATAATAGGAAACCCACGCATCATACGGGGTATCCTGCATTACGCGGTCATATATACCGGCAAAATCATTATACATATTCCACCTGCCTCAAATACTCATACATCATAGCCGCCCCGGCCGCCGCTACATTCAGGGATTCTGCGCCGCCCGGCATGGGCAGTATCACATGATTTTCTGCAGCATTTATAACCGCCTCGCTTGCCCCATTGGCTTCATTCCCTAATATAAGCATGGTTGCCCGTGGGAAAGAAACGCTATATAAGGGCACGGCTTTTTCGGAAAGTGTGCCGCAGAAGGTTTGGTAGCCTTTTTCCGCAGGAAGGGTATCGGCCATACATACCGGCAAGGCAAAAACAGAACCCATGGAGGACCGGACGGTTTTGGGTGAAAACGGGTCCGCACATCCGCGAATCAGCACCACCCCGTCGGCGCCCACTGCATGTGCCGTTCTGAAAATGGTACCGAGATTGCCGGGGTCTTGTACGCGGTCGCACACAACAACAAGTCCGCCGCGAAAAACACTTTCTACAGCCGCAAATTCTGCACAGGCTGTTGCCAATATGCCTTGCGGCGTTTTCGTTTCTGCGAGGGAATCGAACAGCTTTTGCGATAATGTGTAGATGCGGGAACATTCCGGCACTCTTCCGGTGTAATTCTCACGCACGAATACCGCGGAAAGCTTGCCCCCGTAGGCGGCAGAGTCGGTCACAAGGCGTTCGCCCTCCAGGATTGTTTCGCCGCACTTTTCCCTGTATGTACCTGTATATAGTTTTCGGATGTGTTTAAAAACCTTGTTTTCTGCGCTGGTGATTTCTATCATACTTTTCCTTCTCCGCCTTTATTTCCTACGAAAAAAGCCGCCGCAAAGTCAGATATAACATCTCTTTGCAGCAGCTTTATGGTTTTTATAAGCTTGCCTTTGCTTTTTCTACCAGAGCCTTGAAGGCATCTGCGTCATAAATAGCGATTTCAGAAAGCATCTTGCGATTGATTTCAATGCCTGCCTTCTTAAGTCCATTCATGAGCTGAGAGTAATTGATTCCGTTCATTTTTGCCGCTGCAGAAATACGGGTAATCCAAAGTCTTCTGAAATCGCGTTTCTTCTGCTTTCTGCCTATGTAGGCATAAACGAGCGACTTCATAACCGCTTGATTTGCTACGCGGAAATTCTTAGACTTATGTCCTCTGTATCCTTTTGCCAGCTTTAAAATTTTCTTCCGTCTTTTTCTTGTGCTTAAAGCGCCTTTTACGCGTGCCATATGCTTCTCCTCCTATTATTTATACGGTATAAGCTTCTTAATCGTTACAGCATTGGGAATAGATGCATATGCTGTCTTGCGAAGTCTTCTCTTACGCTTTGTGGACTTCTTGTTTAAAATATGACTTTTGTATGCCTTTCCTCTCTTTACCTTGCCGGATTTTGTAAGGCTAAATCGTTTCGCCGCACCTCTGTGCGTCTTTAACTTCGGCATGTTATTCTCTCCTTTTCTTAGTGATATATTTAAAGCCGGTTGGCTTTCAATCAGTTTTTGGGCAGTATAAACATGGTCATGCTCCGACCTTCGAGCTTCGGCAGCTTATCGACCGTTCCCACTTCACTTACCGTTTCGGCAAATCGCTTCAAAATTTCTTCTCCCAGCGAGGCGTGATGCAGTTCTCTACCGCGGAAACGAACGCTCACCTTCACCTTGTCACCGGACGATAAGAATTTAATAGCATTTCGGGCTTTTGTCTGAAAATCATGGTCGTCAATCGACGGAGAAAGCCGCACTTCTTTCAAAGCAACTACCTTTTGATTCTTTCGGGCTTCTTTTTCTTTCTTAGCAGCCTCAAACTTGTACTTGCCATAATCCATAATCTTACACACGGGGGGATTGGCCTGGGGTGCAATCTTTACTAGGTCCATATTTTTCTCGTATGCAATTTTCTGTGCCTCCTTGGCGTTTACAATGCCAAGCTGTGACCCGTCGCTGTCAATGAGACGAACCTCCTTGTCACGGATATCCTCATTGATCATAACTTCCTTACTGATAAACAGCACCTCCCAAAAAATATAAAAAAGCGGCATCGCGCAAGCAATACCGCCTTTGATTCCGGTGAATATCAACCGTATGCGTGCTTTTAAACGATACGGTGAGGGCTATGCCCTGCTTGCTACCTTGGTATAATACCACAGTTTTCTTCCTTTGTCAAGCATTTTTATAAAAAATTATAAAATTTGATAATGCCGCAAAGAAACAAGATTATTCCGCGTACTTCTCAATAAATTCTACGACGGGCGTGGGGTCTTCCAGTCCGTGCGGATGATGCACTCTGCCGGGCACAATATGTGTTTCGAGAATTGCGCCGGCCTTTTCGTAAGCTTCGATAAGCGGCTTTGCGTTTTCTTCAAAAGGCACCGTCATATCGTCGCCACCCAAAACCAGAACCAACGGAATATTATTTTTTACCAGCTGCGGTATGTAGTCGAGGGGATGCTCGCGAAAGCTCAGGATACCGATTTCATCCACCCCTCTTGCGCGGATAAACTCCTCAATTACTTCCTGCGGCGCGCGGTCGCGCTGCCCCAGTCCAAAGGGACAGGAAAGGAAATTGACAAGCGGTGCGTCCATGAACATACAGGAAACCTTCTCCGGGAATTTAGCGCCCAGATAAATAGCCTGCAGACCGCCGCAGCTCATGCCAATCGGCACACACTTTGCGGAAAGACCGTATTTCTCATGCACGAAATCTACAAAAGCCGCCTGTGCCTCTGTTGTGCTATCGGGGCAGTATCTCTCTATCGTGTCTATATGGGCGATGTGATAGCCTTTTTCCAAAAGCGCAAA
>JAZSLT010000005.1:0-56733 GCA_045535515.1 Clostridia bacterium | reverse complement strand
GAGGCGAGGCATGGCAAGGCTTTTGAGGGACTTTTGAAGAGATACTTTAAATAAGATAAAAACATAACGGGTTGAGCATCGCTCAACCCGTTATATTGTGATATTTAATTAGTACAAGCAAGTATTATTGCAAATATTATAAAATATAAAATCCAAAAAGACAATGATCCTATTGACAAACCTAAACCAATTTTAGAGCGACCTTTGTATTGGTTTTTAGAACTTTTTATACCTATTATACTTGTAATAAGACCTACAATTGAACCAATTATAAGCAAAGGGTAAAAACCCAATGAACCAAAAACTACTGAAACTGTAGCCAATCCTTTTCCTTCTTTGCTGGTTGCATTGGTATTAGTATTAATTAATTGACCGCAAGATAAACAAACATCTGCATTCTCTTTTAATTCTGTCCCACAATTAGAACAATATTTTCCCATATCGCATACCTCCAAAACTATTTTACATATTTTACTGTACCATAAATGCAGATAATTGTCAACAAATCTAAATAAAAAACCCTTTTTTGACAAATGGTGGGCACAAAGAAAAGGTGGGCAGTTGGTGGGCAAAATGAGAGAAAAATTGCAGAACACTTGATTTTAATAGGATTCTGTGAACAATTCCCATTGTGAAGCTCGGCACGGCAAGGCATTTGAGGGGCTTCTGAAGAGATATTTCGGTTAATGCTTAAAGGCACATAAAATTATGTTTCTTGCTTTGCAAGAGTTTTAAAGGGACTGTCAATTAATTTGCCGAATTAATTGACAGTCCCTTTCATTATTCTTCTATTGGCCGTTCTGCCACATTAAAAATCTGCAATTTCTTTCTTTTGGCATATTTGTAGGTTGTCATTGCTCCGCCCCAAGGCCTTTGTATATAGCATATTAAAAAGTTAGAATTATTAACCATATATTCATTTGCTTTGGTTATATGAAATCTTTTAGGCGTGTTTTCCGGTATGTCGGCCACCAGAATTGTATCACACTTTTTATAGTAAAATTCTTTGTCTTCATTTATGCTTTTTGTAAAATAAGGTATAACCAAATCCAACTCTATATCCGTATAAGTTTTTTGCAGTTCCCTTATAACAGATGCCGAACAACCATCAAATCTTCCGTAATTGCCAACCCAAAACTCTTTGACATTATGCTTCACTATCAAATCTTCTGCAACCTTTTTTATTCTTTCTTCTGCTCCGCTGTCCCATATATCACGATGACCTGCGAAACAACACCTTTTTTTATCTGCCATAAAAACACCTTGCATTATATATATTTCAAAACTTCTTTTACACGGAAGTTTTATTTTATTATACATAATAATATTCTATTTGTAAATAGTTTATAATTATGTATATAAAATATTTGTGTAAATGGGTGTTTTTATGGACTATTACAATGAAAAGGAATATCAAATGTTTATCATAAAAGTCGGGTTGAAGGTTGGTTATTACAGAAGACTTGCCAATATGACCCAAGAGCAGTTAAGCGAGGGAAGCGGTATGTCGTTAAACTTTATTTCGCAACTGGAAGGCCCTTCTGCCCCCTATGTTCCTTCTTTAAAATCTCTTTTCAAGATAAGCCGGGTGTTGGGTGTTCCCATCCATAAATTAGTCGATGTTGATAATGATTAAGACTGTTATATAACAGTCTTTCTTGTTTAATGTGTGCTCTTGTTTTGGAAGGACCGCTAAACAGATATTATAAGCTATTCTGCGCAAACAGAACCCCCTGTCCACGGCGAAAATTCGCCATAGACAGGGGGTTTTGTTATTGCACATCTACCGCCACGGTATATGTGTTGGTGAGCATGTGATTTTGGTTGAAAGCGCGGACGGTGATATTTATGCGCTGGCCCTGATAACCGGAGAAATCTGCCGGGACGGCATAGGGTGCGTCATAAGCCGTGCCGAGGTCCACCCCGTTTATGGAATAGACGACATAGGCGGTGGCGTTCTCGGGCGTGGTGACATAGCTGCAAAGCTCCGTCCTCTCGCCCTTTATGCGGACATTGTTTCCAAGCTCATAATAATCGTACTGATATGGAGCTGTGGCGCCGTCTCCGAGCAAAAGGTCGGAGGCGATGCCGGCCTTATAGGCCGCCAGATATTCGGGGTTTGCGGAGAGCGAAAACTTTTGTCTTTCTCTGTTGGAATTAAAGACAAAGCATAGCTTTACATTCGGATATTTAATGGGCAGATAGGTGTAAAAATCCTGTGTCTGGCGCGCGGCAAACGGCGTAATGTCTGCCCATGTGTCATAGTCCATGTACGACGCGCCGCCCTCCACAACCATAATCGGCTTTTTGTGCCCGTACAGCGCGTAAATCGTGTCCAGCTGATTGCTCCAGCGGCTTCGGTCCACGCCCTGGCCCATCGGGTCGGTAATAGGCTGGTGCATCATGTAGGACGAAATGCCCACATAGTCCACATACGCATCGCCCGGATAATAATCGTCCATCGTATCGGGCGGATAGAAGTTCGGCGCCCAGATGACCGGCACATCCGGCGCGTAGGTGTGGAAAATATCCGCGACGGTGCGAAACGCCGTGATGTACGAGGCCGTGTCGGTCGTAAACCACCGCGAGGTGGTATCGTTCATTTCGCCCGCAAAGCGGAGCATCATACGGCAACCGCTGTTTTGCATATCCTGTGCCAGCCGCACAAGATACCCATCTGTGCCATTGACCGCAGCAAGACCGCCATGCGGCTCCAGTGCAATCTGCAAAATCTTGTTTTTCTCTATCGCCTTGTCAATATGGCTCTGATAGGTTGTTACGCTCTGGCCGTAGGGCAGATAAAGGAGGTAGGCCGCCATATCCTTTTCCACAAGGTGCGGGAAGGTATCCATGTAAAAGCGGGTCGGGTCAAAGGGATTGTAAATATTCGTATCCCCTTCGGCGTATGCCCCGAGGTACACACCCCCCTCCGGCTCATGCGGCGCGCCGAAATAAATTCGTCCGCCCATTTCCTTATCGGTAGTGCGGATATACAGCTGCGTATTTGTTTTAATCAGACGGCTGCGGCGCTCGGCGTCAATCCGGCTTTCCTCCATGCCGGGCGTCAGGCTCCAGTAATATGCCTCTCTCTTAAAGCAGGCCGAGGCGCGGGTATAGTCACAAAGCGCGGCATGACATTCGCCGAGATGCTTGAAAAGCATCGCGTCGCTGGCGCTGGTATTCTCCGCCAGAAAGGCCTTGGCAATGGCGCTGATTTTCGTGATGGCGCCGGCATAATCGCCTGCCGCCTTAGCACCGAGCGCATCGTTCCACTTGCCCCAGAAGTTGGTGGTGACACTCGGGGTGTTTTCCACCTCGTAAATGTAGGCCTCGCCGCCGGGGCTTGTGACGCGCACCGCCCCGTCCCACAAAACCTCCGCGCCAAAAGCCTCTAAAACGGCGCGGATGGGTAGGTATGTCCGGCCGCCGACAAGTGCGGCCGCCGCATCGTTGGGGATTTTTACATTATTCCTGTAAATACAGGCCTCATCGATTTTGCAGCGGACAGTAGTCGTGTCCTTGCGGACAATCGCCGTTTTTGTATCGGCCTCCCACGCCACCTCCGCCCCAAAGCTTTCCATGGTGACGCGAAGCGGCACAAGCGTTCGCCCGCCTTGTATAAAAGGATAGCCGGAATCCGGGGTGAAGGCCACGGGCACGCCGTCTATATACACGGCCGTCTCCTCCGCTGCCACAGGCGTCAAAGCAAGACTTAGCAAAAGTACCGTAAGGCAAACACTTAAACCTCTTTTCATGGTTTCCCTCCCCTATATCAAAAAGGTCTGTGACACAGCATTTTGTCACAGACCTTCGGGTTAGCGGTTTAAAATCAGCTTTGTCAGCTCCACGGGATTTACGATTTCGCCATCCTTATATACGCGCATGTTGCCGGAGGCAATCTCGTCAATCAAAATAACCTCGTCATTGTTATAGCCAAACTCAAACTTGATATCCCAAAGGTCGAGGCCGATGGTTTTGAGGTCGTCTGCTACGATTTTCGTGATTTTTAAGGTCTGCTCCTTCATGCTGGCAAACATCTCGGGGGACATAACACCCAAAGCGTCAAGCCCTTCGGCCGTTACCAGCGGGTCTCCCTTTTCATCGTTTTTGAAGGTACATTCCACATAGCCACCTTCAAGGCGTGTGCCGTCGGCGATGTATTCACCGTAGCGGCGGATAAAGCTGCCGGTAGCTACCAGACGGCAGATAACCTCCAGGCCATGGCCGAACACCTTGCCGGGCAGAACCTCCATCGTGGCATTTTCGACATCAGCGCTTACATAGTGCGTTTTGATGCCGGCTTCCTTCAGTAAATTGAAATAGTAAACGGAGGTGCGCAGGTTTGCTTTGCCAATGCCCTCGATTTTCAGGCCAACTGTATTTTCACCGGGGTCAAATACGCCATCCTTACCCGTGCAATCATCCTTGAATTTCAGCAGCACATTGCCGTTTTCGAGACTAAATACATCTTTTGTTTTTCCTTCATAGATTTTCTTCATGGTTATCTCCTCTTCCCGCAAAAATGATGGGCTTTCCAAAGCCCCAACAGTTTTATTATATCACAGGCCGCGGCCTTTTGTAAATAGTGTTTTTAAATTTCTCTTTTTTGCCTAAAAAATGGGAAAAATCTTCTGTGATTTTGCCTATTGTAAAAGAAATTTCTTTGTGCTATACTAAAGACAAGAAGAGGAGGTACAGACCAATGTTCTAAAAAGAATTGGCCAAAAGTACAAAAGGCACATACCCAAAAGGCAAACTCCCTCTACGCGTTTCGTTGTCCGACCAGGGTTCATCCTTCTGCTGCAAAAAGAGGTCAAGATTTTTCGGTAGCACAGAAAGGGGCGACAATTCGGCGATAAACATGCAGAAGGAAATTGGGGAAAGCGAGGTTAATCAAGGATGTTAGATATCAAGAACGAACGGGAGTGACTCCGAATAAATTGAGAAATTCGGAGTCACTCCTTTTTTATGCCGTAAAAAAGGAAGCCTAAACCAGAAGGTTTACGCTTCCTCATTTTTATTTTGCGTAATCTACCGCGCGTGTTTCGCGGATGACATTCACCTTAATCTGACCCGGATACTGCAGCTCGCCTTCAATGCGCTTTACAATATCCCGTGCCAAAATGATGGCGTCATCATCGTTCACCGCTTCGGGTTTTACCATAATGCGGATTTCGCGGCCTGCCTGAATGGCATAGGACTTATCTACACCCTTGAAGGAATCGGCAATTTCCTCCAGCTTTTCAAGCCGCTTGATGTAGGTTTCGATGTTTTCCCTTCTGGCTCCGGGGCGCGCCGCACTGATAGCATCTGCCGCCTGTACGATGGAGGCCACCAGCGTCGTCGCCTCCACATCGCCATGGTGGGCGTGAATGGCATGGATAACTTCCTGATTTTCCTTGTACTTCTTGGCAATATCTACGCCAATGCTTACATGCGTGCCTTCCATTTCATGGTCTACCGCCTTACCGATATCGTGCAGAAGACCGGCTCTTTTCGCGAGCATGACATCGGCACCAAGCTCACCGGCTAAAAGACCGGAAAGATGGGACACCTCAATCGCATGCCGCAGTACATTCTGCCCGTAGCTTGTACGGAAATGCAGTTTACCTAAAAGCTTGATAATTTCGGGGTGCAAACCGTGTACCCCTGTTTCAAAGGTAGCCTGTTCGCCTTCCTGCTTGATGGTTGCTTCCACTTCTTTCTTGGCGCGCTCCACCATTTCCTCGATGCGGGCGGGGTGAATCCGTCCGTCCACTATCAGCTTTTCAAGCGCTACGCGGGCAATCTCGCGTCTTATAGGGTCAAAGCCGGAAAGGATAACGGCCTCCGGCGTATCGTCGATAATCAAATCTATACCCGTCAGGGTTTCCAGGGTGCGAATGTTTCTGCCTTCGCGCCCGATTATGCGTCCCTTCATGTCCTCACTGGGTAGCGGTACCACCGATACGGTTGTTTCTGCCACATGGTCTGCGGCGCATTTCTGGATAGCAAGACCCAGAATGTTCTTTGCACGCTTGTCCGCCTCTTCTTTTGCCTCTGTTTCGATTTCCTTAATCAGCATGGCTGTTTCGTGACGAACTTCGCTTTCAATGTTTTTGAGGAGATATTCCTTCGCTTCCTCTGCGGTCAGCCCTGAAATTTTCTCCAGCAGCTCAATCTGCGTTTCTTTCAGCTTGCGGACTTCTTCCTTCTGCACATCCAGCTCGCGATTTCTTTTGGCCAGCTGTTCTTCTTTTTGTTCAAAGGCTTCCGTCTTCTTATCCAGCGTTTCTTCCTTTTGCTGAATACGGCGTTCCTGACGATTGATTTCGCTTCTGCGTTCTCGTACTTCTTTTTCGTATTCAACGCGGTTTTTGTGAATTTCCTCTTTGGCCTCTACCAGCATTTCCCGTTTTTTGCCTTCTGCTGCTTTGTGCGCCGCTGCTATGATACGCTTTGCTTCTTCTTCTGCGCTGCCAATCTTCGCCTCTGCTTCCTTTTTACGGTGCGCAATGCCCATGCGGAACGAAACGAGAGCGGCTATGACGGCTAAAACAAGACCGACGGCAAGACCAATTCCTATTTGTGCCATAAAGCTACCACCTCCTTATTTTTTGATTATGTATAGTTTTGTAGGGATAAAATTCCACCAGTTACTATTGTAACATTTTTTTTGCAAACTGTCAAGCCTTTTGCCAAAAAGTGTTTCCTCCTATTCTTCCTCTGCGCCCTCCGGCACAAGCTCTGTAAGGCTCTTCTCGTATCGGCGAAGGGCCGCTGTTGCAGACAGACGCAGGGTATGAATTTCCGAGCGCAGAGCTGCAATCCGTTCTTCCGTACGGATTGCCTCCTGTTCCTTTTCCTGCACAAGAGCCGCGCCCTTCTCCTCGGCATCGGCCAAAATTTTATCGGCCTCCCGCTGGGCAGAAATCACCGCACGGGACACAGAATCGCGCTCCGCCTCCAGCGCACGGAGCTTTTGCGAGAGCACCGCGTTTTCCTGCATCGCCGCCTCCGCCTCTGCGCGTGCGGCGCGGGTTTCTTCCTTCTCCTCCTCCAGAAGGTCCTCGTATTTTTTCACCAGCGACTCTATATACAGGACTACATCCTCCCGCTTATAGCCGCCCATCGTTTTTCGGAGCTGTAAATCTTCCATAATATCCTCCTTATTCGGCGCAAAGCTTTGCTATGCCCTTCTCAATCCGGCGGAGACTTTCCGCCTTGCCGAGTATGGCCGCAAGCTCAATTCCGCCGCCGGGGGTAAAGGCCTTGCCGGAAAGGGCGGTACGGAGCGGCCATAAAATAATGCCGTTTTTAACCTCCATTTTTTGTGCCAGACCTAAGAGCGCGTCGTGTAAGTTGTCCTTTGTCCAGTCCTCTATCTCCTGCAGGAGCGGCAAAATAGCCCGGAGCGAGGTCAGGGAATTTTCGGTGTCGGTTTTCATTTTCTTATGGCAGTAAAGCTCCTTGTCGTATTCGGGCAGTGCATCGATAAAGTCCACCTGCTCCTCGATATCACAAAGTCTTTCGGTGCGCTGCTGGAGTACGCTGCTGAGCATGACAAGGTCTACATCCGTATGGATGCACTTTTCATAGTACGGCTTTGCCATCTCGTGAAATGCCTCGGGCGAAAGTGCGCGGATATATTCGCCATTGAGCCAGCGAAGCTTGGCCTCATCAAAAATAGCCGGCGATTTGCTGATACCCTTTACATCGAAAAGGTTTATCATGTCGGCAAGGCTCATGACCTCGCGCTCGTCACCGGGGCTCCAGCCGAGAAGCGCAATGTAGTTAAGCACCGCATCTTTCAGGTAGCCCTTTTCAATGAAATCGGCATAGGACGCATCGCCCTCGCGCTTGGAAAGCTTTTTGTGCGCGTCCTTCATAATGGCGCTGCAATGAATGTACTCGGGAATTTCCCAGCCGAACGCCTGATACAAAAGATTGTATTTCGGCGTGGAGGAAAGGTATTCGCTTCCGCGCACGACATGGGTAATGCCCATGAGATGGTCGTCAATAACATTGGCGAAGTTATAGGTGGGCATCCCGTCGGACTTTAACAAAATCGCATCGTCCAGCGTTTCGTTCGGTGCCGAAATCGTGCCGAATACCGCATCGTCAAAGGAAGTTGTCCCCTCCTTCGGGATTTTCTGGCGGATAACATACGGCTCGCCTGCGGCGATACGCGCCATCACCTCTTCCTTCGAAAGAGAGGCACAGCGGCCGTCATATTTGGACGGGATTTTCAGCGCTTCCTGCTTCTGGCGAAGCTCGTCCAGCCGTTCCTTTGTGCAGAAGCAGTAGTAGGCGCCGCCGCGCTCTACAAGCTCCTCGGCATATTTTTTGTAAATGCCCATCCGCTCGCTTTGCACATACGGGCCAAATTCGCCGCCGACATCCGGCCCCTCGTCGTGGACAAGGCCGGTTTCGGCCAGCGTGTGGTAAATCAAATCCACCGCACCGTCTACATATCTCTCCCTGTCCGTATCCTCAATGCGGAGAATAAAGTCGCCCCCTTTGGATTTCGCCAGCAGGTACGCATACAGGGCGGTGCGCAGATTGCCGATGTGCATATAGCCTGTGGGACTGGGCGCAAAACGCGTTCTTACTTTTGTCATTCTGATAGCTCCTTTATTTTTCTGTCAGCAGCTTACGAAGCTCCTGCATAAATGTATTGATATCCTTAAATTGTCTGTAAACCGAGGCAAAGCGCACATACGCCACCTCGTCAATGCCTTTGAGCTGTTCCATCACAAGGTCGCCGATGCGGGAGGAGGTGATTTCCCTGTCCAGAGAATTCTGGATAATGTTTTCGATGGTTGATACCATGTTTTCCATGATTTCCACCGATACAGGGCGCTTTTCGCAAGCCTTTACAATGCCGCCGAGGAGCTTCTCCCTGTCAAACGGCTCTCTTCCCTTATCCTTTTTGATAACCATAATGGGTACGCCTTCGATTTTCTCGTAGGTGGTAAACCGCCTCTTGCACGCCAGACATTCGCGGCGGCGGCGGATGGATGCCCCCTCCTCGGTGGGACGGGAATCCAAGACCTTACTATCCTGCGTATCACAGTAGGGACATTTCATAGTACCAACTTCCTTCCTTTGCCCGCTTTCGGGGCACCCTCGTATTTTTACCGTCGGTTTATTCTTCTATTTTAGCCACTCTTCTTGCGTGGCGGTCACCCAAAAAGGTTGCACCAAGCCAGGCTCTGACACACGCTGTGCCCATCTCCGGGCCAATCGTTCGTCCGCCAAGGCACAAAATATTGGCGTTATTATGCTCTGTGGCAAGGCTGGCCGATACAGGCTCGGACACAAGCGCCGCCCGTATGCCGCGCACTTTATTGGCCGCAATACTGATGCCGATGCCCGTACCGCAGCAGAGAATCCCCTTTTCGCACCGGCCGCTCGTGATTTCCTTCGCCGCCGCGCGCGCAATATCGGGATAGTCGCAGCTTTCCCCGTCGCATCCTACATCAAAAAAGGGAATGCCCTCGCTCGTGAGAAATGTTTTAATATGCTCCTTTAAGGTATAGCCGCCATGGTCACTTCCAATTACAAGCATGCTACTCTTCCTTTCCGTTTTTCTCTAAATATTCGCGCTCCGCCTGCGAAAGGCGCAGATACAAGGGTGCCGCCTCGTGGGGCGAAACAGTCGGCAGAGCCATCGCCGCCACCGCCACCGCGCCTGCCCTGTGCTGCATCAGCTGCGGCGGCGCAAAGCGGGCGCGCTCCCCCATCACCTCAAGGATTTTTTCGCGGTGGACGGCCGCGCCGTCGCCAACGAAAATTGCGGTGTCAAGCTGCGGCAAAAGCGCCGCGAGCGGAAGCGCCTGCATCGGCGTAATTTCCTCTATTTTTCCGTTTTTGGCAAGATAGGTGGCCGTGTACACCTCGCCGCGTCTGGCATCCATCAGCGGTACTATCACACCCTCATACGCCTGTACATTGTGGGCAAGTGCCAGGAGGGTGGGTACTAAAATCATCGGGATATCTGCCCCGAGCGCGAGGCCCTTCGCCGTTCCCATGCCGATACGCACGCCGGTAAAGGAGCCGGGCCCGGCGCTTATCGCCACCGCGTCGATTTCCCCGATGGATGCGCCGGCCTCTTTCAGCGCCGCATCCACAAGCGGCAAAAGCGTTTGGGAGTGCGTAAGTCCATTATGGACGAATTGTTCACTTTTTAAAACGCCGTCACAAAGTACGGCCGCGCCGGCAGACAAGGCCGCGCTCTCGAGTGCCAATATATTCATACTTACCTCCGCGCCCCCTTTGAAAGAGCGCAAACTCTGTCCTCGTTTATTCCTGCTCGGTTTCCGGTGCGCCGTAAATCGGCAAAAGGATACGGACGGTCGTTCCCTTTCCCTTGCCGCTCTTTATCGTGATACGGCCGCCATGCGCCTCCACAATTTCGCGCGCGATGGCAAGGCCCAGTCCCGTGCCGCCCATCTTGCGGCTTCGCGCCTTGTCCACGCGGTAAAACCGCTCAAAAATGCGGGGAAGGTCGGCCTCGGGAATCCCGATTCCGTCATCCGTTACCGTGACTACCGCCTCCGTCAGCCGTGCGGCACATTCCACCTGCACCGTGCCACGCTCGGGCGTATATTTAATCGCGTTGGAAACAATGTTCACCAAAACCTGCTCAATGCGGTCCTGGTCGCCGTTTACAGCCGGCATTTCGGGCGCGCGGTTTATAAAGGTGAGCTGCTGGTGCCGCTTTTTCGCCTCAAGGCCAAGCCGCGCCACCACATTTTCCGCAAGCCCCGGCAGAGAGAACGGCTCCTTGCGAAGGGCGTGGCCGTAGTCCAGCTGGGAAAGCATCAGAAGGTCACGCACAAGGCGCGTCATCCTGTCGGCCTCGCCGCAGATAACATGCAGAAAATTCTTCTCCATGCTGCCTTCTTCCGCCGCCTCGAGGAGCGTTTCGCCGTAGCTTTTCACATTCGTCAGCGGTGTGCGCAATTCGTGCGACACATTGGCCACAAATTCGCGGCGCGACTCGTCAAGCCGCTGCTGCTCCGTAATATCCTGCAGCACCACCACAATACCGCTTGCCGGCCCTTTTTCAGGCATCAGCTTTGCAAAGTATGCGCGAAGGTGTCTGTCGCCTAAGGTCAGTATTTTTTCTACCGTATTGTCGGTTTCCAGATACAGTAGTGCGTTCATGGTAAGGCCTGTCCCCATACGGGCAAACAGGGCATCAAACGGCTCGCCCTCCTCGGTGCAGGAAAGAAGCCTTTGCGCCGCGGGATTAATGTGCATCACACTGCCGTCACGGCTAAACGCCATAACGCCGTCCGCCATGAAGGCGAGGATAGTTTCCACCTTGTTTTTTTCGGCGGCAATATCGGAAAGTGTGCGCTGCAGCTCCGCCGCCATCGTGTTGAAGGAGACGGTCAGCTCACCGATTTCGTCGGCATGCCGCACCTCAATTTTACTGTCAAAATCGCCGGCGGCAATTTTTTCCGCACGCTTTTTCAGGGAAGCAATCGGGGCGGTGATGGTACGCGACAGAATCAGACCTAAAAATACAGCCAGCGCAAGACCAAGGAGAAGTCCGTAAAAGATAATGGCAAAGATGTTTTCCATAATGGCGTACAGCTCTTCCTTGCTGTCGCTGATATACACAAGGTATAAAACGCGCCCGTCCGCCTTTACCGGATACGCAAAGTCCATTACCGCGCTGCGGCGGTCTATCTCGTCCCCCGTCCTTCCCGAAAGGGCTGTCAGAATATTCTGCGTGGCGTTTACCTCCTGTGCCCCGTCCGAGGCATACAAAACGGTGGCAGATTGCCCGCTGAGAATGTAATAGTTACGGTAGGAGTCAATCCCCATACGCCCCGTAAAGCTATCGAGAAGCGTGCGGAGAGCGGCGAGTGGCTCCTCTGCGGCAGCGGCTGTGCGCAGCTGCCCCGTAAGGTCGGCCGTAAAGACCGTATTTTTCATCTGCGTCCCGAATTCATCGTGATAATACTGGCTGATGCTGCTTAGGAGGAAGGTCCCCATAACCAGCATAACGGAAACGACCAGTAAGAGAAAAACAGTGAGGATTTTCCATTGAATACTCTTAAACATCAGTTCGCCTTCAGATAATAGCCTACGCCGCGCTTCGTTACAATATAGCGCGGCTCGGCCGGATTTTCTTCAATTTTCTCGCGCAGACGGCGGATAGTGACATCCACCGTGCGCACCTCGCCGAAATATTCATAGCCCCACACCTGCTCGAGGAGATTTTCACGCGTGAAAATTCGCCCCGGCTGCTGGGCGAGGAATTTAATCAGTTCAAATTCACGAAGGGTAAGCTCAATTTCCTTGCCGTCCTTCGTGATTTCATACCGGTCGCAAAGAATACAAAAATCGCCAAAGCGGATGACCTCGTCGGTCTTCGTTTCCGCCCCGTCAAGTCTTCTTAAATGCGCCTTTACTCTGGCCATCAGCTCCCGCACGCCAAAGGGCTTTGTGATATAATCGTCCGCCCCCATCTCAAGACCGAGAACCTTGTCAAGCTCCTCATCTCTTGCCGTGAGCATTAAAATCGGCACGCGGCTTTTTTCGCGCACGCGGCGGCATACATCAAAGCCGTCCATCCCGGGGAGCATCACATCGAGAAGAATTAAATCCGGCGCCTTGGTAAGTGCCATCGAAAGACCGCTCTCGCCGTCCAGCGCATAGATAACCTTATAATTTTCGCGTTCTAAGTTGAATTTCAAAATGTCAACAATCGGCTTTTCGTCCTCAATAATCAAAATCAGCTTTTGCATCCCCGTCACCTCGCGCAAATTTTATTTTTCACCCGTATATAGTATATACTTATAGTTTATTATACAATAAAAAAGATATGTTGTCAAGAATTTGTCTTGCCATCCTCTGCCCCTTCAGGGAAATCCCGAAGGACGGTGCATTTTTTAATGCCGTAATAAATATGCGCGGCCACTGCGCGCCCATCCACGCGTTCTCCGGCCATCAAAAGCGGTACCGCCGGCGGACAGCCGGTGTTCTCTTCTGCTAAAATTCTGCCCTCGCATTCTTCGGCCGGAAGCTCCTCGCGCGGCCAAAAGAGCGCGGTGCGCGGTGAGCATACCCGCTCGGGTTGTATCCGGGCGGGGCGTTCCGTTTCCAGGGGTGCGCGCCGCGGCACGGAAAGGAGCGCGCGGCAAAGGCGCGAAAGGCCTTCTTCCCCCGTTTCGGGCGTGAGCATCAAAACAAGATAATCGGCATCCGAAAACTCCGCGATGCAGTTTTCCTTTTCCAGAAGGCGCGCTATCTCCTCGCCCGTGTAGCCGTATTCTCTTGCATATATCGTGATTTTCAGCTCCTCGTCGCCCACCAGCGTATAGCCGCCGCGTGAAAGCTTTTGCGCGGCCGCCTGCACTTTTGGCAAAAAGGCCGAAAGGCGGCGCGGATATTCCGCAAGATACGCGTTCGCCCTGTCAAGGGACGCCAAAATCAGGTAGGACGGACTTGTGGAGCCAAACAGTGCCAGCGCACGCCTTGCGTAGCTCTTGAAAAGAACGGGGGCCGAGGGCGCGATATGTAAATACGCGCCGCCGGTTAAAACAGGCAGCGTTTTATGCGCCGAGTCACAGCACAGCGCCGCGCCTAAATCTATCGGATGCGCCGACGGGGAGAGGAATTTCCGGTATGCCCCGTGGGCATTATCTACTAAAAGAAGAACGCCGTATTTTCGGCAAACGGCCGAAAGAGAAGCGATATCCTGCACCGCTCCTAAATAGTCGGGACTCGTGATATATACAGCCGTATACCGCGCCGCACCGAGCGCCGCTTCCAGCTTCTCTGGTGAAATGGTGCAGGAGAGGTGCCCTTCCTTTTCCTCGCTATGCAGCCACGAAAGCGAAAAGTCGAGAAGCGCGGCCGCGCGTACGAAGGCCTTGTGGGCATTTCGCCCTGCCAGAATGTGCGGCTTTTCCCCTTTTTCCGCCGCATACAGGCAGGCAAGGTACAGCATCGCACGGATGCACTGGGACGAGCCTTCCGTGGAATAAAAGGTGTCCGCCCCGAAAAGTGCGCCGGCATTTTTCTCACTCTCCCAAATAATGCCGTCCGCTCTTCCGAGGCAATCCGCCCCTTCGATTTCCGTAATGTCCGCCCCGTACCCATACTGTCCTTTATGCCCCGGCATGTGCAGACGAAGGGCATCCCGCTTTTGATATTCTTCTAAAAAATCGCAAATGGGGGTTTGCATTTTTCCCCTCCTATACCGATGCCGCGCATGAAGGCGGCTCTCTTTTTATCCCTGCAGCTCTCGGGCCACCGCCACCATAATCGCACATTCCATGCGCTTTTTAAAGAGCGTGCAGCCTTTTTCGTATATGCCCTTTATATCGCCCGTGGCATGGTACGCATTGGCCGCGCAACCGCCCGAGCAGTACAGCCGCGCCCAGCAATCGGCGCACTCGGGGCGCGCGTATACATTACAGGCACGAAACTCGTTTTGCGCCTCGGAGTTGGTTACGCCCTTCCATATATCGCCAAGGCGGAATTTTTCTTCGCCCACAAACTGGTGGCATGGGTACAAATCGCCCCAAGGCGTAACCGCCATATACTCCGTTCCCGAGCCGCAGCCGGAAATTCTCTTGTAAATACAGGGGCCGCCGGCAAGGTCAATCATATAGTGATAGAAGGTAAAGGGCTTGCCTTCTTTATCTCTCTCCAGCATCTTTTCCGCCAGTTTTTCGTACTGGCCGAGGACAACCTCTATATCCGCCTCCGTCAGGGACGCGGGGTCCTCCTCCGCACACACGACAGGCTCCATGCTAAGCTCCGTAAAGCCAAGGTCGAGCATCGTTTCGATATCCTTTAAAAAATCGGGGTTTTCGTGCGTAAAGGTGCCGCGCATATAGTAATTTTTGCCGCCGCGCGCCGCCACGAGCTTCTGGAAAAGCGGCACAATCCGCTCCCAGCTTCCTTTCCCCTGATAGTCTACGCGAAAGCGGTCGTGTACCTCGCGCCTGCCGTCAAGACTCAGCACTACATTACTCATTTCGCGGTTTGCAAAGTCAATCACATCGTCATTAATTAAAAGGCCGTTTGTCGTAAGCGTAAAACGAAAATTCTTATTTTTCTCCTTTTCGATGCTGCGCGCATACGCCACAAGCTCCTTTACCACCTCGAAATTCATCAGCGGCTCGCCGCCGAAAAAATCGACCTCGAGATTCCGGCGCGTGCCGGAATTTTCCACGAGAAAGTCAAGCGCGCGCTTGCCCACTTCAAAGGACATGACGCTCCGCTCGCCGTGGTATTTCCCCTGGCTGGCAAAGCAGTACGAGCAGTTTAGGTTACAGGTATGGGCAATATGGAGGCAAAGCGCCTTGATAACGCCCGCCGTTTTTTCCTTCAGCGCGCCTGCCATAGGGCGAAAGGTGTCTGGCGCGAAGAGCTTGCCTTCTTTTTGGAGCGCGGCCACGCTTTCATATACCGCCGAAATCTCCTCTTTTGTGATACCGTTTTTTCCTTCGTGTTTTTCCGCCACCAGGCGCAGTACGGTTTCCCTGTCGTTTTCCAAAAAGAGGGCAATCGTATCGTACGCCACCTCGTCCACCGCGTGCACAGAACCGGAGGCTGCGTCCAGCACAATATTGTAGCCGCCCAGCTTATATTGATGTATCATGTTCCTACCTCTTTTTTATTTTCCATAAACTTTTGGGGATGCCAAAAACAAAGTTTTCAGCATCCCCATGTTAGCGTTTTTTCCTTACTTGTTTTCACACTGCTGATTGGCAATGCCGCAGCTTGTTTTGCAGGCCGACTGGCAAGAGGTCTGACATTCGCCGCAGCCGCCTTTCTTTGCGCTTTCGCAAAGGTTTTTGGTTGTAATGGTTTTAATATGTTCCATTTTCATTCCTCCACACTATATTTTTCTAAAGTATACCATACCCTTTATAAAAAGTCAATACCCAATCTATTTTTTAAGAAGCGGAGAAAGCGGTTTGTAAAGAAGCATCGTTAAAACCGTTACCACCGCGGCCTTGATGGCATTAAAGGGCAGAATGGCCGCCAGGAGCGTTTCGCCCATCTTTTCTGCCGGGATGCCGTACAGCGGCAGGTTTATAAAGCGGTTTGCAAGAAGCGCCGCCACGAGCATAACAAGGCTGCCTGCCAAAAGCGATAAAAGCGCGCCCTTTTTTGTGTGCAGCTTCCGATAAAGGAAACCGGCCGTGAGCACAAAGGGGCCGCTGATGAGAATGTTGGCAAGCTCCCCTACGCCGCCGGAAAAGGACTGGAAAAGATGCAGGGCATTTTCGATAATAACGACGAAAAGACCCGCCACAGGACCGATGACAAAGGCACCGAAAAGCGCCGGAATTTCGCAAAGGTTCATCCGCAGAAAGCTTGCCGACGGGAGCACCGCAAACTCAAATTGCATCAGAACATATCCGATGGCACCCAAAATAGCCGCGCGAGTAAGTTTTTCTATACGCATATTTATAGCCTCCTAAAAATAAAATGCCCCGACCACTCGGCCGGGGCATACCTCTCACTTTTTGCTCTTTATACCGGACTATACCGTCGGCCCCGGAATTGCACCGAGTCGGCCGCCCAAAAAGGCGGGTAGCGGGCTTTTACCGCCGGTAGGGAATTTCACCCTGCCCCGAGCTTTTTCTATTACGCCTGATATTTGCGTCTACTGACGCTTACATTTTCGCGAAGAGAATCAATACTGTCAAGCGCCTTTCCTGTGCCGATGGCTACGCAGGATACGGCATCCTCGGCCACACGGACGCTGATTCCCGTTTCCTTCTGCAAAAGAAGGTCCAGACCGTGAATTAAGGAGCCGCCGCCCGTCAGCACAATGCCGGCGTTACTGATGTCGCCCACCAGCTCCGGTGGTGTTTTTTCCAAAACGGTATGCACGGCATCTACAATGGCCGCCGCCGGCTCCTCGAGAGCCTCGAGCATTTCCGTAGAAGAAACGGTAACGGTTTTGGGAAGCCCCGTCACAAGACAGCGACCGCGGATTTCCATGGTTTCCTCTTCCTCACGCGGGAACACACAGCCGATTTTAATCTTCATATCCTCCGCCGTGCGGTCACCGATAGAAATATTATGCTTTTTGCGGATATACCGGACAAGCGTTTCGTCAAAGGCATCGCCGGCCACCTTGATAGAGTTGCTGACTACGATGCCGCCCAGAGAAATGACCGCCACATCGCTTGTGCCGCCGCCGATATCCACAACCATACTGCCGTAGGGCTTGGCAATATCCAGCCCTGCGCCAATCGCCGCCGCAATCGGCTCCTCTATAAGATGCACGCGTCTTGCGCCGGCCTGCATGGCCGCATCAATAACCGCGCGCTCCTCCACCTCCGTTACGCCGCTGGGAACGCAAACGATAACGCTGGGGCGGAAAAGACGCTTGTTGCATACCTTTTTCAAAAAGTATTTCAGCATTTTCTCGGTCGTATCATAGTCCGAAATTACGCCGTCGCGAAGCGGACGAATGGCCACGATATTGCCGGGTGTACGGCCAATCATGCGCTGGGCCTCGAGACCTACCTGCTGCACCTTCCCTGTATTTTTGTCAATCGAAACCACCGACGGTTCCTTCAGCACAATCCCTCTTCCTCTTACATACACTAAAACGGAAGCGGTGCCTAAATCAATTCCGATGTCCTGTCTGTAACCAAACATATTAAAAACCTCCTGTATGGATATCCGAAGTCACAAGGTACTTTTGCACATACACATTCTATTATATATTTTTCCAACAAAGAAAGCAATTCTTTTTTTAAAAAGTTTTGCACGAATTTTTTTCTTATTTTTGGTGTATATTGCCAAATGCTATATTTCCCGATTGGCATCATCCGTAAGGCAAAGGCGCGTATAACGGCAAAAGCCGGGGGCATATTCCGGAATTTCCGCTTCCATTGCCGCCATCACCGTCTGGGGCTTGAGATTGGCTGCACTCCCCGCCGCCAGCCGCAGTAAAATACAGTCTTCCCCCAGCTTTATGCTGAAAATGTTAGGGCGGATGTCTACGGTTTTTACGCCGCTTTTCGTTTTCTTTTCGGCAAAGATTTCGCCCTTTCCGAGAAACGCCGCCACCATCTCCTCGGTGGGAAGCTGGGCCGGACGAACGGCATATACGGCGCGGGAGATGGCCGCAAAATTATTTTTTTCGCAAGGCACCGCCTCTAAAATCTCAATGCCGCGCGGCATTTTGGGCAAAAGGCGCTCCTTTATATCGGGACATTCTTTTGTAAGCTCCACCTCAAAAAGCTCGCGCTCCCCTGTAAGGCCCACCCCAAGCGGCTGGGCAAAGGAGAGGCAAGGATGGGGATTAAACCCTTCCGAAAATTTAAGGGGAAGCGCCGCCCTTCGCATGGCGCGCTGGATAAGGCGAAGGAAATCGAGGTGCGAAATAAACTTCGCATCGCCCCGCTTTGCATATCGTATCACATATTTAGGCATGACAGACACCTGCCTTCCAGCCGGCCGCACCGCAGCCGCTGCACTTTTCGCGGCAATTCGGCGTACATTCGCCTTTTTCCGCCTTCTCCTTTTCCGAAAGGAGAAATGCGCGCCCCACGCCGCAATCAATAATATCCCACGGGAGCATCTCATCGGTTTTGCGCGCGCGCGTGTAGGTTTCCATGCGGACGCCGCACGCATCAAACGCCGCCTGCCAGCGGGCAAAATCAAAATGCTCGCTCCAGCCGTCAAACCGGCAACCACGCCCTACCGCCTCTTCCAAAACGGCGCCGAGCCTTCTGTCACCCCGCGCAAAAACGCCTTCCAAAACGCTTAATTTTGACTCGTGGTAATTTATCGTAAGGCGCCTCGAGTGCACCGTCTCGCACAGAATTTTCTGCTTTTCCCGGAGCTGTTCCACGCTGTCCTGTGCCGCCCACTGGAAGGGCGTGTGCGGCTTTGGTACAAAGGAGGAAACGCTGGCCGTAACCTGCACCGGCTTTTCGCCCTTCTTTTTCGGCGTTTCCATGGCCACATCCACGACCTTTTTCGCAAGAAGCGGAATACCGGCCACATCCTCCGCCGTTTCAAAGGGAAGGCCTATCATAAAGTAGAGCTTAATGTTCTTGTAGCCGCCCGAAAAGGCGATACGGGCCGACTGGAGAACATCCTCCTCCGTAACGCCCTTGTTGATAACATCGCGCATTCTCTGTGTGCCGGCCTCAGGTGCGAAGGTAAGGCCGGTTTTTCGCACCTTCTGGATACGCTGCATCAGCTCCATGGAAAAATTATCAATGCGGAGCGACGGGAGGGCCAGGCTGATTTTCTTTTCCTCCGTCATGTCGAGAAGTTCTTTTGTAAAGGGGGCCAGACAGGTATAGTCGCTTGTGCTTAAAGAGAGCAGCGAAATCTCCTCATACCCCGTATTTTCTATCAGCTTTTCCGCCAGCGAAAGAAGCCGCTCGGGTGAGCGCTCGCGTACAGGGCGGTAAATCATGCCGGCCTGACAAAAGCGGCAGCCGCGTATACAGCCGCGGAACATCTCCAGCGAAATACGGTCATGTATCACCTCGCCGTACGGCACAATCTGCGTTTCGGGGAAATAGCAGGCATCCATATCTCGCACAATGCGTTTTTTCACACGCGCGGGCGCCGCCGGGTGCAGTTTTTTTACGGCCACCTGCCGCTCGCCCTCGTAGGAAGGCTCGTAGAAGGACGGTACATATACGCCCTCAATTTCGGCCACCGTTTCGAGAAAGGCGGCCTTGTCACGGCCGCTGTCCTTCCAGGCGCTGTAGGCGTCTAAAATCTCCATATTGACCTCTTCGCCCTCGCCGATAATGAAAAAGTCAATAAAATCGGCAAGCGGCTCGGGGTTCATCGCGCAAGACCCCCCGGCGCAGATAAAGGGATATCCCTCTTTTCTGTCGGCACTGCGAAGCGGAATGCGCGACAGGCGCAGCATTTCCAGAACATTCGTATAGCACATCTCGTACTGGAGCGAAAAGCCCAGCATATCGAAAACCCCAAGGGGGTCGCGACTCTCCAGCGCAAACAGCGGAAGGTCGTTCTTTTCCATTTCCGCCATCATATCGTCCCACGGCATGAAGGCGCGCTCGCACCAGGTATCCTCGCGCGTATTTTTCAGATGGTATAAAATCCGCATGCCGAGATGGCTCATCCCGACCTCATACAAATCGGGAAAGCACATGGCAAAACGGATTTTGACCGCTTTGGGGTCTTTATAGATAGCGCCGTATTCGCCGCCTATATAGCGCACGGGTTTTTGTACGGCATTTAAAATTTCTTCCAGCATAGCCGGTTCATCCTTTCCTGTCGCGTATGGGGCGCCCCTTACTGATACTTATTGCGCCGCCGGATTTCCGCCTGTCTTATGCGCCGCCTTTTTGCGCGCATTTTCCTTGTCCGGCGGGCAAGAAATACAAAGAGCGCCAACAGTAGCACCGGATATGTCCAGAACTGCGAAAACAGCCACGAGAAAAGTCGGCCGAGAAGGCTCTTTTTCTCTATGTCCGTATCGGCCACAAGATAAGTTTTGCCGACAATCGTTTCGCCCAGGACATATTCCACTCTTCCCAGAACATCGCCGGCCTTTACCGGCGCTTCCAGATTTGTCTTTATATATTCGCGCTTTTCCACCGCGCTGACCTCTACCCCTTCGGGCAAAATGGCCTTCACGGTTTCTTCTGTATGTACGCCGGCCAGCTTCGTTTTCTTGGCCTTCTTTATCGGTATGCCCTCTGCCACCGTACCGGCTTCGGACAGCGTAACCGGTTTAAAATGCTCTTTTCCGTAGCTTAAAAGCGTGCGGCTGTCTACAAACGACATGACCTGTCCATCCTCATTTTCCGCGCCCAGCACCACCGCCACATAGGTAGCGCCCTCCGTTTCCGAGGCGGCTATAAGGCAGCTGCCGGCATCGCTGGTGTAGCCTGTTTTCACGCCGATAGCCTCGGGATAATAATACTGGTGCTGCGGATTTAAAAGGTGGTTTGTGGAATTGATATAGCGGATTTCCTCATACTTATCCGTCGGTGCAAGCTGGTATGCGCGCGTGGCCACAATCTCGCGGAAATGCGGAAGGGTAAGCGCGTGCTTTGTTAAAACGGCCAAATCGTACGCCGTTGTATAATGATTGGCATCATGCAGGCCATGCGTGTTTTCAAAATGCGTGTTTTTCGCGCCAAGCTCGGCGGCGCGTGTGTTCATCAGCTCTACAAAGGCATCGATATCCCCCGCAACATGCTCGGCGATAACATTGGCCGCGTCATTGGCAGAGCAGATAAGGAGGGAATACACCAAATCCTTCATCGAGAAAACCTCGCCCGCAAAAAGGCCGGCCTTGCTGCTGTCGTAGCTTATGCTGTTAACAGCCTCAAAGCTTACCTCCACCATATCCTCCATCCGGCTCCGCTCCAGCGCCAAAATGGCCGTCATCACCTTCGTCGTGCTGGCGGGATACGCCGTTTCATGCGCGTTTTTCTCGTATAGCACAAGCCCTGTTTTTCCGTCTATCAAAACAGCGCACGGGGCAGAAACAGAAGGTGCCGCCTCGGCTACCGATACAAAAAGCGGGAGAAAACAGAGGCAGAGGGCCAGTATCTTTCGTTTCAAAATAATTCCTCCTTTAAAAAAGAAAAAATATTTTTAATTTTTGATTGAAAAATCCCAGATAATGTTATATAATATACCAAATAGCGTATAAAAGCAAGTTTTTTTATAAAAAAGGCGAAAAACAGACGGCAAAAAGGAGTGACGCGGCCCGTGAAAATTCTGATTGTAGACGATGAAAAGCTGCTGGTAAAGGGCATAAAATTTAATTTTGAGCAGGAAGGCTTTGTGGTGGAAACGGCTTATGACGGAGAAGAGGCTTTAAAGCTTGCCCGCGACAAAAGCATTGACATCATCATTCTCGATTTGATGCTGCCGCGTATTGACGGTCTCTCCGTGTGCCAGAAAATCCGCGAGTTTTCCCGCGTGCCGATTATTATGCTGACGGCCAAGACGGAGGATATGGACAAAATTATGGGCCTTGAGTACGGGGCCGATGATTATATGACAAAGCCCTTTAACATTTTAGAGCTGAAGGCGCGTGTGAAGGCGATTTTGCGCCGTTCCCAGGCAGGAAATGCGGGTGAAGGCCGCGCCAAAACGCATACCGGCTCGGCGACGCTCGACTATAATCTCCGCAAGCTCCGCATAGGAGAACGCTGGGTAGAACTGACCGCGAAGGAATTTGACCTCATTGACCTTCTGGTTTCCAATGCCGGCAAGGTGTACTCGCGCGAGAGTCTTCTCGATATTGTCTGGGGGTATGACTATCCGGGCGATATCCGCACGGTGGATGTCCATGTGCGGCGTCTTCGGGAAAAAATTGAGCCAAATCCCGCTGAACCAAAGTATATTATCACCAAGTGGGGGGTAGGGTACTATTTTAAAGAAAGCTAAACAGTTTTTCCGGAGTGTCCGGCTGCATCTGGCCGCCACCTATTTTCTGGTGATTTCTCTGGCACTTATTTTAATGATTGCCTGTATTTTGCAAACGATACAGGGGTACGCTGTCAAAACCACCGGCGGCCGCCTTTTAAAGGAGGCAAACATTTTAGCCAGCTTCTCGGCGGATTATGTGACGGAGATGGCAGATATATCTTCGTTTTCGCCGAGCCTGTACTTAGAAAACCGCGAAGCCCGCACCTTTTTGCTGGACCGCGACAGCCGCGTGCTTTACGATACAAGTGAAGGTAATTCCCAGCGCGGAAAAATTATGTCGGCACCCTGGATTTTACGCGCCTTCTCCGGCGAGAATGTAACGCACGAAATGGAGGAGGACGGTGCGCACTATCTCCTCGCCGCCGTTCCCGTATACAGCGGAAGGGAGGTGGCCGGCGTCCTGATTGTCAAGACCTCTGCCGAGCCGCTTTATGCCTTTTTCGCACATATACAAACCCGCCTGCTTGTCATTGGCGCCTTGGGCGTATGTCTTGTCGGTCTTTTCGCCATATTGATTTCTACGCTTTTTACAAACCCGCTTTCGCGCCTGACGGGCCAGATTAAAGAGATGAGCGAAACGGATGCACATACGCTCTCCCCTGTGCGCGGCGGCCGCGAAATTACGGAGCTGGTGTCAGCCTTTAACCTTATGGTGGAGCGGATTGACGATATGGACAGCCGCCGGCAGGAGTTTGTGTCAAACGCCTCCCACGAGCTGAAAACACCGCTCAGCTCCATCAAGCTCATTTGCGATTCTCTTTTGCAAAACCCCGATACGGACAGGGAGATGACGCTTGAATTTCTCTCCGATATGAATGAGCAGGTGGATAGGCTTACCCGTATTGTCAACAAGCTTCTCAGCCTTACAAAGCTCGATTCTTCGACGGATGAGGCGGAGGTTTTTACCTTTTCTACCGTCAATCTGCAGATTCTTGTGCAAAATGTGGTGCGCGCCCTTCTTCCCTTGGCGCAAAACAAAAATATCATGATAGAAACGCATCTGCCGGAGAGCGTGTTTCATCGGGTGGATGCCGATAAAATCTGGGAAGCTGTTTATAACATTTTAGATAACAGCATAAAGTACACGCCGCCTGACGGGCGCGTGTATGTCGAGCTGTACCGCGACCAGGACCATGTATTTATCACGATTTCCGACAACGGAATCGGTATGGCAGAAAATGAATTTGACAAGATTTTTGACCGCTTCTATCGGGTAGACAAGGCTCGTGCCAGAGAAACGGGCGGCACGGGGCTCGGCCTTTCCATCGCCCTTGGCGCCGTAGAAATCCACGGCGGCCATATTGAGGTGGAAAGCCGGGAGGAGGAAGGCAGCCTTTTCCGCATTGTTCTTCCGGTTTCCCACGAGCTGTAGAAAGGAGGTCCGGTCTATGAAAAAAACAGGCATACTTTTTCTGTGCATCGCACTTTTCGCCGGTCTTTTCGCCGGCTGCACCGCGCCGGCGGATACGACGGTGAAGCTCTATTTCCCGGATGTGCATACACAGGAAATTTTAGAAGAGGTGCGCGCTGTGCGGCCCGCGGGCAGCCTTCTGGAAACGGCCATACACGCTCTCCTGTCCGGTCCGCGGCAGGCCTCTCATGCGCGTATCATTCCGAAGGACACTTCTCTGCTCGGTATTAAAATGCAGGGGACCGTGGCAGAGATTAACCTTTCTGCCCCCTTTGATACAGGAACGGATGAGGCGCGGCTTCTCTCGCGCTATACGGTGATTTATACGGCCTGCGCCGTACCCGAAGTAAAAAAGGTAAAGCTTTTGGTGGAGGGCGCCCCGCTTACGAGCCTCCGAAATGGAGAGAGGCTTGGCGCACTCGGAAAAGAGGATTTGACGCTTTCGGCACCCGACAGCAGCGAAAAAACACTTCTGACGCTGTACTTTGCCGATGCGGCCTCCTCCCTTCTGCCGGAGGCGCGGCAGGTAACCCTAAGAGAGGGACAAACGAAGGCAGAGGCCATCGTAACGGAGCTTATCCGCGGCCCTGTATCGGCGCATCTTTCCCCCACGCTTTCGCCGGATACGCAGCTGCTCTCCGCAGAAATCCGTGCCGGCATCTGCTTTGTGGATATGAGCCGTACCTTTTTGGAGAAAAACCGCGGCGATGCCGCAAAAGAAAATCTGGCCATTTATTCTATCGTAAACTCCCTTTGCACCCTCCCCGACATTACGGCGGTACGCTTTCTTATAGAGGGCGTGGCGGTGGAATATTTCGGACAGTTTCAGCTAGGCCGTGAATTTACGGAAAACAAAACGCTTTACCGCAATAACTAAGAAAGGAACAAAACAGATATGAAGCAGACTTTTGATGCGCTTTGCAGCGCAGCCCGCGCCGCCTATGCCATAGACGCGCCGCTGTACCAGAAATACAATGTAAAACGCGGCCTTCGAAACGCGGATAATACCGGTGTTTTAGTTGGCCTTACCAATATTGGCGATGCCCACGGCTATATGGTAAACGAGGGCGATAAAATTCCCGACACAGGCGTTCTCCGCTACCGCGGTATTGATGTGGCGGATATCGTGCATGCCTGCCGCGAGGAGGACCGGCATGGATTTGAAGAAATTGCGTATCTTCTTTTGTGCGGCAAGCTGCCTTCTCCCGAAGAGCTTGCAAGCTTTACTGCACTTTTAGGGAGCCTTCGCACCTTGCCCGAAGGCTTTACCGAGGACATGATTTTAAAGGCACCGAGCCAGAATATTATGAACAAGCTGGCGCGCGCCATTTTGGCAAGCTACTCCTATGACGAGGACCCCGATTCGCTGACGCTGGAGAATATGCTGCGCCAATCGATAGAGCTGATTGCGCGTATTCCCACCATGGTAACCTACGGCTACTATGCCAAGGCGCATTATTACGACAAGAAGAGCCTGATTATCCACGCGCCCAAGGCTTCCCTTTCCACGGCGGAAAATATCCTGCACATGATTCGGCCCGACAATAGCTTTACAAAGCTTGAGGCCGACACCTTGGACGAATGTCTTGTCATTCACGCAGAGCATGGCGGCGGTAATAACTCCACCTTCTGCACGCATGTTGTTTCCTCTACGGGTACGGACACCTATTCCGCCATCGCCTCGGCCGTCGGCTCGCTCAAAGGCCCGCTGCACGGCGGCGCCAATATCAAGGTGCGCGAGATGATTGATTCTTTCAAGCAAAATGTGAAGGACATCACAAACCGCGAGGAAGTGGGCGCGTATATAGAGAAAATCCTCCGCCGCGAAGCCTTTGACGGTGCCGGTCTTATCTATGGCATGGGCCACGCCATTTATACCGTAAGCGACCCGCGCTCCGTTATCTTAAAGGAGAAGGCCAAAGAGCTTGCAAAGGAAAAGGGCCGCGAGGACGAGTTTGTTCTCTATGCGCTGATTGAAACGCTTACACCCGCTCTGTTCTGCAAGGTCAAGGGTGTAGACAAGGTTATGTGCGCCAATGTGGACCTGTATTCCGGCTTTGTGTACAGCATGCTCGGTATTCCGCACGAGCTGTATACGCCTCTCTTTGCCATCGCCCGCTCTGCCGGCTGGTGCGCACATCGCATGGAAGAGGTTGTCACAGGCGGTAAAATTATCCGCCCTGCCTACAAGAATGTGTCGAGAAAGGCGGACTATACCCCGATTGCCGACAGAAATTAAATATATTTTCAGAAAGGATGCGTAAGAATGGAATTTTTTGAAAACCTGAAAGCCAAACTCGGCGAGACCACTCGTGTTGTGGCCAAAAAATCAAACGAACTGGTGGAGATTACCAAGCTCCGCGCCTCTCTCGGCGAAACCGAAGCAAAGCTCGATAAAACGCTGCAGCTTATGGGTGCGTCTTTGTACGAGGCCTACAAAACCGGCGCCGAAACCTATGCCTCGTTAGAGGAAAACTGCGAGGAGGTTGACGCCCTCTATGCGCGTATTGCCGAAATCCGCGCCCGTATTTCTACCCTGAAGAACACAAAGGTATGTCCCTTGTGCAAGAAGGAAATGGACCGCGCGGCCATGTTCTGCTCGGCTTGCGGCGAGCGCTTTGAAGAATAGACCAAAGGAACGCACTTTTAAACTTATTTGATAAAGGAGAAGTACCATGAAAATTTTTGAAAAATCCATCCGCGAAAAAGACGGAATTCGTGTTTATATGGCAGAGCATGGCGGCGAAACCGCCCTCTTTTCGGAAGGCGATGTCGGCTTTGCCGCTGAAAAAGCGACCATTGACGGCAAGGAGGTTTTCGTCGCGCCCTTAAACCACAAAAACGCCGATGTTCTGCGCGCGCTGTTCCCGTTTACGGCCCCTGTGCGCGTTCTCGGAAAAGAACGCAGCTTTGGTGTTGGTGACCGTCTGGGTATTGCCACCCCCGGTCATATTGCCGTATTTGAAAAGTACGATGCGTACCCGGTGCTGGCACAGCAGTCGATGCGAGAGCTGACGCTGACGGACCGCACCTACGAGGATGTTTTAGACTGCGCCACCTTCGCGGTATATCGTGACGGCTTCGAAAAGGGCTTCGGTGCTGACGGTGACCACTTAAAGCGCGCCGAGGATGTCCGCTACGCGCTGGACCTTGGCTACACCATGATTACGCTGGACTGCTCCGACCATATCGACAATGCCGCCGCGGCTTTAAGTGATGCCGAGGTTGCCGCCGCCTATACGCCAAACCAGGAATTAGAAGGCATTTATCTTGGCAAAACCTTTGATGTGGGCGAAGGCATTTCCGTTTCGTTTACGGCCGAGGAGCTGCGCCGCATTGTGCTGGTGTACGGAAAGGCGATGGATTTTGCCGTTTCCATTTACGAGGAGTTCTTCAAAGACGGCAAATACAATGCCGACTTTGAAATTTCCATTGACGAAACGCTTACCCCCACCACACCCCTGCAGCATTTCTTTGTGGCCAACGAGCTTATCCGCCGTGGCGTAAAATTTGAAACGATGGCCCCGCGTTTTTGCGGTGAATTCCAAAAGGGTATTGACTATATCGGCGACATCGCCCAGTTTACCGATGAAATGACGGTACATAGCCAGATTGCCCGTCACTTCGGCTACAAGCTGAGCATCCATTCCGGTTCCGATAAGTTCTCCACCTTCCCGATTATCGGTGAAAAGAACCGCGGTGTGTTCCATGTAAAGACGGCCGGCACCAACTGGCTGGAGGCTATGCGCGTTATCGCCATGGTGGCGCCCGCGTTCTACCGCGAGGTACACGCCTACGCCCTCGAAGCCTTCGAGGAGGCCACGAAGTATTACCATGTTACGACCGACCTGTCGAAAATCCCGCCGCTTTCTTCCTTGACAGATGCGGAGCTTCCGACATACTTTGACCAAAACGATGCCCGTCAGCTCATTCACATTACCTACGGCCTGATTTTAAGCCGTAAGAATGCAGACGGCAGCTTCACCTTCCGCGATACGCTTTATAAGCTCTGGCGCGAGCACGAAGCCGTTTACACCGATGCGCTCGTCCGGCATATCGGCCGGCACCTTGACCTTCTGGGTGTAGAAACGGCATAAATTTCGGGGCTGTGGCAAAATACTTCCTGTTTTGCGCGGCCCTTTTTCTTTCGCATAAAACAAAAAGGAGAAAAGGATATGTTTGAGGCAAAAAAAATAAAAGACGATTGCGTTTTGTGGATACGGGACTTTTTTGCACAAAACGGAGAAGGGTGTCCGGCAGTTGTCGGCATTTCCGGCGGCAAGGACAGCTCGGTGGTGGCGGCCCTTTGCGTGGAGGCGCTCGGAAAAGAGCGCGTTATCGGCGTTTTGATGCCATGCGGCGAGCAGGCGGATATTGATGCGGCCTACCGCCTTGTCCGGCACCTTGGTATCCGCCACTACGAGGTCAATATAAAGGCGGCGGTGGACGGCGTTTTGTCCTCTTTTCCAAAGAATTTGCCCCTCTCGGAGCAAGCACGCACTAACCTTCCGCCCCGTATCCGCATGGCAACGCTTTATGCCATCTCGCAAAGCGAAAACGGCCGGGTGGCGAACACCTGTAATCTTTCGGAGGACTTTGTGGGGTATTCCACGCGCTATGGCGACGCGGCCGGCGATTTTTCTCCGCTGGCGAACCTGACCGTAACGGAAATTCTGGAGATTGGCCTTCTTCTGGGCCTGCCCGAGGAGCTTGTTTTCAAAACGCCGATAGACGGCCTTTGCGGCAAAACCGATGAGGAAAATTTAGGCTTTACCTACGCGGAGCTGGATGTATACATCCGCGAAGGGAAAATTGCGGACGAGGAAAAGCGGCAAAATATTGATGCCAGACACAGACGGAACCTCTTTAAGCTCCTTCCCATGCCGAGCTTTGTGCCGGAGAGTCCGGAGCAGCTTTGATTGCCTGCGGCAAGACGGGAGTTTAGATTGCCTGCGGCAAGTTTACAGCTATGATACGCTTCGCGTAGTTATGAATTGCCTTCGGCAATGTTATTGTATAAAACATTTTGCGCAGCAAAATTCATAACTGTAAACTGTAAACTGAAAATCCCTTCGGGATTTTCTTTCCGTCATACCTGTCCCCCCTTCTTCATATACTGTACGGGAGGTGGGAATATGGGAAAAAAACAAAGCCGGAGCCGCAGACGGCAGCCGCCTGCGCCAAAAAAGGCGCGCCGGTACGGACGGCGTTTCCTCCTTCGGAGCGTCCTCAGTGTTTTACTTCTGCTGGCCATTTTGTATGCAAAATCCGCGCGCCCCGAGCTGGTAGAATGGGTGAAGGGGCAGATGGAAACCTCAATGGACCTGTCTTTTCTGCAAAAACTGCCATAAAAGCTTGTGGATATAAAAAGGGGGTGTTTAAAAAGATAACTTTTTAAACACCCCCGAACCTTGGGATGGAAAAAAATAGTTCGGAACGGACAAACTGAGCCAAAGCAGGGTTTCCCTGCTTTGGGTAATCCGACGGCGTACTTCGTCAAAGCAAAGTCCACATCGCTATTGTTTAGCTTTCGCTAAAACAGACGCTCGTTCCCTTGCTTTTCCTCTCCCCAAAAAGTCCGGGGGACTTTAAGGGGAAAAGGAGCAACCGAGCGAAAAAGGCGGCTTTGCAAGAGCAAACCGCCAAAAGCGACAGTTGCGACGCCGCCGAGCGACGAAGTTTGTTCGTAGCAAAAAGATTGTTTTTAGGAAAAATCGAAATTTGAGATTTTTCATCCAAAAAGGAAAAACAACATGGTTAGAACAAACAAAAACATTGTTGTTTTCCTTTTTGCGTTCCGGACATTTTTTAACATCCCTTACTTTTTTGTCTTTGTGGCTGCTATCTCCATTAATTTCCGCATCCGATGATTAATGCCCGATTTGCTGATATCCAGCATTTTCCCAAGCTCCGCCAGCGGTGCCTCGGGGAACAAAAGCCGCATCTCGGCCGCGTCCCTAAGCCCTTGCGACAGGGTGGAAAGCCTCCCGCTTGCCCGAAGGCGCCGTATGGCCGCCACCTGCGCCTGCGCCGCATCCACCGCTTTGTCAAGATTCGCCGTTTCGCAGTTTACGCGGCGGTTCACCTGATTGCGCGTTTCCTTTAAAATGCGGACATTCATAAGCTCCATATACGCCGCGTGGGCGCCGATAATGTTGAGGACATCCCCAACCTCCTCGCTGCTTTTAAAATAAATTACACGGTTTGTTTTGCGCTGTACCACATGTGCCCCAAGACCAAACTCCGCAAAAAGGCGCACCATATCCTCCGCCAGAAGGGGGCGCGGCGTTGTCAGCTCCAGATGATATTCCTTTTCGGGATTGGTAACGGAGCCGCCGCCCAGAAAGGCGCCGCGCAAAAAGGCGCGATGGCAGCAGGGGTTTGGGAGCATCTCCTCCCGTACACGAAAGGAAACGGTATGCCCCTCTAAAAGCGAAAGGCCGGACAATATGCGAAAGCCGTCCGCGGCTGAGGTGGTGGCTATGGCGTACGCGTTGCCTCCCTTGCCGGCGCGGCTGTGGTTTGTGAGGATTTCACCCGAAATGCCGAAGCACTCGCGGATAAGGGAAAAAGCGCGCCTTGCCGTAGCCGCATTTTCGGTGGCAATCTGCACGCCCCTGCCGGGCAGAACACTCCCGCCAAAGCACATAAGGCCGCAAAGCTCCGCGCGGATGCAGCACGCCTGTTTCGTATCGTTGCGAAGAAGCTCGCTTTTGATTTCCGATGCAAAAGACATACTATTCTTCTTTCTATTTCGTGATTTTGCGCGCCTCCAGATAGAAGCGCTTGTCGTTTGCCTGTCCCATGGAGAAGGTTTTTCGGGGGAGAACGCCATCGGCCTCCACCGTGTCAAACAGAGCATTTTTATCCATGGACGGCAGGAGAAAGCCCATGTTTCCCGGCTCCCGGCCTAATTTTTTTACAACCTCGTCGCCATGAATATAGTCGGTTTTTATCCCCCTGGCATCCAAAAACTGCTGCAGGGTGCCGACGGCAAGCGGGGAGACCGGCTTTTCTATATGTATCGTTCCCTCTCCCCCTTCAAAATAATAGGGGATTTCCTGCGGCGCATTTTGGCCCTCGTTTTGGCGGCAGAAATCCGCAAAATCGGCCAGGAGCTTTTCCGGCTCCACCCCGAACACAACGCGATGTATCGGTTCAAACACGAGCGCCTCGTCATGCAGATTTACGATTTCCGCCAGCGCATACCGCGCCGGATGCACCGCCGCCTCCTCGGGCTTGAGCGTTTCCTTCAGCTTTTCATAATGCGCCTTGGCGGTGGCTAAGGAATGGTTGCCGTCACCCATCGCCAGCGTAAACGGATTTTTCTCACCGGTACGCGCGGTAAACTGCGCGCCCAGCGCTGTGATAGCCTCCCTGATGCGTGCATTGTCTTCCTCGGGCACGCGGTAGCCGACAATGTGGCCGCCGCCCTGCATCAGGTCAAAGTCGTACAGCTTTTCGCCCCGTCGCGTAAGGAGCGGCTCTATCACCGTTTTTTCGCGGTCATCCATCAGTATCATGATATGCGGCAGCTCCATGCTTGCGCCCTCGCGCACGCGAAGGCGTGGCGGAATTCGCTCTATAACGGTTCCTTCCGTGGCGCGGACAGGAGATTTCGCACCCTTTTCGTAATTATATGCCGCAAGGTCCACCATGCCTACAATGCCGCGGCGCACACGCCCGTCAGAAAGTGTGCGCTCCACTAAAATAAAGGCGTTTTTCAGTTCCTTCATCTTTGGCGCCATCTGCTCCATGGCCTCGCCGATTTTCCGGATGCGCGCCTCGGCATCCGCGCTTTCCAGATAAATTTCAGGGAGGGTAAGCTGTAGTGTGGACGGTGCGTCGCCCACTATGCGCTCTGCCTCCTCCCAGTAATCCGGCTCGGAGGTGTACTGGTCACAAGCGACCACACTCCACTTTTCCCAGTCGATATTTTGGGGGAGCAGTATGTCTGCCGGTACAAAGATGTTTTTCATATTCGCTTTCCTTTCTTATCGGCTCTGTTATTCCAGATACCATTTTCCTATATTCCGGTATAGCTTGGAGGCGGCCGGGTCCTCAATGCCGCGAAGGTTCTCCGCGTGCACCAGCGCGCCGTCGAGGAAGCATATCCCAGAGAGGGGCATATCCCGAAGGAATACCTCCTGAAACGCTACGAAGGCCGCCCGGATAGTATCATCCGACCGCTGCACCCGAAGACTCGTCAGCGCATCCCGCATCTCGGCGGAGGCGTAGCCGTTTTGCACCGCGCTCCCCTCGCCGAACAAAAAGTCATAGGAAAGGTCGGCCGAAAACAGGCATCCGCCGGCATACATGTCAAAATCGCCGCTCGCAAGGCGCTCCAGATATGTGCTAAAGGGTACGGCCTCGACCTCGACGGCGATGCCCACCGCGGCCAGATTGTTCTTAATGATTTCCGCGTACTTTTTCCGTTCCTCATTTTCTTCGTTTATAAGGAGTGTGGGCGAAAGCACCTGCACCGTTTCGTCCTCGCGCACGCGGCACATCACCCCGTCTGTAAGATTATACCCCTCCGCAAACAAAAGCGCCTTAGCGTTTTCGGTGTTTTGCTTGTTGCTGTCGTTTTCACTTCCGATATACATATACGAGGTGGGCGGCACGGGCACACAGGTAGCCTGCCCATAGCCAAGGAACGCATCCTCGATGATTTCCGTTCGGTTTATGGCGCAGGAAACAGCGGCGCGTGTTTTATAGGACGAGAAAAAGGGACTGTCGAGATTAAAGCCGATAAATTCGTATTCCAGCGTGGGGTAATGCGTAATGTGCATATTCTCGCCAATACCAAGTCCGCCGATGGCGCGCAGAGAGGACGCCACCGCCGTCACCTCGCCGATTTTTACCATGTTCGCCGCATCCTGTGCGCGCGTTGCCATTTTTACATAAATGGTATCCATGGTGGGCGGTGCCGAAAGTGCCCAGCCTTCATTTTTCCGAAGGGTCATATTCTTCTGCGGCGTATAGGACTCCAGCCGGTATTGCCCCGTACCTACCATGGTGGTATCGAGGTCCGTGCGGTGGCAGGGCACAATAGGAAAGTCGAGAAGGTTCAACACCGTCACATGTGGGCGCGTAAGATGCAGGTCAAAATGCAGCATATCGGCCACCGTGACACTTTCAATATAGGAAAGCCTGTCAAAATACAGACATTCCTCGCCCATCGCCCGAATCCGCCCGATGGTATGCTCCACATCCTGTGCGGTGAAGGCGGCGCCATCGTGCCAGTACACATTGTCATGAAGCGTAAAGGAGATGGTCATCCCATCGTCCGAAATGCTGCAGCTCTTCGCGAGATACGGCACCGGACGCATTTCCCTGTCCACATACACGAGGCTGTCATACACAAGGTCAAACACGAGGGCGCTTGATTCCGTTTCGGCCCGAAGCGGGTCAAGGCTCTCCGGCGTTTGCATGGCCAGCGTAAAATCACCCCGAAGCGGCTGCGTACCGCTCCCGGTCTTGTCGTTTTTCTGACAGCCGCTAAAAAGAAGCAGGGCAGAGAGTAACAGACAAATTACTTTTCGCATACTTTATTCCTCCGTTTTGGGGAAGATTTATCTTTTATCCTTGTCGCGATGCAAGGCCTGACAGGCGGTGCCGTCCTCCATAAGTGCCTTTTGCAGAAACTCGGCTACGGCTACCGAGCGGTGCTTGCCGCCCGTACAACCGATGGAAATGACAAGATTGCTCTTTCCCTCCTCCACATACTGCGGAATGAGAAAGCGCACCATATCCAAAAGCTTTTCACAAAACACCCGGCTTTGCGTATATCCCATAATATAGTCGCGTACCGGGGCGTCCAGCCCCGTTAAGGGTTTGAGCGCCGGCTCATAGAAGGGGTTTGGCAGAAAGCGCACATCAAAAACAAGGTCACTATCGAGCGGAATACCGTGTTTAAAGCCGAAGGACATGATGTCTATCGACATCTGAGAGGCCGCGGAAATATCGGAATAAAGGTCCTGCATCCGCTTTTTCAGGTGCTTCGGCATCATCTGGCTCGTATCGAGGACCTGTGTGGCCATCGCCCGTATATCGCGCAGAATTTCCTTCTCCCGCATAATACCGTCTATCGCACGGCCACCGGGAGAAAGGGGGTGCGGGCGGCGCGTTTCCTTATAGCGGGCAATCAGCGCCTCGTCCGTAGCCTCCATAAACAAAAGCTCATAGGGTATGCCGGCCGCCTGCATGCGGGTAAGCTCGCCCTCCAGCTCGCGGAACATACTGCCGCTTCGCACATCTACCACCACCGCCACATGATTCAGTTTCCCCTGTGACTGGCTGCAAAGCTCCGCAAATTTTCCTACTAAAACGGGCGGAAGGTTGTCCACACAATAAAAATTCAAATCCTCGAGGCACCTAAGCGCGCGTGTGCGCCCTGCGCCCGAAAGGCCAGTGATAACAATAAACTTCATATAAATTCCCCCAAAAACCGGATTTCCGGCTCCAGCTTTACCCCGTGTGTTTCCCGCACGCGGCTCTCTACATAGGCAAGAAGCGCGCGTATATCCTTTGCCGTGGCACTCCCTAGGTTTACGACAAAGCCGGCGTGCTTTCCCGACACCGCCGCGTCCCCTATACGATAGCCGCGAAGACCGGCTTCATCTATCATCTGCGCCGCATACCCCTCTTTCGGCCGCCGAAAGGCACTGCCGGCGCTGGGGAGGGTGAGCGGCTGTTTTTCGCGTCTTTTTTTCGAGAGCGCCTCCATATCCCGCAAAATATCCTCGCGATTGCCCGGTGTAAGCTTGAACACGGCGTTTGTAATGACGGCGCCGTTTTCCTGATAAATGCTGTGGCGATAGGAAAACGAATGTTCCCGAAATTCGCGCACCTCTCCACTCGGCAAAATGGCCGAAACACTTTCGCACACATCGGCTATCTCGCCGCCATAGGCGCCTGCATTCATCAAAACGGCTCCGCCCACCGTGCCGGGAATACCCGCAAGCGGCGCCATGCCCGAAAGCGAAGCCGTGAGAGCCGCATGGGCCACGGCCGAGAGCGTTGCGCCTGCCTCGGCAAAAATACGGTTTCCTTCCACGGAAATGGCGGAAAGGTTGCTGCCGATGCGAATGAGCACGCCGCGAAAGCCGCCATCCCCCACAAGAAGGTTTGAGCCGTTTCCGATAACGGCATGCGGCGCGTCCTTACAAAGGGCAAGGAGCTCTAAAAGCTCGTTGCGGCTTTGTGGCTGGGCCAGAAGGTCAGCCGGTCCACCCACTTTGAAGGTGGTATATTTTTTCATATCGGCCGCCCTGACACATGGGCAAATCTCTTCTATTTTGCGATATAGCTCTTCCATCTTTTTCTACAGGGGCGCACCCTGCTCCTCCTTTTTCTTCTGCTCTTATTCTTTGCAGAAGCGGAAATATTATTGCCTTCCCAAAAAGGCGGCACCGATAAGCCCGGCATCGTTACCAAGGCGAGCCGCTCGGATTTCTGTTTTCGGTACGGGGATTTTTATCGTATCGCGCTCCGCCATGCGGCGGATGGGCGAAAGCAGCACTTCCCCTTCGCGGCTGATAGCGCCGCCGATTAAAAGAACCTCCGGCTGAAAAATGTGAATCATATCTACAAGACCGTGCGCGACATATTCCATCCATTTTGTAACCACCTCTGTCGCGCCCTCGTCGCCTTCCTTCCAAAGGGTAATGGCCGTTTTGCCGGAAAGCGCGGAAAAATCAGCACCGCATTCCTTGGCGAGCGCACTTTCCGGGTGTGCCTCGGCATGGGCGCGCGTCTGGCGGATAAGTGCGCGCACGGAAGCATACGCCTCCCAGCAGCCGCGCCGGCCACAGCCGCACACTTCGCCCCCGGGGCAAAGAAGAATATGGCCGACCTCGCCGGCAATCCCGTTTCCGCCTGTATACAAATGCCCACCAAGGACCAGCCCGCCGCCAATGCCTGTGCCGAGCGTAATCAAAACCATGTTCTGCGGCCGCGTGTCAAGCGCAAAATATTCGCCCAGCGCCGCACAGTTGGCATCGTTTGCGAGATGAACTTCCTTTTTAATCTCCTTTTGTATAAAAGCCCGAAGCGGAAAGCCGGAAAAATTCATGTTGGCGGTGTAAATCACCTTGCCCTCTTCCTCCGAGCAGGCACCGGGAATGCCGATGCCGATGCTGTGTATGGCATTCTCTTCTACGCCGCCCGCTTTTATAACGCCCTTTATAAGGCGCACGATGTCCGCGGCAATTTCTTCGGCGGGGCGTGTTCCCAGGGTTTTCGCTTCGGCGCGGCAAAGAATTTGCCCACCCTCGTCCACAAGGCCGCCCTTTATGCCGGTGCCGCCTACATCTATACCGATATAATACATATTATGGTCTCCCTTTTTTTATTCCGTTTTTTGCCCCATCCAGCGCGCGTTAAGCTCCGCCGCCGCATTGTAGCCAAGCTTTTTCTGTTTGTTGTTCATCGCGGCGACCTCTACGATAACGGCGAGGTTTCGCCCCGGCTTTACGGGAACGGTCAAAGAAGGGATTTCCACATCTAAAAGCGTGGTATATTCGCTCTCAAGGCCTAATCTATCATAAAACTTACCCGTCTGCCACGGTTCAAAATTCAAAATAAAGTCAATGCGCTCCGTTTCTTTTACGGCGCTTGTGCCGAAAATGCGCTGTACATCCACAATCCCGATACCGCGCAGCTCAATAAAGTGGCGTATCATCTCAGGCGCCGAGCCGACCAGCGTTTTGGAAGATACTCTTTTGATATCTACCGCATCGTCCGCTACAAGCCGATGGCCGCGCTTGACAAGCTCAATCGCCGTTTCGCTTTTACCAACGCCGCTCTCCCCGAGCAGTAAAATACCTTCGCCGTATACCTCCACCAAAACGCCATGGCGCGTAATGCGCGGCGCAAGATGAATGTTAAGCGCGGCAATCAGCGCCGCAATAAAGGCAGAGGTGCTGTTTTGCGTGCGAAGGACGGGCGTTTCATGCTTTTTGGCCGCCTCTAAAATCTCCGGAAAAACCTCGAGGCCGCGCGTAATAATCAGGCAGGGAATGTCGGCCGAGAACAGCCGCTCCAAAAGAACAAGCCTTTCTGCCGGCGGTTGCTGCTCGAGATAGGTGTTTTCCATTTTGCCGATGATGGAAATGCGCTCGTTATCAAAGCAATCGAAAAAACCGGTGGCCAGCTGCATACCGGGACGAAGCACATCCTTGGAGCGAATGACGATTTCTTCCATATTGTCCGGTCTAAATAAAACCTCCAAGGAAAATTCGTCTATCAGTTTCGTCAGTAAAACGGTAATTTCCTTTCTTTCCATAAGGCTTTCCCCTCTCTTATTCTCTGATTTGCCCGTCGCCGCTTATGCGGTACTGATAGGTCGTCAGCTCGCGAAGGCCCATCGGCCCTCTGGCGTGGAGCTTTTGCGTGCTGATGCCGATTTCCGCGCCAAAGCCGAACATACCGCCGTCGGTAAAGCGCGTGGAGGCGTTTACATATACCGCCGCCGCATCTACGCTTTCCAAAAAGAGCTTTGCCGTCTCGCGGTTTTCCGTTACAATCGCCTCGGAGTGGAGCGTGGAGTAAGCGGCAATGTGCGCTATGGCCTCCTCGGCCGTGTCCACTACCCGGGCGGCTAAAATATAATCTAAAAATTCTGTAGCAAAGTCCGCCTCCGCCGCCTCTTTGCAAGGGATAATCGCCCTCGTCCTCTCACAGCCGCGGATTTCCACCTTCTTTTCCGAAAGCGCCGCGGCCGCAAGCGGCAAAAATTCGCCCGCCACAGCGCGATGCACGAGGAGCGTTTCGGCCGCATTACAAACGCCCGGCCGCTGTGTTTTGGCATTTACCAGGATACGGAGACCTTTTAAAAGGTCAGCATCCTTGTCAATATAAATATGGCAATTCCCCGTTCCCGTTTCAATAACCGGCACGGTGGAATTTTCCACTACATTCCGTATAAGCGCCGCACCGCCGCGCGGAATAAGCAAATCCACAAGACCGCGAAGGCGCATAAGCTCTGTGGTGGCCGCGCGGTCCGTTCTTGAGACCATCTGCACGGCATCGGCCGGAAGGCCTGCCCTTTCAAGGCCCTCCCGAAGGGCCCCGGCGATGGCTAAATTGGAATAAATGGCATCGCTGCCGCCCTTTAAAATAACGGCATTGGCCGTTTTCAGGCAAAGAGAGGCGGCGTCGGCCGTAACATTCGGGCGCGATTCATAAATGATGGCGATAACACCCATCGGCACACGCACCTTTTCTATGGAAAGGCCGTTCGGGCGCGTAAACTTCTCCATTACCTCGCCCAAAGGGTCCGGCAGGGCGGCTACCTTCTCCATATCCGCCGCCATCGCCAAAATGCGCTCCCTTGAAAGTGCCAGCCGGTCCAGAAGCGCCTCGCTGATGCCTTTTTCCCGCGCCTTATCCATATCGCGCCGGTTTTCTTCTAAAATTTGCGTTTCTCTTTCCCGAAGTGCCGCCGCCATGCAAAAAAGCGCCTCATTTTTCTTTTCTGTGCCCACGCGCGCCAAGATGCGGGCGGCCTCCTTCGCGCGTTTTCCCAGCATTTCCATTTCGCTTTCCTCCGAAAGTCTTATTTCTTTCCCAAAAAGAGTGTTCCCGTTTGCTTGCCGTCAAAAATATCATACAAAACATCGGGATGGTCGCCATTGGTTATGACAACATCTATGCCCTTTGCCGTAGCAATCCGGGCGGCGCTGATTTTCGTAGCCATGCCGCCCGTCCCCAGCGCCGAGCCGCTTCCGCCGGCCATATCGGCAATCTCCTCCGTAATCGTTTCCACGGTGGAGATGAGGTGCGCGTCGGCATTTTTACGGGGGTCCTTGTCGTAAAGGCCCTCTATATCCGATAAAATAATCAGGCAATCGCCCTTTGCCACTACGGAAACGACGGCGCTTAAGGTATCATTATCCCCAAACTCCAGCTCGTAGCTCGAAACAGAGTCATTTTCGTTGATGATGGGGATTGCGCCGTAGGACAGGAGCATGTCCAGCGTACCGGCTACATTTTTTTCGCGCTCGGCATGGTCCAGAACATCCTTTGTCATCAGAATCTGCGCAACCTTGTAGCCGTATTCGGCAAAGAGCCGGCCGTAAATGGCCATAAGCTCGCATTGGCCGACGGCCGCGGCCGCCTGCTTTTCCCGCGTTTCCTTTGGTCGCTCCTCGATGCCGAGCTTCGCCATACCAACGCCGACGGCACCGCTCGACACGAGTATTATTTCTTTCCCCATATTCCGAAGACCGCTTAAAACGCGCACCAGATGTTCGATGCGGCGCAGGTTCAGCCGTCCGTTTTGATGGGTTAGTGTGGAGGTGCCCACCTTTATAATAATTCGCTTTGCCTCTTGTATGTCCATTTTTTCTCTCCAATTCCGTTTTCGCCTTATGAAATTTCTTCCAGCAGAAGGTGCCTTGCCGTATCGCTTTGGCGTGTGATGGTAATGCGCGTACACGCGCCAATTCTTGCCTGAAAGCTATCCGGCCATTCAATAACGGAAATGCCCTCGCGCAAAAAGCCGTCAAAGCCGATAGCATCCAGCTCCTCCTCGTCCTCTATGCGATACAGGTCAAAATGATGCACCGTCTCTACCCCTTCGTATATGTGCATAATGGTAAAGGTGGGGCTCGAAACGCGCCCCGAAAAGCCGTAGCCTCTGGCAATTCCCCGTGTCATCGCCGTTTTGCCGGCACCTAAATCCCCCGTCAGGCAAAATATGTGGGGAGCGGGATATTTTTTTGCCAGCATTTCGCCAAACTGCTCGGTTTCCTCTACCGAATACATGTCATATTCCTGCATCTTAAAATAACCCCGTAATTCTGCCCTCGGCGTCCATGTCCATTTTCTCCGCCGCCGGTACCTTGGGAAGGCCGGGCATCGTCATAATCTCGCCCGTGAGTGCTACCACAAAGCCGGCACCGGCCGACACGCGCGCATCGCGTACCGTGATGCGAAAGCCCTCCGGTCTTCCCAAAAGGGCGGGATTATCCGAAAGCGAATACTGCGTTTTGGCCATACATACCGGGAAATTGCCGTAGCCGGCGGCCTCAAAATCGGCCAGCTTTTTCGCCGCAGAGGGCGTAAAGTCCACGCCGTCAGCGCCGTAAATGGTTTTGGCCACCTTCTCAATTTTCTCCGTAAGCGGCAGAGCATCCTCATAAATAGGTGCAAAATGGGGCTTTTCCGTTTCCAGTATGTGAAGAAGGGCATCGGCCAGCTCCGCACCGCCCTCGCCGCCTTTTGCAAACACCTCGGCCGCCGCGCACGCCGCGCCCTTTTCCTCGCAGTAGGCGCGAAGCTCTGCGATATCCGCATCCGTATCGTCCGCAAAGCGGTTTATCGCTACCACAACGGGAAGTCCGAAGGCACGCAGGTTTTCAATGTGCTTGCCTAAATTCGCAAACTTGTCCGCGCTCTTATGGTAAGCAAGGGCACGCAAGGTGGCCACCAGCACGACCGCATCCGGCGAAAGGCCGGCCATGCGGCACTTGATATCGAGGAACTTTTCGGCACCAAGGTCGGCCCCAAAGCCTGCCTCGGTTACGCAAATGTCGCCAAGCTTTAAGGCGTGGCGCGTGGCGATAATGCTGTTGCAGCCGTGCGCAATATTGGCAAAGGGGCCGCCGTGCAGAATACAGGGCGTATTCTCAAGCGTTTGCACGAGGTTCGGCTTTATAGCGTCCTTTAAAAGAAGGGCCATTGCACCCTCGGCACCCAAATCCTTCGCCGTAACCGGGTTTTTATCATAAGTATATGCCACCACAATCCGGCCAAGGCGCTCCTTCATATCTGTCGGATTTTCCGAAAGACACAAAATGGCCATGACCTCGCTGGCAACCGTAATCATAAAACCGTCCTCACGCGGCACGCCGTTTACCGCGCCGCCGAGGCCGACCACCACATTGCGGAGTGCGCGGTCGTTCATATCCAGCACGCGCTTGAAAACAATTCTGCGTGGGTCAATCCCCAGCCGGTTTCCCTGCTGGAGGTGATTATCGAGCATCGCGGACAGGAGGTTATTCGCCGCCGTGATGGCGTGCATATCCCCTGTAAAATGCAGATTAATATCCCCCATCGGCACAACCTGTGCATACCCGCCGCCGGCCGCGCCGCCTTTGATGCCCATTACCGGCCCGAGTGACGGCTCACGAAGGGCGGCCACCGCCTTTTTGCCCTTCTTGCAAAGCGCCTGCGCAAGGCCTACGCTGATAGTCGTTTTTCCTTCTCCGGCAGGTGTGGGGTTAATGGCTGTAACCAGTACCAGCTTGCCGTCCGGGCGGTCCTTGATGCGCGCCCAAAGGGACGGGGAAAGCTTCGCCTTATAGCGGCCGTACAGCTCCAGCTCCTCTTCCAAAATTCCAACTTTTTCTGCTACTTTACCAATCGGCTCCATGCTTGCCTGCATGGCGATTTCGATATCCGAAAGCATATTGTATACCTCCTACATGTCTTATGTGCAGACATCTGATAATGTTTGACGCATTTTGCGCCGGAGCAGGAAGGGAAGGGCACACCTATCCCAGCATACTCATTATAAATAGTATTATATCACAGTTTTTCCGCGTTGGCTATATATATTTTAAAAATTTTTCCAACAAGGGTGGCTTTAAAAAAGTGCAGAACATAAAAAATGAGAAGGGTTCCGTTTTAAAATAGCGGAAACAGTTTGTTGCAAACAAATTGTTATGGAACATCCATTTTTTATTACGAACAAACCGAACCGCTCGGCGTACCTATGTACGCCTTCTGGTCGGGGCAAGAAACCTTTTTGCCCCTTTCTGTTTGTCCGTTCTGCCTCTTTTTTATGCGCCACCAAGTGCCAACCCTTTAGGATGGTGCGGATTTTATGCGGCGAACATAAAAAACGACCTCCCCGAAGGGAGGCCGTTATGGTTTCTAAGCGTCAGACAGCTATTAGAGGGAGCTGCCGCCGCCCTCTGCGGGAGGAGCGGGAGCTACCGGAGCTGCTGTCGGGTTTTCAGCCGTGTAGATAACAACATCCATTACAACGCCGTCATATTCACGAACGAATACCCAGTTAGAAATTCTTGTGGTAGAAGCGGTGCTCGGACGGCTTTCGGTGTCGATGTCGCCAAAGCTTGCTGCTGCATAAGAATTCGGAGTTCTGAGAAGGTTTACTTCATAGAAGCTTGCGCCGTTTGCATTGAGGCGGAGAGCCAGGTCGCTACCGTCTTCATCCGCAACAGCTGCAGCGCCTTCGAACCAGTTGGTACCGATTACGAGCTGGCCGCCGCTCTTTCTCTTCTGGGCAAAGCCGAAGATATATCTGCTGTAGCCGGATTCGCTTTCTTCAATGCCAACATTTGCAGGAGCTATTTCTGTTTCGCCTGCTGCGATAACAGCGGCTGCATCAGCTGCGCTCATGAGAATTTCAGCCTTGTCGATAGCGCCGTCTTCATCTACTGCGAAGATGATGAAGTCACCAGCTACCAGAGTGTCGTCAGCATAGTCTTCAGACAGCTCAGCGCTTACTTCTACACCATTCTGCAGACCGTAAATCTTCTGTGTGGTGTTGCCGTTTGCATTGGTAACAGTGGAAACCTTGGTTACCAGGAGGCCCTTGGTGCTTTCCAGAATACCAGCATTGGCATTGTATGCGATAACGATGGCCGGAATGTCGCCTTCGATATCGTAACCTTCGAATACGCAATCGCTGTAGGTAACATCATCAGCGAAGAATGCGCTTACCTTGGTCAGTCTTACATCCTTCTCGTCGATAGCGCCTGCAACAACATCGTTGTCCATAGCAACGCTCAGTACGAGAGTTTCATCGTTGAAGTAGAGTCTGCCAAGCTTCTTCTGGTCAGCATTGTAGGTTACTTCTGTATCAACGGTGGTGTCCTTAGAGAACACTGCATCGTCATTTCTGCCGCTGTTAGCATTGATTACGAACAGCTTGTTAATCTTGCCAGCAGAATTCTTGGAGAGCTGGAACAGTCTCTGGCCAGCTGTGCCAAGAGTTACATCTTCACCATCGATTTCGAAGAGCGGAGCAAATTCGTCGGTAATGCTTGCCGGAGCAATTGCAGTACCATTTGTGCCGTCAACAACCGGAGTTACCTTAGAAGCCAGAGCGGCTGTTTCAACAGTACCGTCGGTGTTAACGAACTTCATTTCAACAGTTGCACCGTTGATGTCGCTTGTTACAGCGGCATTGAGGAGGTATGCATAGTTGCCAGCGGCTGCTACTGCATCCTTAGCAACGATTCTGCCCTCATGGTTGAGGTAGAAGATACCGTCATCGCCAACTGCTACAGAAGGCTCTACGAAGTTGTCAGCATAAGCAATGCGGTATGCTTCGTTGCCAATCTTGAAGCTGTTGTCGCCGTTAGCGGCGGGGATGATTTCGCCTACCGTACCCTCTGCCTTAGCATCGGACAGGTAAACGGTAATAACTCTGCCGTCAGCGCTTTCGTATACTGTCAGAACATCGCCTTCTTTGATGTCAGCGAATTCTGCTACAGAACCGTCAGCCTTGAAGAACTTAATGAATGTGCTGTCGTCTTCCACATCCAGCGGAATGGTAGCACCAACTTTGTCTTCCAGACGCTTTGCGTTTGCATCAACGCCGGCTACAACATAAATGTCGGTAGCGCTCATGAGCATGATGATGTCATAAACATCGTCATTGTTGTTGTCGATAAGGGTCAGAGAACCGATAGCGATTTCTTCGCCTGCAACAACAGTGTCCATGAAGTCTTCTACTTCTGTAGCTGCATCATTGCTCTTGCCATTGTAGTAGAACTTAGCACCGGCAGCGATGTCGAGGTCTGTGTCGAGAGTGCTTGCAGCAGTCTCGTAGTAGCTCAGCTTACCAGCTTCTTCTGCTGTGGGAGCTGTCCAGTCCGTAATCTGTGTGTAGTCGATAGCCAGCTCGGTGTTCTTGCCGGACTTTCTGGTGATACCAACCAGAGTGAGGTCGCCAGATTCAGCATCTTCCTTAGCATAAGCTACAACCCAGTTACCAAACAGGGGAGCTGCATTGGTCTTGCCTTCTACAAATGTTTCGGTGGTGGCTGTTGTAACCTTTACGCCGTTTTTGCTGTCGAGAGCGATTTTGATGAAATCGTCATCAACATCTGTGCCGGCTGTGAGGTATGTGTCAGACACAACACCTTCGTACTTGTCAACCTTCAGAGCGTTCTTCAGAAGGGTCTTGAGGGGGTATCTTGTGCCATCCTGTGCGGCATAGTCCTCTTCGCCAACCTTGAAGCTTACCTGTTCCATAACCGGAACATCCAGAGCATTGAATACCAGGCGAGCTACGGCTGCGCGAGGTGCTTCAGCGCCTGCAACAACGGAAACACCCTTGGTGATTTCTTCGCGGGAAGCGATAATCATGTAACCAGAGGGGTAGCCGCCCTTTGTGTTTGCTTCGGGAGTGTAACCTAAAGCAGCAACAATCATCTTAATAACCTGTTCGAAGGTAACCGGGTCGGAAGGACCGAAGGTACCATCGCCATAGCCGTTGATAATGTTGCTCTGTTCGGCGAGGTTTACATAGCCTGCTGCCCAGTGGTCAGCCGGAACATCGCTGAACTTTGTGCCGCCAGCTGCGCTTGCGGCTTCGCCCAGAGCCTTCATGCGAGTAACAATAGCAGCAGTTTCTGCTCTTGTGATGCTCGCTTCGGGATTGAAGTTGCCCTTGTCATCACCAATCATGATGCCCAGAGCGTTCAGGGTTTCTACTGCTTCAACGTAGGACGCGTTATCGTCAACATCCGGATACAGGGTGCCGGCGCTAACTGCTACGCTCAGCAGCATCGTAATCATCGTTACGAATGCCAGAACTTTTTTGAGATTTTTCATGTCTCAATTCCTCCTTGAAAAAATTTTATTCTGAAAGAGATACGCCAACTTGCACGCGCCGCATCTCTTTCAACTGCGACTGTGCATGGAAAATACAGAGTATTTCCCTTACAGGATTGATTATAGCACCCCTATTTACATCCGTCAAGCGTTTTTTTGACTTGTAACATAAATGTAAAATTGCGACTAAATCCTTGTCACAATAGGTGCCTGCCGTATCCGAGCATACAATCCTGTTTATCAGTATACTTTACTTTCCTCCCCTTGTCAAGTTTTTTGTCGAAAAATCTATCCGAAAAGATATTTCCCGGGTATATATGCGCCTGTTTCTTCCTTATTATATATAGGCAAATCTCTTCTTTTGTCGGATAAGGGAAAGGACTTGACTTTTCTGCGCCTTTTTGCTATAATATAGAAAATCTTTAATATGGAGGCTATTCTTATGTTGAAAACACCCCTTTCGATTGACCTTGGCGGCAAAGTTGCCGTTGTAACCGGTGCCGCCGGCGTACTTTGCAGCATGTTTGCAGAGGCTCTGGCCGCAAACGGCGCAAGCGTGGCACTTCTCGACTTAAACGGCGAGCGCGCCCGCGAGGTGGCCGCTAAAATCTGTGCCGAGGGCGGCCGTGCCATCGGTATTGAAACGAATGTTCTGCAAAAGGAGAGCATTGAAAGCGCACGCGAAGAAATCGTAAAGACCTTCGGCAAGTGCGATATTCTCTTAAACGGTGCCGGCGGCAACAACCCCAGAGGCACAACCGATAAGGAATATCTCTTCCCCGAGGATGTTGACAATGAAGAAATCAAGACCTTCTTTAACCTCGACCCCAAGGGTGTGGAATTTGTATTTAACTTAAACTTCCTCGGCACACTTTTGCCCACGCAGGTATTTGCCAAGGATATGATAGGCAGAAACGCCATTATCGTAAATGTTTCTTCCATGAACGCCTTTTGCCCGCTTACGAAAATTCCGGCTTACTCGGGTGCTAAGGCCGCTATCTCGAACTTTACGCAGTGGCTGGCTGTTCACTTCTCCAAGGTGGGCATCCGCGTAAACGCGATTGCCCCCGGCTTCTTTGTAACAAACCAGAACCGTGCCCTTCTTATGAATGAGGACGGCTCTTATACCGACCGCTCCCGCAAAATCCTGTCCCAGACGCCTATGGACCGCTTCGGCGAGGCCGAGGAACTGCTGGGCACCCTTTTATGGCTGTGCGACAATGGCGCTTCCGGCTTTGTAAACGGCGTAGTGGTTCCCGTTGACGGTGGCTTTGCCGCGTACTCCGGCGTGTAATACAGAAAGGAAGCCTGTTATGATTTTTGAAAGTGAAAAAGGTCTTAGCGCCGCGGAGCTTCGCGATGCGCTGGCCAAATCCATAGAAGGAAAGGCGCTTCGCAAGGTGCTCCTCATTCCGCCGGATTATACGCGCATGTACAGCGGTGCGGGCGATATTACGCGTATTTATTACGAGCTTTTAAAGGACACCTGCGAAATTGACATTCTGCCTGCCTTAGGTACGCATGTACCCATGACACAGGAGGAATGGGTGGCCTTCTTCGGCCCCGATGTTCCCTTTGACCGTATGATTGTACATAACTGGAAGACCGATGTAGTGAAGATTGGCGAGGTGCCGGGCGAATTTGTTGCATCCGTTTCCGAAGGTCTTGTCCGCGACAAGATTGATGTAGAGGTCAATCGCCGCGTGCTGGACCCCTCCTATGATTTGATTATTTCCATCGGGCAGGTTGTGCCCCACGAGGTGGTGGGTATGGCCAACTACTCGAAAAATATTTTCGTAGGCTGCGGCGGTAACAGTATGATTAACAGCTCGCACATGCTCGGTGCCTTCTATGGCATGGAGCGCATCATGGGCAAGGACTTTTCGCCCGTTCGCAAGGTGTTCGATTACGCGCAGGAAAACTTCCTGTCCGATATCCCTCTCCTTTTTGTGCTGACGGTGACAACCAATGTGGGGGACGATGTTTCCATCCACGGCCTGTACATCGGCTCGGAGCGCTCGTATTTTGAAAAAGCGGTGGCCAAGAGCCAGAATACGAACTTTACCTATGTGGAAAAACCGCTTAAAAAGGTGGTTGTGTATCTTGACCCGCGCGAGTTTAAAAGCACATGGCTCGGGAACAAATCCGTGTACCGCACGCGCATGGCGATTGCCGACGGCGGCGAGCTGATTGTGCTGGCACCCGGTATCCGCATGTTTGGTGAGGACGAGGAAAATGACCGCCTTATCCGCAAATACGGCTATGTGGGCCGCGAAAATGTTTTGCGCCTCGTAGAAGAAAACCGGGACCTGCAGGAAAATCTGTCGGTAGCGGCGCATCTTATCCACGGCTCGTCCGACGGCCGGTTCTCGATTACCTACTGCACCGAGCAGGTTACGGAGGAAGAGGTCAGAGGCGTTGCCTTCGGGTATATGCCCTATAAGGAAGCTGCCGCAAAATATGACCCCGCTGTTTTGAAGGACGGCGTGAACATTTTGCCAAGTGGCGAGGAGATTTACTATATTTCGAATCCGGCACTCGGACTTTGGGATGTGAAACACTAACAAGGGAATGTAAAAAGAGCGCAGAGCGCTTATGGGCAGATTGTGGCATTTAGGAAATCCCCTGTCCGCAAAGTAAATAAATTTATGTAGAAATCTGCAATTTTTGCAGATTTCTATTTTTTATGCCCATAAGCTCTAAACGAACCTCGCCGCTCGTCGTACCCATGTACGACTTCGGGTTTCCCTCGCCAGCAAGCTTGCTTCGGCTCGGTTCATTTATTCTGCCTCACTTTTTCCATCCCCTTAAAAAAGGAGATGTGAAATTCACATCTCCTTTTTTACTTCTACTACTTTTGCAATTCCATTTTTTACCGTAAAATGAATATCATACGCGGCAAACTGCATCCGGTACACCCTTTCTGCATCTTCCTGATACGAGGGGCGCGGGTCCTGCGCTATGCAGCTTATGACGGCCTCCCTTTTCTCCGGTGCGATAAGAGAGAGAAGGTGCGGCGGAAAATCTACCTCGAGGGCGTGGCCGTACACCTCTTCGGCGTAGCCGCCCGTAGCCTCGGGAATGCAATCGGCAAACGGCAGGTAGGGCTTTATATCCAAAATGGGTGTTCCGTTTAAAAGGTCTACCCCCGAAACCAGAAGCGTTGGCCCGTCCTTCTCCGTTTCCTCCACGCCCAAAAGCTTTACCGCGGAAAGGCCGATGGGATTCGGGCGGTAAGGCGAGCGGCTGGCAAACACCCCAACGCGGCGGTTGCCGCCGAGGCGCGGCGGGCGGACGGTGGGCGAAAACGCGGAGCGGTGCGCCTTGGAAAAATCGAAAAGGAGCCAAAGGTGCGAAAAGCCTGTGATGCCGCGAAGGGCATCGATAGCGCGGTAGGGCGGCAGAAACACAATGCGTCCCGAAAGAGACGGCACGCAGCCGCTTTGCCGCGGAATGCCGAATTTTTCTTTGAAATCGGTTTCGATATGCGCGATAGGACGAAACATGTTTCCCCTCCTTCCCTCTTTTGCAGACAAAGCCGTCATCATTAGCCATTGGCAAACAACATTAAAAAAAGCACTACCGGAGAAGTGCCTTTATCTGGTGGACCAGAAGGGGTTCGAACCCTCGACCTCTGCGTTGCGAACGCAGCGCTCTCCCAGCTGAGCTACAAGCCCTTTTCGTAACACGGACTAGTATATCACAGAAAAAAGGGCTTGTCAAGAGAAAAAAAGGAATGTATCCAATTTTTACAGCCTTTTCTCGTATATCTTCTTATAGAACAAAACGCGGTTTACATAGTGCTCCGTTTCGGGAAACGGGATTTCGGCGAGAACCTTTCCGTCCGGCGAGCAGCGCTTATCCCGAAGCCAGCCGTCCACGCGCCCCTGCCCTGCATTGTAGGCTGCGACGGCTTTTTTCTCGTCCCCGTCATACCGCGTAAGAAGGGTGCCCAGATAATAGGCACCAAGCCGGATGTTTTCGGAAGGCGAAAAAATGTCGGTAAGCCCAAGGCCGCCTTTTTGAGCACACTCCGCCGCCGTATTGTCCATAAGCTGCATCAGCCCCTTTGCCCCTTTGGGCGAGATGCTGTCAGCCGCAAAATTACTCTCCGCCTTAATAACGGCATAAAGAAGAGCGGGGGAAACGGCATTTTCCATCGCCGCCGCTTGTATTTCCGCCTTGTAATGCGTGGGGAAAAGGCGCTCCCCTATAAGGCGCACCCCTAAAACCAATATTGTAATGAGTAAAATCCAAATCATGGGGCGCAGGAGACACCCACAGCCTCTTTTTCTTCTCAAGCTGAAAACCATTCCTTTATAAAATACTGTGCTTTTTCGGAAAGCGCCGCCTTATCGCCGTCGTTTTCTATGACGGCGTCGGCCTCTGCGCGATAAACGGCGTCGGCACTTTGTGCACCTATGCGCACCCTCGCCTCGGAGGGCGAAATGCCGTCTCGTGTCGCAATTCTTTCTATACGCACCTCGGGCGGTGCCGTTATATACAGCGTTTTGTCGCACGCCACTCCAAAGGTGTTGGGAAGGGGCGCATCGTACACTACATTTTTTGCGTCCCCACTCTCTTTTTCCATTTCTTCTATAATATACGGATGCGTAATCGCGTTTAATGCCGCCAGCTTTTCCTTTTCGGTAAAAACGATGTTTCCCAAAGTGCGGCGGTCAAGCTGACCATCGGGCAGGCAAATCTCCGCCCCAAAGGCCGCCAGTATTTCCGCGTAGGCGCGCCCGCCCGGCTCTGCCACCGCGCGGGCAATCCGGTCCGCATCTACGATGCGATACCCTGCCGCCGCAAACAGCGCCGCCACCTCGGTTTTGCCGCTGCCGCTGCCGCCCGTAAGCCAAATTCTCATTTTATTTCCTCCCTGTCAGGGTTTCGCCGCATACCAGCTTTTGCCGTATCCTACCTCCACGAGAAGCGGAACGGCTAAAGCGGCCGCCTTTTCCATCTCGCGCTTCATAAGCGCGGCCACGCCCTCGGCATCTTCTTCTCTTGCCTCTACCACCAGCTCGTCGTGCACCTGCAAAACGAGGCGCGAAGAGGGAAACTCCTCCGCCAGCGCGCGGTTAACTCTTAGCATCGCCGCCTTTATAATATCCGCCGCGCTCCCCTGAATGGGGGCGTTCATCGCCACGCGCTCGCCAAAGGCACGCACATTAAAGTTTGACGAGCGGATTTCGGGGATATACCGTCTTCTTCCCAGCATCGTTTTGCCGTAGCCGTTTTCGCGCGCGGCTTCCTTCGCCTCTTCCATAAAAGCGCGCACGCCTTCGTAGGTGTGAAAATAGCTGTCAATATAATTTTTCGCTTCTTTTCGGCTCGTTTTCAGGTCGGTTGCCAGCGTAAAATCGCCCATGCCGTAGATAATGCCGAAGTTAATCGTTTTGGCGCGCGCGCGCATTTCGGGCGTAACCATATATTCCGCCACCCCGAAAATCTCGGCCGCCGTTTTCGTATGAATGTCCGCATTTTCATTAAAGGCCGCCTGCATACGGGCGTCCCCGGACATGTGCGCCAGCACGCGAAGCTCTATCTGCGAATAGTCCGCGTCCACCAGCACAAAGCCGTCCGGCGCCGTAAACACCTTGCGGATTTCGCGCCCCAGCGCCGTTTTTACGGGGATGTTCTGCAAATTCGGGTCCGAGGAAGAAAGACGCCCCGTGGTCGTCACCGTCTGGTGGAAGGTGGAATGAATACGCCCCGTTCTTTTGTCAATCATCGGAAGCAGACCTTCCGCGTAGGTGGATTTCAGCTTTGCCAGCTGGCGATATTCTAAAATATCCTCAATAATCGGGTGCTTGCCGCGCAGCTTTTCGAGGCTCGCCGCATCGGTGGAATACCCCGTCTTCGTCTTTTTGGCGCTCGGCAGACCCAGCTTTTCAAACAAAATGACGCCCAGCTGCTTTGGCGATTGCAAATTGAAAACCTCGCCCGCCGCGGCATAAATAGCCGTTTGCAGTCCCTCTATGCTTTCCGTCAGCGTTTCGGAAAGGGCCGAAAGCTTGTCGCCCTCCGCCAGTATCCCTGCCGCCTCCATTTTTGCCAGCGCCTCTATGGTGGGCAGCTCCAAATCAAAATAAAGCGCCGTCTGCTCGCGCGCGGCCATTTCCTCCCCTAGGCGCGCCGCTATCTCCGGCAAAAGAGATGCCGCGGCTGAAAGGTCTGCCGGCCGTTTACCGAGGTACTCTTCGCATATCTCTTCTATCTCGTAACGGCTTTTTGCCGGGTCCAGAAGATACGCACCGATTTCCGTATCAAACGCCGCACCGCGAAACGCCCTCCCCTGAGAAAGCATCTGCACCATCGTTTTCTTTAAGTCGTGGCCGATTTTCTTCTTTTCGCCATCTGCAAAAAGCGGCAACGCCTCCTCGGGCGAAAGGAAGTAAACGCCCTCGCCGGCCGTTACATAAAACCCGTCCTCCGCCGCGCAAAAATATAAGGTTTTTTCGCCCTCCAGCTCGCCGCCGTACGGCTTTGCCGCGGCCTCCACCGCCTCCGTGCCCTTTTCCGGCAAGGCCAGCTCCTCCATGAGGGCGCGAAAATCGAGCCGGTGGAAAATTTCGCCAAGCTCTTCCGCGTGGTAAGGCTTTACCGCCAAATCCGAAAGACTCCCCTCCATCGGCACCTCGCGGCAAATCCGGCCCAGCTCACGGCTTAAAAAAGCCATGTCACGCCCCTCCGCAAGCTTTGCCAGCTGTGCGCCGCGCAGCTGGCCGAGGTTTTCGTAAACGCCTTCCAGCGTTTTGTATTTCTGAATGAGGGAAAGCGCCGTTTTCTCGCCAATGCCATGCACGCCCGGAATATTGTCGGAGCTATCGCCCATAAGGCCCTTGACCTCTATCAGCGCGCTCGGCGCCACACCGTATTTTTCTTCTACCGCCGCCCCGTCATACTCCACCGTTTCCGTCTTGCCGCCGCGCGTGGTGGTCAGAAGGATGTGTGTTTTTTCGCTTGCCAGCTGCAAATCGTCCCTGTCCCCTGTTAAAATGCGGCAATCGGCGCCCGCCTCCTCGCAAAGGCGCGAGATGGTGCCGATAATATCGTCCGCCTCATATCCTTCTTTTTCCAAAATGGCCACCTGCATCGCCGAAAGGATTTCCTTCAGCACCGGCAGCTGCTCCGCCAGCTCCTCGGGCATTTTGTGGCGCGTGGCTTTGTAAGCCGCGTATGTCTTATGCCGGAAGGTGGGTGCCGGCAGGTCAAAGGCCACCGCCACGCCGTCGGGCGAGGCGGCCTTTATCGTTTTCAAAAAGGAAACCAAAAAGCCGTAGATGCCGCCGGTGTGCAGACCGTCCGGCGCCGTCAGATAAGGAATCGCATAAAAAGCGCGATTTAAAATGCTGTTTCCGTCTATAATCAATATTTTCATTCTGCCTCACCTGTCTTCCATTTCTTTCTCCTCTCATTATATACGAAACCGCCCCCAATTACAATAGAAATCTTCCCTTTCTTACAGGGTTTTTCATTTTTGTCCTCGAAGCCGGTAACGAAAAACCCCCGGGGTGACGCGTATCACCTCGGGGGTGCAAAATCCCTTTCGCCTGCTTATTCGCAACAGGGGTCTTGTTTCTTTTCGATTTTTTTCTTCGTGCGGTCGGGCGCCGTACTGTCCCCAAGACCTGTCGTTTCGGCGAACATAACATTTGCTTTTGTCATTTCCACCGCATCGGTAGGAACGATTATCTTGGCCGCCTTGCCGTCTGCCATAGCGACCAGCGCTTCGTATTTTTTAAGCTCCAAAACGGCAGTATCCACGCCCGCCTCTTTCAGGGCCGCAAGACCGTCTGCCTCTGCCTTTTTCGATAAATATATGGCTCTGGCCTCACCTTCGGCTCTGGCAATTCGGGCATCTCTTTCGCCTTCGGCCGCCAGTATCATAGCTTGCTTGTCGCCTTCGGCGCGCGTTATCGCGGCTGCCTTATGCCCCTCGGCCTGCAGCATGGTTTCGCGTCTGTCGCGTTCCGCCTTCATCTGCTTTTCCATAGCGTTTTGAATTTCTGTAGGCGGAATAATGTTTTTCAGCTCCACGCGGTTTACCTTGATGCCCCATTTGTCAGTTGCATCATCTAAAATAGCCGTCATTTTTCCATTGATGGTGTCTCTCGAGGTGAGCGTGCCGTCCAGCTCCAATTCGCCAACGATGTTTCGGAGTGTCGTGGCCGCTAAATTCGCCAGTGCCGAAATGGGGTTTACGGCCCCGTACGCATAGAGCTTCGCATCAAAAATGGCATAATAAATTACCGTGTCTATCTGCATGGTAACATTATCTTTTGTGATAACCGGTTGCGGTGGCGAGTCCAGCACCTGCTCCTTTAAGGTAACCCTTTTGGCAATTCTCTCTATAAACGGGACTTTAAGATGAATACCTGCCGACCATGTTGCCTTGTATTTCCCCAAAAACTCTACCACAAATTCCTGCGCCTGCGGCACAATTTTGATGTTGGGTACAATCACAAACGCGAGGATAGCCAGAACAATAATAGTAAGAATGCCCATGTTTTTTACCTCCCATAAACTTTTATTTGCCTTCATTATAGCAAATACGCTCTTGTGTGTCAATATTATTATGCTTTCTTTTGTGGATTTCAACCGTTTCTTTTGCATCCTTCGTCAAGATAATACCTGGCCACATTTTCCAAATCACAATACACACTCGCTCTTGTAATATGCAGACAGGAAAGCTGCCGCAGTATGTCTTGTTTACATTCCGCCGGAATAATATAATGCGTGATTTGACAAAGCGGCTTCATCATTTCAAACACAGGCGCATCCTGCTTGTTCCTTCCTATCCCAAACAAGGCAAATAAGCCGCTTTGATGCGATATCCTGTCAAAATTTTGCCGCGTTTTCACAAAAACGATTTTTTGCAGGTCCTCCGGTTTCATTCTGGCCTCAAAATATGTTTTTTCATTTTGTATCTGATTCATTAACCGGCCCGCTTTCCCGCTCCGGTTAAAGCTTTGGAAGTCTTCCTCCGCATCCATTTCAAAACAGTCCAGCATGGCAACATTGGATAACATGGCCACTGTGTCGCTATCATAAAATTTAAAGCTGCTGCTCGGCACCGAAACCCTTATAACATCTCCCGGCTTTTCCTCTTTTCCGTCACAGGCCATAAATAAAGCAATAAGGGGATTTTCACTAAAATCTAATAGCCGCGTCGGAAAGCCGTAATGCTGCATGACCGACAAATAATCCAATGCCGTTTTACATTCGGTGAAATACTTAGGATAAGTTGTAATAATTTCCCGTATAAACGCCCCCTCCCGTTCGATGAATTTTTCTCTTCCTTCCCGATAAATGCCGGGACGAAGATGATACGCCCAATCGTTATGCCCGCGATAAACCACCCTATTCCCCGCGTCCTCCCGGCAAGAAACAACTTTATGGATAAAAGAAGCGGCATCTGTAACGATTTCAACATTTATAAAATGAATTTCATCGCCCGCACCCGATGGATAGTATACCGTAAATTCCTCATCCGTTCCGGGTCTATGCTTTTTGGCCTTAACCGTAATATGGCTTTCGCGAAAGCCTTCACTTCGGGAAAATAAGGCTATGGAGTTCTCTACCCTTTCTTTTTGATTGCATACACTCGATGTATATGTATTTTTGTCGGCAATAAAAATTTCTCCCTCCAAAAGCCGTATATGCCATTCCGCTACTATATCGTTGCAGCTTTTTTTATCCGCTTGCCGTGCATTCGAAATATCTTGTTCTCTTTTTTGCTTTTCCATTGATTCCTCTCCTTTATGTCATTTATTTCATTATATAACATAAAGATTTTTTGCACAATGCCGCTTTCGGAAAAGGGGAAATATTTTGCTCTATAAATTCGATATGTTTTCCGTTTTCTCAAACGCCATGGGATACAAATCCCATCACTCTGGGCAATATACCGAAAATCTTGCAAGAAAATTTTATGCGGATGAGAAAAGCCAGATTTCTTAGTCGAAATCCGGCTTTTTATGGTGTTCACATTTATAGTGGATACAGGTTGACCTGATTTATATGAATCTAGTTTTTCTCAATTTCATTCTCTGTTGGCTCAAACAACGCGATAACTGATGTTTTTGTGGCAAGAATTGAACATTTCATGTCATTTTCCAACACAATACTTCCGTATCCCATTGACACTTTTCCTCCCTTATCAAATTGTAAACCACTGCACATTTCATTCATAACCTGTTCCAGTTTTCGCTCGTTGTATTTACCTTCTAAAAAAGTCATAATAGGGGGAATGGTCATGTCGGCGAATGATTTGATGCATACTTCACATATACCATTTCCATTGTAGCTTGATATACTAATACTAGCTATGTCTCCTTCTTTTTTTGCGGAGGTTACATCCAAATCAACTGAAGCCTCGCCGCAATTCATACAAGTGTGCTTTGCTCCTCCATAATATCTCAACTCGTCCTCTCCATTTTTTGCATCTGTAATTCTACTAAGAATGTCTGCAAATGGTTCTTCCACTCGAGCGACCAACTCTGGCATACACACATTCAAAAAATCATGTACATTAAATGATGAATATAATCTTTTCTCATTAGATGATAAATCACTTCCGCTTTTTCCCGAATCACAGGCCGCACCCACCATTAAAATCATTACACATAGCACGATAGTAATTACCTTATTTTTCATATCAAAATTCTCCTAACACTTAATTATTGAAAATATCATAATTCATATAAAAAGCCTTTACCCAACTAAACCTTCCCCTCTAACTTTTCCATGAAATTAGAACATTTACCAATGATATCAATGTTTAATCTAAAACTGTATTCTTTATCAAACTCTTTTATTCTAAGTTGTCTCTGGGTCAAAGCTGGCAAAAACAGAGGACAATCTATTTCCTTATAGTTTTGAAACTTCTCCCAAAAATTCTCAAGAATAACTAAAATATGTCTTCATAAAAAATACGGGTTTGCCCAATTCATTTTGTGTCACATTTCCCTTAGACTTGCCTTATAGAGATATATTTACACCATTATATTTAAGTTGAAGTAAGGTGAATTTACTATAGTCTTTGTTATATTCTATCTTTATTATTGCTTCATTTGAATTTGATTCGCCATCCTCAAACGAACACTTTAACACATACCGCAACCCCGTTTTGCTAATATCCCAACTTTCCCTATCCACTGGGATTTTAACGCCTGAATCTCTTATTGTCTTCATTATTACTTGCCTTCCACACTCTATAACCTGCATATCAGAGATAGTAGCCTCGCCTACAGTCTTCCCCATATCCCTGTCAATTGCGTCCTGCATATTTTCTCTCATAAACGCCTTTAACTGGCTTACACTCATGCCATATTTCCCTGTTAATCCAGCAAGAATTTCATCTTCTGGCTTGCTGAAATCCGCGTTCAAAGCATCCAATATGTCATTATACATTTTATAGTCTTGGTCGGAAATGGCATACTTTGCTTTTATTTTATATCCTGTATCATAATCTGTTTCTATAATACTCATTATTTGAAGATTCTTATTCTTTTCAACTTTCTCTTCTTTCACATTTGTGCTTACAGCTTTGTCTTTTGCAACCTCACTACCTCCGCTAGATTGTTTAGCATCTTGCCCGCAACCAGAGAGCAATACCACTACAAGCACACAAAGAAAAAATTTTTTCATTCTTTACCACTCCTATATTATTATTTGAATTGATTATAGCATATCTTGCAAATAATGTCAACACTTCGCTCGGTAGCTATATGCCCATACAGTTTTTAGGCCGTTCCCTTTTTGTTTCTTTTTGAAAAAAGAACGCTAAAAAAGACATCCGATGGGATGCCTTTTTGTGCATGAAACGAATGTTGTTTTCTTGGCTTGGTTTTGGCTCTTTCCCGCGTTACAGAAACGCCCTTATATCCACCGTTAACTTTTCTTCCAGGTTTATCAGCCTTTTCGTGATATCCTTGGACACCTCGTCCGCGCCTTCATATTTATTCAGATACTTGTTCAGCGTTTTTACGCCCATGTTGCAGCCGTCCGTCATTAAATCGGCAATCGTCGCATCCGAGGCCTCCATGGCCATTTTCATATTCGTTTTCATC
>JAZSLT010000041.1:0-72971 GCA_045535515.1 Clostridia bacterium | reverse complement strand
TCAAGGGGTTTCCAATTCATTGTTATTTCAAGGTTTTAGATTAGTTGAAGTAACGTTTCAAAAGGCCTTCAAAACCCTTTCCGTGGCTCGCCTCATCGCGCGCCATTTCGTGGACCGTATCGTGAATGGCATCGAGGTTCAGCTCTTTTGCAAGCTTTGCAAGCTCGAACTTGCCTTGCGTCGCACCGTTTTCCGCGGCCACGCGCAGCTCCAGATTGGTTTTCGTGCTGTCAGTTACGACTTCGCCTAAAAGCTCTGCAAATTTGGCGGCGTGTTCCGCCTCTTCATACGCGGCCTTTTCCCAGTACAGGCCGATTTCCGGATAGCCCTCGCGGTGCGCCACACGCGCCATGGCGAGATACATACCAACCTCTGTGCATTCGCCGGTGAAGTTCATGCGCAGACCTTCCATAATTTCCGCGGGCGCACCGTCGGCAATGCCCACAATATGTTCAGCGGCCCAGCTCATTTCGCCCTGCTGCTCGGAAAACTTCGCCTTCGGCGCCTTGCATTGCGGGCAAAAATCCGGCGCATCGTTTCCTTCGTGCACATATCCGCAGATTCCACAAACAAATTTTTTCATATCCAATACCTCCAAAAATTAATTTTATTAAACTCCCGCACAAGACGGGCATTTACCAAAGAATAAAAGAGAATGACCTTCTATCCGACAGCCGCTTTGTCTTTCGGCCGCCGCGTCCAGCTGCGCCGTATAGGGAAGCGGCATATCGACCACCGCGCCGCATGCCTTGCAGGCGAGGTGATAATGGGGCGCCGCCATGCCGTCAAACCGGTCCGCACTCTGCCCGACATCGAGCTTTAGGATGATGCCCTCCTCCGCCAGGCGCGAAAGGTTGCGGTACACGGTGCCTAAACTGACATGCGGCATTTTCTCCCGCATACGGGCAAATACCCAGTCCGCATCGGGATGACAGGTGGTAGAACGCAGAATTTCGAGCAGCAGCTCGCGTTGCTGACTTCGTTTTTGCATGTCTGCACCTCCCAAATAAAAATAGTAACTATTACTGTTTTATTATACACAAGGAAAAATAGATTGTCAAGTGTTTTTAAAAAAATTTTCTTTTTTATTTGTTTTAATTGACGGCGGCGGAAAAATAATGGTATAATGTGACATAGAAAAATAGGTGGCATAGCCACTAAAGGAGTTGGATTTGTTGGCTTTATTCGATAAATGCGAGGCGTTTACCTTGGCGCGCGATTTTCGGGAAAAGGGAATTTATCCGTATTTTCACTATTTGGAATCGAGACAAGACACGGCCGTAATTATGGAAGGAAAACGGCGGATTATGCTCGGCTCCAACAATTATCTGGGGCTTACGGTGCATCCCGAGGTCATGGCAGCAGCCAAAGCGGCCACGGAGGAATATGGCACAGGCTGCTCCGGCTCCCGCTTTTTAAACGGCACGCTGAAAATGCACCTGGAGCTGGAGGAGGCGCTGGCCGCCTACATCGGAAAAGAGGCGTGCATGACCTTTTCTACCGGCTTTCAGTCAAACCTCGGTATTATCAGCGCGATTGCCGGCCGAAACGATTATATTTTGTGCGACCGCGAAAATCATGCGAGCATTTACGATGCCTGCCGCCTCAGCTATGCCCAGCTGGTGCGCTATAAGCATAATGATATGGAAGATTTGGAAAAGCAGCTCGCCGCCCTTCCCGAAGAAGCCGGCAAGCTGATTGTAACGGACGGCGTGTTCAGCATGAGCGGCGAAATTTGCGATTTGCCCACGATTGTCCGTCTGGCGAAAAAGTATAATGCGGCTACGATGGTAGACGATGCGCACGGCTTCGGCGTTTTAGGGCGCGGCGGCCGCGGCACGGCCGACCATTTTGGCCTCACCGACGAGGTGGATGTGATTATGGGCACCTTCTCGAAATCCCTCGCCAGCCTCGGCGGCTATATGGTAGCCAGCGAAAAGGTGATTGACTTTACCCGGCACAATTCGCGCCCCTTCATCTTCAGCGCATCCATTCCGCCTGCCCAATGCGCGGCGGCGCGCGCGGCACTTTCCGTTATCGAGCGCGAGCCGGAGCGGGTGGAGCGCCTTTCCCGGCTCGGCAGCTATATGCGAAAGGGCCTTGTGGCACGCGGCATTAAAATTAAAGAAGCCGCCACGCCCATCGTGCCGATTTATACATACGAAATGGAAGATACGCTGGCTATCAACAAGCAGCTGTACGACAGGGGCGTTTTTGTAAACCCCGTTCTGCCGCCGGCCACACCGCCGGGCGAGTGTCTGCTGCGCACGAGCCTCATGGCTACCCATACGGAGGAGCTTCTGGACGAGGCGATGGATATTATTAAGGAAGTGATGCAGAGTTATGCGCGGTAAAAAACTGCGGGCAAACCTCCTGCTGCTTTTCACCGCATTTATCTGGGGGATGGCCTTCGTGGCGCAAAGCCGCGGCATGGAAAACTGCGGGCCATTCCTTTTTAATGGGGCGCGCAGCCTTTTGGGCGGCGCGGTGCTCTTGCCCGTTATTGCCTTTATGGATAAAAGAAAGCCTGCACAGGGCAAGAGGGAGTGGCCCCTCTTCGGCGGCCTTTGTTGCGGCGTGGTATTATTCCTCGGCGCTTCCCTGCAGCAGATAGGAATTATCGATGCCGGCGCCGGAAAGGCAGGCTTTATTACGGCGCTTTATGTGGTGCTGGTGCCGGTGTTTAGTATATTAGTAGGAAAGAAAACCACTTTTCTGACATGGCTCAGTACGGCTATGGCCCTTTTCGGGATGAACCTTCTTTGCCTGGACGGCACCTCCCTAAGCCTCGCACGCGGAGACCTTCTCCTCCTTGGCTGTGCCATCCTGTTTGCCGTACATATTATGGTGATTGACCATTTTGCCCCGCGTTCCGATTGCGTGCGCATGGCCGCGCTGCAATTTTTCGTATGTGGGGTACTCTCTCTCCTTGTGGCGTTTTTAACGGAACCGGTTTCCCTTTCCGCTCTTTTGGCGGCAGGGGTGCCGATTTTATACACAGGCCTTTTGTCGAGCGGCGTGGCCTACACCTTGCAGATTGTGGCGCAAAAGGATACGGACCCTACCTCGGCGGCGCTTATCTGCAGCCTTGAGTCGGCCTTCGCCCTCCTCGGCGGTTGGCTTTTGATGGGCGAAAGCTTTTCGGGGCGGGAAATAGGAGGATGCGTGCTTACAGGCGGTGCCATCATCCTGTCGCAGCTGCCCATACAAAAATACAGAAAGGAAGAAAAACATGATTAGAATAGGAATTTACGGCTATGGCAACCTCGGCCGCGGCGTGGAAAGCGCCATTCGGCAAAACAAGGACATGGAGCTGGTGGGCGTATTCACCCGTCGGGACCCGTGCCTGGTTTCAGCCGCCGCGCCGGTATATCGGGCAGAGGATGCCCTTTCCATGCAGGAAAAAATCGATGTTATGATTCTTTGCGGCGGAAGCGCCACGGATTTGCCGGTGCAAACCCCCGCCCTCGCGGCATACTTTAATGTAGTGGACAGCTTTGATACCCACGCCAACATTCCGGCCCACTTTGAAAAGGTGGATGCGGCGGCGAAGAAAGGCGGCAAGATAGGGATTATTTCCGTAGGCTGGGACCCCGGCCTGTTTTCCTTAAACCGCCTGTACGCCGAGGCTGTTTTGCCCGAGGGGGAGACATACACCTTCTGGGGCAAGGGCGTCAGCCAGGGCCATTCCGACGCCATTCGCCGCGTGAAGGGCGTGTTGGATGCAAGACAATACACAATTCCCGTACCGGCGGCGCTCTCGGCCGTAAGAGGGGGCGAAATGCCTGTGCTTTCCACGCGCGAAAAGCACACAAGAGAGTGCTTTGTGGTCGCAGAAGAGGGCGCGGATAGGGCGCGCATTGAAAAAGAAATCTGCGCGATGCCGAATTACTTTGCGGACTATGACACCACCGTACATTTCATCACGGCCGAAGAAATGCGCGCCGAGCACAGCGGTCTGCCGCATGGCGGCGTGGTTATCCGCAGCGGCCGCACGGGGGATGAAAGCGCACAATGTATTGAATATTCGCTTTCCCTCGGTTCAAACCCGGCCTTTACCTCTTCTGTGCTCTGTGCGTATGCCCGCGCGGCGTACCGTCTGCAAAGAAAGGGCGAGACAGGGGGCCGAACGGCGCTTGATATCCCGCCTGCGCTCCTGCACAGCGAGGATGGCGCCACCCTCCGGCAAAAACTGCTGTAGGGCAGCGGCGATAAAGGGCTTTTATTAAAAATATCTAAATCTCTCGCCGCAAAACACCGCGCAAGTAAACTTTTAGGCGGAATTTGTGTGCAGGTTGTACAAAGCGGGAAAACAATTTCAAAATTTTTTAAAAAAGACTTGCAATCTTGGCAGGTTGCAGTTATAATATATGTGTATAGTTGTATAAGGGATATTTCTCTGCTTTTTTACAGAGAACCCGCACTCCTGTTTGCGAAGGGAGCCGCAGATTTTTCTTTGCGGAGGGTATATATGCTCTACAAAGACGGTCAGCGAGAGTTCGCAATTTAAGAAACATTCCTAAGTAATTCTTAAGTAAAGGAAAGGGGTAGGAAAATGTTCAAAGGAATGAACAAAATGTGGAAAGGCATTGCACTCGTTCTGTGCTTGTGTATGCTGCCCACAGTAGCATTTGCTACAGGAGAAAACACAGTGGCGATTTCGTACGCAACACCTTCGACAGCCGAAAGTGTTAAGGTCGCAGTCGCAATGAGTGACACAAGTGGCGTAGTAGCCGCTACGGATGTTACCATTTTAGCCCTGCGCAGAGCGTCTGATGCAGCCGCTTACGAAGGCTCCTTAAATGTGGAGACTGCCGAAGCCGGCCCTGCAATCCCCACGGATGCAGCAACGCTGCAGAAGCAGGTAGCTTACATTGACCAGAAGGCCACGAATGCAGAAGGCGCAGTAAGCTTTGAATTTGTACCGGCATCCTTTGATGCAGAGTACGCTTCCAGATACATCGACATTTATGTTGGTGGCGCCGGCGTATCTGCCATCAAGCATATGGTTGTGGATATGCCCAGCCAGTCGCCGACACTCAGCCTTCCCAGCGAATATGTCTGGTATAAGGGCGGTGACCTGGAGCTGACAATCAGCGGTCCCATTGTAGAAAAGCCCAACAAGGCTGACCTGCTTGCCGCCTGGGCCGCAAATGTACAGCCTATCTTCGTTGTTACCGATGGTGATGACATTGAGATAGACATAGAGGTTACCGATGTAGCCGAATGGATTGATACAGAAAACAACCTGCTCGTAATTCCTTCTGAAGAAATAGCCGGCAGAACGATTTCTGAAATCCGTTTCGAAAGCGGCACACATACAAACATTGATAACATCTTAACCGCACCCATTTCGGAAACAGCTAAGAGACCCGGCACAGCTACCCAAACATCTGTAGCGCTGGTTGAAGGTGTATTTACAGCAACCTACGACCTGGCAGACGATATAGATGATGGCTTTGATTGGGTTGCCGACCTTGGAGATTTCGGCGCTGCTGTGGGCGATGATGTGGTGGACTATGTTGTAGCAGAGGGAACATTAACCGTTAAATTTGTTGCTATGCCGACCGATGTAGAAACACATGAATATAGCTTTGCTATTGAAGTGGAAGACTATACGGCAGTAAATAAGACCGTTTCTGTAACCGCTCCCACCAAGGTAGCCTATGATGCACTGACTGCATTGCCGGCAGGTGCCGTATACACCGGCGAGTTCCATACAGAAACAGATGGTCTGCCTGTTGACGCTCTGCCCTATGACAGTACAGAGACCGAAGAAAAGCAGAAGCAGATTTGGGGCAAACAGTCCATTACCTTAGAGGATACCATCGAAGGTGACCTGACCACTGCATGGCAGGTATTCAAGGTAGGCTCGGATGTACCTGTTGTGGGTGCAGAAGGTGTTTACCCGCTGGCAAGAAGCTGGGAAGAAAGCGTTTCCTATAAGGCTGTTGCCACTATCTCTATGACTGGCTACAAGACCATGACAAGAGAATTTGCCATCACCGGCGCCGGCGCACAGCTTGGTGTGGATGGTGTTACGGTAAATGTAACCGTAAGCTTTGAGGAAGCTGGTGCTGCAGCCGCCGCAACAGTAACGCTGGGCGGCTACACGCTGGAGCTTTCTGAAGGAACAACCTTCACAGTAGGAGCCGTTATCCCCGGCGAATATACCTTGACCGTTGCAAGACCTGGTTATGTTAAACAGGAAATTGCCGTTAAGGTTACAAACGATGGTACCGTAACGCTGGCAGACGACAGTGCATTTGCGATGGATGCTATGGTATTCGGTGATAACACCGGCAGAACGGGTGACCCGGATGGCAGTGTTAATAGCCGTGACTATAATGCACTTCTGGATGCATATAATGTCGCTGACAACTATGATGTGAAGTTCGACTTCAATGCTGATGGTCGTGTTAACAGCCGTGACTATAACAAGCTGCTTGACAACTACGGCTATCCGAACATCTAACAATCGCAGAAGAAAAACAAAATTAAACTCGGCTCCGGCGTTCTTCGCCGGAGCCGGGGAAATCTAAAAAGGAGTGTAATTATCACATGAAAAAGACTTTCAAAAAAGCAACCGCACTTCTGTTGACTCTCGCACTCGCATTTACCTTATGTGTAAATGTTGCAGCTGCTGCTGAGGAAATGGTGATTAGTGCAAAACAGGCAAACATTTATAGCGGCGATGTTTTCGAACTGGCCGTAACCGTTAATGCAGAAATGACCGGTCTCAAGAGCGCAGAAATGTACCTCGCTTTTGATGCCACAAAGATTGCCCCCTGTACAGCAGAAGGTGAAGTGCTTACAAGCTGGAACGCAGCTGTTATCGCAAGCACTATCCCCTCCTCTCACTTTGTGCAGACTCCTTCTATTGCAGAAGGTAAGCTCGGCCTTTCTATTCTGAAGACTCCTGGCCAGAGCGATATTGCGGTAACCGCAAACTCTGTTGAAGTAGTATCCTTCTACTTCAAGGCACTTGCCACGGGCGAAGCAACCATTACCTTAGATGAAGTCGCCGGCGAAACATTCTTTGAAGCAACTGAGGGCGCTCTTACATGCGCATATACACCGGCTGTAATTACTGTTGAACCGAAACCTGTAGCAGCTCCTATCGTTTCTGATGTTACTGTAGCTACTCTTAAGAGCGGTTCTACCGCAACTGTTTCCTACACCTATGATGATACTGCAAATGCAGAAAGAGCAGACGCTGACCTTTCCGAAGTTGTTATTAAGGTTGACGGCGAACCTGTTGCTGATAATGATGACCTCACAGGTACAGCTCCTTCCTACACCTTCCCGGTAGACGATGCCTGGGTTGGTAAGACCTTAACGGCAGAAGTTACCGCAAAGGCTGACAGAACCATCTTAGCCGATGGTAACACCGCTGTATCCGAAGGCGCTATCGTTCTTCCGGATGCTGATTATGTACCGGCTCTGGATGTTGTTTCCTTACCGGCTGAAACGATTGCAACCCTTCCGGCTGATGTAACCGTAACCTACTCCAATAAGTATGAACTGGCTACCGATGTAGCTACCTATGCATGGTATGTTGTAGAAGCTGCTAACGCAGAAGAAGCTCTTGGCGCTGACCTGACCGAAGTAGTTTCCACCGACAAGGCACCGGCCTTCTCTGCAGATGACAGAGACAAGTACGCTGTTGTTGTCGTAACACCTGCTGTTAAGGTTGGCGAAACCACTTACCCGATTTCTGTTGCCGGCGTTACCAAGAAGGCGGCAACCCTTATTAAGGGCGAACCCCCGGTAATCACCGTTGAAGCTACCGAAATCGACAAGACCATCCGCGTAGGCAATACGCTGAAGGCTAAGTTCACCGTTGACAACAAGTACCCCGAGGGTGACCTCACGCTGGATGACACCGAAACCACTTATCTGTGGGAAACGGTTGTAGAAGGCGAAGGCACAACGGTTGCTACCAATGTTGCTGAATACAAGCTGACTAAGGATGACCTCGACAAGACCATCCGCGTAACTATCGGTTACAAGAACGGTCTTGGCATTCCGGCCGCTCCGGTAACCATTACCTGGACGACTCCGATTGCAAAGGCAGTTACCAGCGCTCCGTCCGTAAACTCCGGTGCTGACCTTTCCGGCACAATCGGCAAGGACGAACCGACTGAACCCACCGAACCGACTGAGCCGACCGAACCCACCGAGCCGACCGAACCGGCTGAAGGTGAAGACCCGGCAGGCACAGCAAACGAGCAGGGCGCAGCAGCCTTTAAGGATGTTGACAAGGACGCTTATGCTTGGGCATACGATGGCATTGACACTCTGGCAAAGGCCGGCGTTATCAAGGGCATGACCGCAGATTCCTTCGGTCCTGAACTGAAAGCCTCCAATGCACAGATGATTGCTCTGGCTGTTCGTATCGCAGGTCTCGCAGCTGAAGGCGCAACAACCGATAAGGTTGACGCTGAACACTGGGTAGCCGGCGAAATGGCAGTTGCCGATGCAAAGGGCATCCTGACAGTTTACGGCGATGCTAAGATTGATGCAGACGGCGATGTAACACGCGAAGTAGCCTTCACACTTCTCTACAATGCTCTGAAGGCTGCCGGCGTTGAACTTCCTGCTGATGCAGAAGCTATCGAATTCACCGATGCTTCCTCCATCGATGCAGCTTGCGTAGAAGCTATCACTGCTCTTACCAAGGCTGGTATCGTAAACGGCATGGGCGATGGCACCTTAGCTCCTAAGGCAACCCTCACCCGCGCACAGCTGGCTAAGATTCTGGGCATGGCTAATGCTCTCATCGCAGCAAAATAATAAATTTCCTAAAGGAAATCAAACGGCCGATACCGCAAGGTATCGGCCGTTTTTATATGACAAAAACCAAAGCGCCGCGTGGTTCAATGAAGGTTAACGGATGAACATAAGTATAAACAAGAATTTATATAGCGCAAATGAGAAATGCAGCTGAAAGCTTTAAAGAAAAAGCCTCCCTTGGTAAAGGGAGGTGCGTTTGCGATGAAAACGCGCAGGGATTGTAATGGTTAAAAAATGTAACGGCAAAAGGGAAGGGACTGTAAATTCATTCGGCAAATTAATTTACAGCCCCTATTTTCATTTTAATAAGGAAGGCTTACCTTTCTATTCCGCCTCCAGAAGAGAAATTGCATAGGTTGCATTTTCTTCTGCCATTTTCCGAAGGGCGCGGTTGGTATTGTGAAGCATCGTCCGCCGTTCTTCGCGCGAACGCAGAATATGCTCTAAAACCTCCTTGGCCTCGGCATAAGAAAAGCTTTCCACATTCAAAAAATCCGGTTGATTTAAGGATTCCATAAAAGCGCTGACCTTAGGGTCATATACAAGCGCCATTGCGGGAATAGCCAGCGTAGTGGCATAAATGAGAGAGTGCAGCCGCATGCCGATAAGCATTTCACCTTCGGACAAAACAGAAAACATCTCCGGTACGGAAAGCTCACGGCTAATAATATAGGCGTGCTCACGCATTTTTTGCATCACCTGCTGCGAAATGGCAAGGTCCTCCGGATATTGCATGGGGACAAACAAGGGAGAAAGACCGTGCTCCTGTACCATGAAGTCACAAAGACGGGCAAGGTCATCCGTAAAATGCGTAGCGCAGTGCTTCCACCCGCGAATAGACACTACACAAAGACGAGTATCCCGCGGAACACCGGCCATATTGGTAAAATATTTTCCCGAAAGCGACATATCGGCATCAATGGTAAAGGCAGGGTCAGCCGTAATCACGATAGAGGGCTTCGTAACGCCAAGCTTTTTCAGCTCTTCATCCGATTTGTCATCCCGAAGGGTAATCATATCCACCCGGTTTAAAATCCGTGCCGCCAGAAAACGGCTGATTCTCTTATTTATCGGCCCGATGCCGTTTGCGTACAGCATCGTTTTCATGCCGCATTTTTGCGCAAGCCAAATCACCGCAAGATAGTACAAAACAGACTTGCTGCTCGTCACATCCTGCAAAAGGCTGCCGCCGCCAAAAAGGAGCATTTTGGAACGGCGCATTTCCTGCCGGATTTTAAAATAATGATAACGCGAGATAGAGTGCACATCATAAAGCCGAGCCGTTTCCGCCGGTGTTTTGGATAGAACCGTAACGGCAAGCTGCGGCCTTTTCTTTCGCAGTGTTTGCAAAATAGCAAAGAGCAACGCCTCATCGCCACTGTTGGCAAAGCCATGGTATCCGGAAATTACGATATCAGCCATCTATTTTTTCTCCACCCATCGCATAAACATTTCACGAATTACTGCATAAACCCGCAGAAAAGCGAGGTTTGCTACATACACAAATACCGAAACGACTACGCCCACCAGAAGACCGTTTAAGGTGCGGGCTAAAATAACGGAAAAGTCTGTAAACACATGGCAGAAGCTATTGGTGATGGAGGCAGCCAGAATGGAGGTTGCCACCGCCAAAAGCCATTTTACAATGCGCCAATCGGAATTTTTCATATAATAGAGGAAGAGCATCAGCATCGGATAGCCGATTAAAAACTCCTTTGTACGCGGGCGTGCGGGGAAGATTTCTGTAACGGCTGTGCGGAGTGCATGCTCCAGGAAACTGATAGAGTTGACATTGCCGCTTCGCAGAATATAGTAGGAGCCGACCGCCAGGATGACACCCCCGATAAGAACCCAGCAAACCTTGATTTCAGCATAGAATAAATCCTTTATAAGGCGTGCCAGATTGGTTTTCTCGTTGCGGATAAACAGGAAGTAGTACAAAACAGCTGTGTAGAAAACAGGCACAATCAGCGAAAGCTTAATGCCGCGGAAAATGGAATTATTCACATAGTAATCAATGCCGGAAAGCAGACTGCCCATGCAAACCGCGCCCAGAAGCAGGGAGGAAAGCAGAATGGAGAGTGCGCCGGCTAAAAGGGCGGGGAAGGAAAGCGTATCCTTCTTGCGCTTTGTGAAATAGAGCATAGCCGTCATGGCAAAGCAGGATTGCACCATACAGAAGAAGGTGGGGTAGAAGGAAAGCAGAGAGGTGGGCATAATAAAGGTGACGCCAAATGCCAAGATTGCGGCCAAAACCGCAAAGAGGCGCACTCGCGGCAGTATTTTCCCAAAGACCATCTCCCCGATAAGCAGGACCGCGAGCACCATAATCGCAGCGCAGATGGCAAAAATCAGACGACGGCTGGCGATATAATCAAGCGGCTGCGTCTCCTCGTTTACGGAAAAGCCGAGTTCTTCGATTTTATTCTTATACTCCGTTGCGGCCTGAAGCGTATAGCTTGCACATTCCTCATAAGGAATGGTAGCGGGAGCCACCTGTGTCAGGGTGATAAAACGGATGTTTCTGTCAACAGTAGAGTTAAAATACTGTGCTACACGATACTTGTAGTGTGTTTCGTCTGCCTGCGAATCATCGTAGGTTTCATAGGCACGCAAAACCTTCTTCGTGCCCCCCTCCGCTATCATAGTTTCCGCGAAAATATGGTCATAGCCGAGACTTTCCTGATTGGAAAGCTGGCTCGGGTTTTCCGTTACGACCAGCGTCAAATCATTCTTTTGGATAATATCGGCAATGCGTGTGTAATTTTCCTTAATGACATCCTCTTGCGCATAGTCCACATTGTCCGCCTTGATATTCAGGCTCTTTATATTGTACTGCCGGACCAGCCGCGCAATATCGTCTAAATACGCCGTTTCAGCGTAATTCTTCACCTTATAGACAAGCGTAATATCGAACCCCTCTTCCGAAAGAGAACGGAGGGTATCTTCTTCATAGCCCAGCGTATAGTCCCAGAGCTGGGGGCGACCGTCATACAAAACATACATGTCCAAATCGCCATAGGAGCCGGCCGAGGCAAACTCCTCGCTGCTGTACTTTCTGGGCAATGTGTAACGCAGCATTTCCTTCGCATCGTCGCGACCGGCGATAATAATATAGCTGTCATATCCGGCAAGCGGACATTTTTCGGCAATCTGTTCTGCCATTTCCATACTTTCCTTATCGTATTTGTGACGCAGAACATTATATTTAATACAGGTAATCGTGCCACGGGCAACCATGGAATTGAGGTCTTCCTCCATGAGAGAAACGGCAGAAATGCCGGCTTCCTTGTATTTTGTCAGCATAGCGGCGCACTTTTCGGGGGAAAGCTTGTTGCGGATATCGTTATACAAAACAGAAATGGTTACATTTTTGTTCTGGCTCTCGCGTGAGACGCGAAGCCCAATCGCCGGGATAAGGCTCAGGAGCATGGCCAGAAGAAGAACATAAATACCAAAGCGGGGTATCCATTTTTTCATGCAATCGTACCGTCCTTTTCTTTTTTAATTAAAAGCTTTAAAATACCGCTCACATATAGTGCGGCGAGATACACCCCTCCGCAGACCGCCAAAGGCAGAAGGAACGAGAGGTAACCGTGTGTAAGGTCGGGTGCCAGCACCGCGAACAGAACATAGACCAAAAAGGCCAGAAGGCCGGCACACAGAATTTTGGCAAGGTTTACAAGCAAATCGCGTTTCCAGTATGCGCCTACCACACGCCGGATACCGATGGCAATTAAAATCGCATAGCCGGTGAGACACAAGGAGGACGAGGCCGCTGTGAAGAAGGCGGATGCCGTAAGCCCTGTAGACCCCAAAGGGGTATCCGGCACAAAGGCCTGTATCAGCCAATTAGCCAGCCCATTCGTCAGTACAACCACCACAGTCCCGATTACAGAATATTTGTACTTCCCGGCCAAATACAGAATTTTATTGAAAAGCTCCTGCGAAACATAACCTAAAATACCAAGGCCGTACAAAAGAAAGATAGTGGCAACGGCCTTCGTGGAGTCGGCCGTGAAGGAGCCGCGCTCATACACAAGGCGGATAATATCCTCCCCGAAAAGGCTAATCACTAAAAGGAAGGGGAGGAAAATGGTTACCATAATGGTAATGATATAGCGCAGAAGGGAATTTACATACGCCGTATTTCCCTCCTCGTAGTTTTTGGAAATGGAGGGGAATACTACTGTGGACATCGCCACCACAAATACGCTGGAAATCGTAATAAAGAGGTTAGAGGCATAATTGAAGGTGGAGGCCATGCCGGCATTCCCGCTGACAAAGGCGCGGTCCGTATAAAAGCAAAGCTGGAACATCATGTTGGAAATAAAAATCCAGAGTATTTCCGGACTGCCGCCACCATGCCGCTGTGCCGGCTTTTCACGCCGGAGAAGAGAATATCCCTTTTTATAAAAGGCGGGAAGGAGAATCGCAATATGCAAAAACCAGCCAATGGTGGTAACCAGCCCTACCGTAAGAACGGACACCTCGGGCAGCATAAGCGACAGAATAATCACAACATTAAAGGGCAAGCTCATTACTGCCGTGATAAAATACACCTTTTCGTTTTGCAAAATGCCGGAAATGATGTAGGCAATCACCACGAAAACGAGAGAAGGCAGCATGATATACATAAGCTGCATAGCTGTAGACAGGTCCTTGCCCGAAAGTTCCGGCAAAATAATGCCCACAATCTGCCGCGCAAAAATGGCCATAAGGCCTACGGCCACCAAAAGCCACAGGGCGCTTTTTTGCAGAAAACGGGCGGCGTACGCCTTCTCTTGTCCCAGATTTTCGGCCTTATTGCTGTTTTTGATTACCAGCGTAGACAGCGCGACACCGATGCCGGTGAAAATTAAATTCACAAGGCCAAACACCTGAAAGTATATATCCGCCATCACACCGGTACCGAAAACGCCCGCAAAAGCCATATCCCGATAAAACCCAAGGGCCTTCGCCAAAACGATTCCGACCACAACCATAATATAGGAATTTCCCATTTCATTTATCTCCTTAAAACAAAAAGCTGACATAATTATACATATATTCCTATTATACACTATATAAAGTGCGTAGTCAATTCTTTTTTATTATTGAAAAGCGGCTGCTTTTGTGTTAGAATAGATTTAACAAAAGTTAAATCTATTCGTCGATATAAATCTCTTGCGAGATTTTCGATATGTGCGAAAAGCACTCGATATGCATGACGGCTCGATATGTTGCTGACGCAACGAGAATTCATATTATATCGAGTTTGACCGAAGGGAAAACATATCGATTTTACGAAGTAAAAATATCGAGCAAACTTTAGTTTGCATATCGACAAAAATTTTGTCCCTAACTTGACAAAATCATACAATGTACAAAAGGGAGGATAAAAGAAGATGAAAAAGCCCATTCTTTTTTTAATATGTCTGCTACTTTGTGTTTGCACGGTGGCGAGTGCTGCACCCATCTTTACCTATGAGGAAAGCACCCCGATAGCGAAAAGCATCGAATTTAGCCGCGTGCAGGCTTTTTATGGGGACCATAATCTCAGCTACAGCGTGATTAAAGCCGATTTGTCGGATGAAAATACAGCGCTGCGCCTTTTAAAAAGCAAAAAAGGGACGGACGAGATGGAAACGGTGGGGCAGCTTGCCGGCACAGAGGAAAATGTGGTGGCGGCACAAAATGCCGACTTTTTTTCCGCGCACCGCGGCACAAAAGGCTTTTCCCTCGGCCTGGAGGTGCAGGACGGGAAGCTTTTACAGTCGCCCATCTCTCCGCAGGAGATGGCCACCATTTCCTATCAGGATGGCATAGCGGCGATGTCCTACCTCGATTTTCATATTATGGTTGTAGCACCAAACTGGGCGTATCATGAAATTCGCCACCTGAATAAGCACACCTCGTATTACGGCGATATTCTGATGTATACAGCCGACTTTAATGACGGCTACTCGCCGGCACCCGGCGGCGAGGTGGTTGAGGTCGTGGTTTCGGGCGGCGTGGTCACCGAGTTTCGCCGTGGGCAGGGACCGGTAAAAATTCCCGAGGACGGGTGTGTGCTGGTAGTGTCAGAGGGTATGAACATGTTTCTGGCGAACAATTTTGCCGTAGGCGATGCCATTCACTTTGATTACTATGTCACACCCGACATTTTAGGGGCGGAGGCTGCGCTTGGCGGCGGCGCCATGCTCCTTTCCGAGGGCAAAATTCCCGAAACCTTTTCCCATGTGATTGCCGGCGAAAATCCGCGTAGTGCGATTGGTATAGATAAAGAAGGAAAAACGCTGTATCTTGTGGCGGTAGATGGCCGGCAGACGATGAGCCGCGGTATGCGCATGCGGGAGCTGGCGCTTCTGATGCAATCTCTCGGCTGTTATACGGCCGTGAATTTAGACGGGGGCGGCTCGACGAATATGGTGGCCTCCACCGTCTGGGAGGAAGAGCTGCATACGGTGAATGCCCCTACAGAGAACAGGCGCGTGATAAATGCGGTGGGACTTACCTATTCGGCACCGGCTACCGCGCCTTGCGGCATTTTGCTGAGAAGCGATAAGGATACTGTTTTTTTGGGAGAGCCGATTCGTATTTCGGCCGCGGCCTATGACGAAAACGAGCGCCCCGTAGAAGGAGAAATTCAGCTTTCTTCGGCCTTTGGCGAGATAGAAGGCGATATATTTACCCCCACCAAAGGCGGGCGTGTTACGGTAGAGGCCTCTTTGGGAGAGGTAGAGGCGCAAATGGAATTGTATGCGGTGGATACGGTAAGCGGTATCCAGACGACGCCTTATATCCACCTTAAAAAGGGCGAGACCGCTTCGCTTTCCCTTTCTGTATTTGACGCTCTCGGCCACTCGGTTTCGGTTTCGCGTACGGAGAATTTTAAAATTACCAGCACGAACCCTTCCGTGGCAACAGTTTCGGGACAGACGGTGACGGCAGAAGGCGAGGGAACGGCCATTATTGCGGTCCGGAAGGACGGCGCGGTAAGCTATACCTCTGTCGCTGTCGGCACAAAGAGCGAGCAAGTTGTAGAAAGCTTTGAATTTCCGGCGGGTACCTTTTCTGCCTATCCTGCCGAGGTGGGCGGCGCGTGTGAAGGGAGTGATGCACGCGCGGCTCTTGGCGCCCGGTCGGCAAAGCTCTCCTTTGATTTCACAAAAGGAGAAGCCGACGGAAAAAGTGCACATTTCCTTCTTTTGGAACAGCCCATTTTATCGCCTGGGGAGGATAGCATATCTGTCAGGTTTTATACGGAAGAGGAATTTTCCCACTCGCTTTGGGCGCAGTTTACCTGCGGCGGGGAAATCCTCACTTATCCCTTTGTGGGCGAATATACGGCGGGCGGGTGGCAAACGCTGACGCTTACACTTCCGGCTTCGGCTCCGCGCCCGCTACAGCTTGATAGCCTGTATGTGCGGGGTGAGGGAGGTGAGCCGTGCGACAGCGGCGCGGTGTATCTGGATGCGCTCACCTATTTTGTGGATGTGACCGCTGTGCCGGAGGCGGCCCCGCCGAATGTGTATACGGTGCCGATGGAAGAGGGGAAGGCCGATTTTGTCATTTCCACCTGTCCGGCGGACAACACGCTTCTTGGCAGCCTTGTCCGGCAAAAGACAAAAGAGGCTGCTTCCGATGCGGCAAAAAGCCTGCAGCTGGAGGATATAGACAGCTTTTTGGCACAGGAGGACAACGGGACGCTCTATATTACCGTAAACACCGCTGCGGGTGGCATCCGCAAAACGGACGCCGGTCAATGGGACAAGCTGAAGGCGGCCGTCGATGAAACAAAGGCAGAGCGGATATTCCTTCTGGCCGGTCATCCCATATTCGGGAAAGATGATTTTGAAAACCGCGTTATCCGCGATTTTCTGGGCACTTTGCCGCAGGAAGTGTTTGTGATTACCCGCGGCGCGCGAAACACCTGTCAGAATATAGATGGCGTATGGTATTTTACCATTGGGAACGAGGGGACGGCGCTTTCGGCGGACCATATCGGGAATTACCGGTATCTTCAGTTTTCCTTTGGGGACAAAACAGATTTTACCTTTAAACCGGTTTGCAAATAGAGAGGAGGCTACCCTGTATGGCCAAAAAGAGAAAACAGGAAATTTCCGTATTAAATATTATTTTTTGCCTTCTTGTGATTTTTATTCATTGTATATCGTATGCGGTGTCGAGCTTTGCACCGCCGAGCCTTTCGTATATCGCGGTGATGCTTCCTTGGCGGCTTGTGTCCTTTGTGGTGCCGGGGTTTTTGCTGCTTTCCGGCGTAAAGCTTTTTGTGACGGGGAAGGATAGTCTTTCTTATGGCGCCTATATAAAAGGCAGAATACGCGGGGTGCTCCTTCCGTATGCGGTGGCTTTTTCCGTATACTATCTGGCCTTTATGGCGGTGTATGCGTATCCTGCCGATATTCTCTTTATGACAAAGCATTTTCTTCTAGGGAGCCTTGTGTATCATCTGTATTTTATCCCCTTGCTTTTCCAGTTTGACCTTTTATTTCCGCTCTGGAAACGGATTATTCCGCGCGTCCCGCCCGTGATTCTCATTCCGTTTGCCCTTTGTTTTTCCCAGCTTTGCGAAAACTATCTGCCCGCGCTCCTTTCGGCGGCATTTCCCTCTCTTTCCCTTCCGTATAATGACAGGCTCTTCACCTCGTATCTTGTCTATTTCGTGGCAGGCTGTTATATCGGCCGGTATTACGAGGCGTTTTGCGAAATGCTCCGAAGGAATTTTAGGGCAATTTGCGTCCTGTTTGCGTTTTGCTTTTGCCTGACGGGCTATTATAGCTATCTTGCCTTCGGCGGCCTCGCGGCCGTCCCGGCCATGAACCAGATACACGGCTTGTATGTGCTTTCTGCCTGCCTGTTTCTCTACGCGCTGGCCATAAAAATACCGGCAGGCACGATAGAAAAGGCGCCTCTGCTTTCTAAAATCGACAGCGCCAGCTTCTATATCTACCTCTACCATGTGCTGGTATTGTTTGGTGCCGATAAGCTTATCGAAATCATGGGCATACAAGCACAAGGTGCGGCTTTTGCCATACGCGCGCTTCTTTCGTATACCATAGCGCCCCTATTTTGCATTTTGTATGTGGAAATTAAAAAGAGGCGCGCAAAACAGAAAGAAGGATAAAAAAGGCACCGGCTTTCAAAGGTAAAGCCGGTGCCTTTTTTGTGAACGATGGATACATTTTCTAAGGCGATATGCAAACTTCGTTTGCTTGATATTTTTACTTTCGTAAAATCGATATGTTTTTCGTTTCACGCAAAACGCGATATGATATAAATCTCGTTGCTGTAAGGCAACATATCGAAAATCTCGACAGAGATTTATACCGATGAAAAGACGACTTGCCCAAACAAGTCGTTTTTTCTGGCACCCCCAGCGCGAGTCGAACGCGCGACTAGCCCTTAGGAGGGGCTTGTTATATCCACTTAACTATGGAGGCGTATCTATTATTAAATTCGTAACATCCTTCTGCGGACATGATAAACTCGGTATAACAAGCCCCTCCTGAATTTCAAAGGCTTGTTATTATGAGCGAAGCGAATAACAAGGTTCGCACAGCCGTCAAAATCTCCGATTTTGGGCACGGCGAGCGGTTCTTATATCCACAAAGCTATGGAGGCGTATCTATTATTAAATTCGTAACATCCTTCTGCGAGCTTATGCAGAAATTATTATACAGGAAAAGGGTGGCCTTGTCAATCCCTGCACAGGATTTTGCGGGATAGCGTCCCTTATTTTTTGCGCTTTACAAGGCGGCGCAGTTTTTCGTTGTTGCCGCGTATATCTTCTAAATAGAAGGAAAAAGCAAAGCCTGCCACCACCAGGGCGACGGCCAAAAGCGCATCGGAAAAAGAGGTCAGCACCGCACTTTCATTCAGTACATTCGGAATAATGGACAAAAACAGGCCGAAAATTATCGAGAAGGTCACAGTATAAAACCGCTTTATCAGAAAGTGCATCAGGGCGGAAATGATAACGGCCCCTGCCACAAGACCGATGCCGGCCGGAATGAGTACGGGAAAATGGAGGTTTGCAATAGAGCTTACATAAAGCTCGTAAAGGCCGAGCGATGACAGGATAACGGCACTATCCACCCCGGGAACGATAGAAGAGCCGGCCACCGCCACGCCAAGCCCTACCGACTGGAGAAAGCCGGGGTTTACCACAGCCGGGAACCAGTTTTTATGGAAGGAAAACAGAAAAATACCGGCCAGGAGCGCACCTGCCACCAAAAGGTAGTATTTCTTATGAAAGCCCTTCTTTTTTACCTCTTTATAAAAGAGCGGAACAGTACCCAAAACAAGGCCTAAAAACAGATATCTTGTTCCAAACTCGTGGTGGGTGAGCATGTAATCTATCATTTTGCTAAAGAGAAGTATCCCCACACCAAAGCCCAGGATAAGCGGAATTAAAAAGAGGATATTTCTTTTGAAATTTTTAAAAAGCGTGCTGATAGAGCCGACCACCTTTTCATAAAGCCCCAGCACAATCAGCATAACGCTTCCGCTAAGGCCCGGTGCAATACCGCCTATCCCCACTAAAATACCTTTCAAAAAGTAGATTGCAAATTTCATACATTCCTCACTCTCTGTCCTCTGCCGGCTTTTGCATTTGCGAAAAGGATGGGCCGGCAAGAAAACTATCTGCCCGGTGCATACCTCTACCGCAATATTATAGTATATTTTGGGCAGAATGTCAAGCCGTCTTTGCTTTCTCTCCTTCGTTTTCGCATAATTTCCGCCCAGCCGTTGACAAGCGGGGCAAAAATGCGTATAATAAAGATAAATAGGAGGCAAAAACAATGGATGAAATCAAAAAAGCCGTTCGGGCAGGCATGGAAGCACTAATAAAGGAAGCAGAGGTCAAAAAGGGCCAGATGGTCATTCTCGGCTGTAGCACCAGCGAGGTGGTGGGCGAGAGAATAGGTAAAGGCTCTGTATATGATGTGGGCGAGGAGATAATCCGCGCCGCGCTGGAAGTACTTGCGCCTCTCGGCATTTATTTGGCCGTAGGCTGCTGTGAGCATCTTAATCGTGCCGTTATATTGCCAAGAGAGGCGGCAGAAAAATACAATCTCGAAATCGTTTCGGTTATCCCCCAGCCGAAGGCGGGCGGGAGCGCGGCGACAGCCGCCTATCGCCTTTTGGAGGATGCGGTGGCGGTGGAGTTTGCCCGCTGTCACGCCGGTATGGATATCGGGGATACCTTTATCGGCATGCACCTTCGGCATGTGGCGGTGCCGGTGCGCCTTCCGGTAGATAAGGTGGGCGTGGCCCATGTTACCTATGCCAAAACAAGACCGAAATTTATAGGCGGCAGCCGCGCGGTGTATACCCTGTAGAGGACAGAAACAAAAGACAAGGGGAGATAGGCTTTGAAAAAATGGATAGCGCCGCTGGCGCTGATACTCCTGCTTTTTCCGGTTGGAGCGGCGGCCGATACGAATGCGGTGGGCGCGGTGGATGCCAGTAGCCTGAATGTGCGTACCATGCCGTCGATGTCTGCCGGCGTCATGGGCAAGCTTTATAGCGGACAGCAGATAAACATTATCACCAAAACAGGTGGCGAATGGTTTAAAATTGAATATGAAGGCGGGATAGGATATGTCCATGCCGATTATGTGGTGGACCGCCGCTCCGGCACGCCCGTAGTTTACGATAAGAATGCCGATATGTCCATACAAACGGCGAGCGGCTCGGAGAAGGGGCAGCTGGTGGTCGCCACCGCCTCGAAATATCTCGGGGTTCCCTATGTGTATGGCGGCACCTCGCCACAAGGGTTTGATTGCAGCGGTCTTGTGCAATATGTGTTCCGTGAGCTTGGCGTTTCCCTAAACCGTGTGGCGGCAGACCAGACGGCACACGGCATCCCCGTCACGCGGGAGAACCTTTTGCCGGGCGACATCGTCTTTTTCCATAACACCAATAAATACACCCGCATAAATCATGTTGGCATTTATGTAGGGGACGGCAACTTCATTCACGCACCGCAAACCGGGGATGTGGTAAAAATTACAACATTGGACTCCGGCTATTATGCCGGCACCTTTGTAACGGCGCGGCGTATATTCGAATAAAGGGCGTAGAAAAGGGCGCACACCGCACAAGGCAGGAAAGTTACGAACCAATAAATAGAAATAAAGAGGGTGATGTGTTCACACTGCACATCACCCTCTTTTTATGCCTTTGTCAGAAAATTTTTTAGGTATAGAATTGCCTCGCGGTACCCTAAAAGGCCAAGCCCCATATAGGTTTTTATGCAGGCCGCGCGCACATAGGAAATCTGGCGAAATTCCTCGCGCCGTGTTACATCCGAAATATGTACCTCCACCGTCGGAAGGCCAACGGCCTTCACAGCATCTAAAATCGCGATGCTGGTGTGGGTATAGGCGGCAGGGTTTATGACAATGCCGTCAGCCGTATGAAGAGCCTCCTGAATTTTGGTGACAATCGCACCCTCTTCGTTTGACTGGAAAATCTCGACCGTAAGGTTTTCCTCGTGTGCCGTTTTCTCCACAAGCGAGACAAGGTCGGCGTAAGTTTCCGAGCCGTAAATTTCCGGCTCACGCACACCCAGCATGTTGAGATTTGGCCCGTTAATCACTAAAATTTTCATAAAGTGAAAGCACCCTTTCTGTCATATCTATCGTTTCAAACTGATTTTCTACCTGTATATCGGCAAACCTTTCATATAGCGGCCGCCTCTCCTGATAGAGTGCCGCGAGCCTTCCGCCCGAAGACAGCGGACGCCCTTCTGTCGGGAGCGCCGCGATATCCCGCAAAAGCCAGAAAATCGTGCCGTTTTGGTGCAAAAGCGAATAGTTTTCCGCCCTCGTCACGCAGCCGCCGCCGGTGGCCAGCACAAGGCCGCTCCGCTTTCCAAGCTCCCCGAGCACCGCCGTTTCCATTTCGCGAAAGGCGGCTTCGCCCTTTTCTTCTATAATCTCCGGCACGGGCTTGCCGGCCAAAAGCGCAATTTCCTCGTCGCTGTCTACGAAGGTGCGACCCGTCCGCTCGGCCAGCTTTTTCCCGAGGGTGGATTTTCCTGCACCGGGCATGCCGATAAGCACGATATTCTTTTGCTCGCGGGTAAGAGAAGAAATCGTCTTTTCAATTAGCGCATCTGAAAGGGGCTTGCCTGTAAAGTGTTCTGCGCTCTCCTTGCCCTGTGCCACCAGCATAGACAGACCGTTTTCGTGCGGTATCCCAAGCCGCTCCGCCTCCAGCAGCAGGGCGGTTTTGGAAGGGTTATAGATAAGCTCCAGCACACCCTCGCACGCGCTAAAAGGCGCGAGAGAGAGGGGCACGGCACCATTTTCGGGGTACATGCCGAGAGGGGTGGTGTTTACGATAAGCGACGCGTCATAGTGCCGCCCGATATTTCCGTAATTTTCCGGTCCTGTGCGCGAAATGACGATAACCTCGGCACCTCTGTCGAGGAGGACGGCGCGTGCTGTGACGGCGGCGCCGCCGCTGCCCAGCACCAGCGCCTTTTTACCTTTGGGGCAAAGGCTGCTTCTGTGTAGCATATACGAAAAGCCGTAATAGTCCGTGTTATGTCCGAAGAGCGTCCCATCTGCTCTTTTTATAATGGTGTTCACGCTTCCCAGCCGCTCGGCCATGGGGGAGAGTGCATCCAGGAAGGGAACAACGGTTTTTTTATAGGGGATGGTTACATTGATGCCGTCAAAAGGTCTTTCGCGCAAAAAGGCGGCAACCTCTTCTTCTTTCTTTTCAAAGAGCACATAGGGGTAGGTGCCGAAATGCGCGTGAATTTGTGGGGAATAGCTATGTTTAAGGCTTTTTCCCAGTAAACCGCACCGCATTATATCATCTCCGAGTAGCTTCCGAGGTATCGGAATTCTTCGCTGATTTTATCCAGCTCACATATAAGCTGCAAAAATGCCTCCGAATAGACGCTGGTTTCGAGGTCAAAGTAGAACATAAATTCAAAATTGCGGCTTGGCATGGCACGGCTTTCGAGCTTAATGAGGTTTATGCCGAGTGTGTAAAGGCGCGCCAGCACCTTATAAAGGGCGCCGGGCTTATGCGGGAGTACCATCATAATACTCGTTTTATCGGCGCCGGGATAAATTTCCAGCTGACGGGAAATGCAGATAAAACGCGTATAATTATTGCCGTTATCCTGCGCCGCGGCAGTGAGGCTGCGAAGACCGTAAAGCTGGGCACAATGGCGGGAGCCAAGCGCGGCCACATCGCGTCTTCCCGACTCGGCCACCATTTTCGCCGCCACCGCCGTATTTTCACAGGCCGTAATTTTCACATCGGGACCAAGGCTTCCCAGGAAGGCCTCGCATTGGCGGATGGCCTGCTCGTGGGTATAGATTTCGCGAATGTCGGAAAGCGCTACGCCCTCGGGCGCGAGAAGGTTATGGTCTACCTTGATGCGCGTGCTTTTCACAATATAGAAATTGTGCTCAAGCATCAGGTCGTATACTTTATTGACGGAGCCGGCGGTGCTATTTTCAATCGGCAAAATGCCATAGCGGCAAAGGCCCTTGTCAATCGCAGAAAACACCTTTTCAAAGGTATCAAAATACAAAATGGAGGCGCCGGAAAACATGCGGTCACAGGCAAGCTGGGAATATGCACCCTCCACGCCCTGACAAGCTACCATGGCGTTTGCCGGAAATTCGCGGTTGGTGTTTTCGTTGATAGCCCCCCGTATCGTTTCCAAAAGGGCATTGTCCGTATCCAGTATTTTTTCCTGATAGGAACGGCTCAGCTCAAACAAAAGCGAATACAAAACGCCGGTGTAGGTGGCAAACTTCTCCTCCGATTTTGCCTGCACATCCGCCATCTTCTCCCGTTCGCGCTGGGCATCCAGCACAGGCAGGTTCCGTTCCTTTTTATGGGCGGCAATTTCACCTGCCACCTGCATTCTCTCCTGAAAAAGGCGGACCATCTCATCGTCAATACGATTAATTTCCTCGCGATACGCATTTAATTTATTTTCCATTTATTTCTCTTCCTTTCCATATTTTATCAGTATCCAGCAGCATATCCAGTAGCACCAGCGAAGTTACCGCCTCCAGTACAGGAACGGCCCGCGGCACAATACAGGGGTCATGCCGCCCTTCTATCACCAGCGTCTCGTCCGTCTTTTCCGAAAGGCGGACGCTTTCCTGCGGGCGGAAGATAGATGGCGTAGGCTTTACAGCTACGCGAAACCAAAGGGGCATACCCGTTGTAATACCGCCTAAAGTGCCGCCGCACCGGTTGGTACGGGTGCAAACCGCACCATTTTCATCATAGCCGAAGGCGTCGTTATTCTCGCTTCCCAAAAGCGTGGTCGCGGCAAAGCCGTTTCCAAATTCCACGCCCCTCACGGCCGGAACGCCGAATATAGCATGGGCGAGCCTTCCCTCTACGCGGTCAAACATCGGCGCGCCCATGCCGGCCGGAAGACCGAGGACCAAGACGCGGATTACACCGCCTACCGAGTCGCCCTCTTTTCTTGCCTTGTCAATTTCCGCCTGCATTTCTTCGCCGGCGGCATCGTCAAAGGAAGGGAAATCCTTTTCGGCCACCGCGCGAAGCGCCTGTATATCCGCATCCGTATACGCGGGCGCGCGGCCCTCTACGCCATGAATAGAATCAATATGCGCAAAAACAGAAATACCCTTTTCCGAAAGCATTTGTTTGGCAAGACCGCCCGCTATGCAAAGGGGAGCGGTCAGGCGGCCGGAAAAATGACCGCCGCCGCGTGCGTCCTGAAAGCCGCCGTATTTTACCTCGGCCGTAAAGTCGGCATGGCCGGGGCGAGGCATATCGCGAAAAGCATTATAATCTGCCGAGCGCGCACTCGTGTTTCGGATGATGGCCATAAGGGGCGCACCCGTCGTCCTGCCGTTTAAAAGGCCGGACAAAAACTCGGGGGCGTCGGCCTCCTTGCGGGGTGTGGAAAAACGATTTTGCCCCGGTGCGCGCCGCTTTAAAAAGGCGGACAGCTCTTCCATCGAGGGGGCAAAGCCGGCCGGCAGGCCGTCTATGATAACGCCCAGCGCCTCGCCGTGCGATTCGCCCGCGATGGAAATTTTAATATTTTTCCCAAAGGTACTGCTCATGGTGTTTCTCTCCCTTCTATCAGACCGCCGCAAAGGGCGAAATGTTCCCAGAATGCAGGATAGGATTTTTCGGGGGCCTCCGCGCCCCGTATCGTAACAGGACCGCGGCAGAGCATGGAGGCAATCGCGGCAGACATGGCAATCCGGTGGTCGCCTGCGCTGTCTACCGTGCCGCCGGAAAGGGCGCGTCCGCCCTCAATTATAAGTCCGTCGTCCGTTTCCTCTATGCTGCCGCCGAGCGCGCGGAGCATAGCCGAAACGGTAGAGAGACGGTCACTTTCCTTAAGACGAAGGCGTGCGGCGCCAAAAATCCGCGTGGTTCCCTGTGCCGCCGCCGCACAAACGGCTAAAATAGGAACAAGGTCGGGAATTTGCGAGGCATCTATGGAAAGCGCGTGAAGGGGCGCGCCCTGTACCGAAATACCGTTTTCCGTACAGGAGGTTTTTGCACCAAAACGCGACAGGAGCGAAAGAATTTCCTTATCTCCTTGTAAGGATGTAGCGGAAAGACCGCGACAGCAAATGCCTTCTCCCAGCGCACCTGCCGCAAGGAAAAAGGCGGCGCCGGACCAATCGCCCTCCACAAGAAGCGGCGCGTCTTTTGCAAAGACCGGCGTCTGGCGGCCGGGGATAAAATAGGTGTTGTCCCGATAGGTAAAGCGGATGCCGAAAGTGCGAAGGGCATCCTCGGTCATAGCAATATAAGGGGCCGACTCTCTTTTGCCCGAAAGCGTCAGCGTACTGTCCTCGGAAAGAAGAGGAAGGGCAAAGAGAAGACCGCTGATAAACTGCGAGGAAATATCGGCCGGCAGAGAATAATCGCCGCCTACAAGGCTCCCCTCGCAAAGGATAGTGTCCTCGCCATCGCGCGAAAGGCGCATGCCGTGTGCCGAAAGCTCCGACCAAAGCGGCTCTATAGGGCGCGAGGGCAGTCGGCCGCAAAGCGAAAGCCGCACCTTCGCCCCAAGGGCACCTACCACAGGCAAAATAAAACGAAGGGTGGAGCCGCTCTCACCGCAAGGGAGAATGGCATCCGATATAGGGGAGGATATGGGAGAAACGATAAAGCCCTCTTCGTCCCTTTTTAAGGTAGCGCCGAGCGCCGATAGACAATCGGCGGTGGCCTCGATATCCCGCGAGGTGCCGCGGCAGATAAGCCGCGTAGGTGCAGAAGAAAGTGCCGCGCAAATCAGAAGGCGATGCGCCACAGATTTTGACGGCACGCCGTCCACATAACCGGAGAGCGCGCGTGGTGTGATGGTAATATCCATAATAATCTCCTTATCGTAAACCGTTTTCTAAAAAGGGGAGAAGAGCCGAAACGGAAAGGGGGTAAAGCATACATTTTCCTATTTTTTCGGGCAGAACAAGGGATAGCGTGTCGCCGTCCCTTTTTTTATCCGAGAGCATCGCGTCGTACACCGCTTGCGGCGCATACGGCATCTCTGTAGGCAGACCGCATTTTTCACAGGCGGCCGCAATTTTCGCCGGAAGGTCTGCCGCGCAAAGCCCTTCTGCCGCCGCGCATTTCGCCAGGCCCGCCATGCCGATAGAAACGGCCGAGCCGTGCGAAATAGAAAAGTTGCTGATTTTTTCTACGGCGTGGCCGAGCGTATGCCCGAAATTCAGAAGCTGGCGCGTGCCCTTGTCAAATTCGTCCTCTTGTACAATACGCGCCTTCATGCGGATACAGGCATCTAAAACCGGCTCCCTGTCAAAGGCCGTTCCCTTTTCCATCATGTGGGAGAAGAGTTCTTCACTTCCGAGTACGCCGTATTTGATAACTTCGCCGCAGCCGTCTGCCAAGGTAGAAGGCGTGAGTGTGTTTAAAAGCGTGGGGTCGCATAACACGGTTTTCGGCTGATAAAAGGCACCGGCCAGATTTTTGCCGGCGGCAAGGTCAATCGCCGTTTTGCCGCCCACAGAGGAATCCACCATCGCTAAAAGCGTAGTGGGAATTTGCACGAAGGCAATCCCGCGCAGAAAGGTGGCGGCGGCAAAGCCGGCTAAATCCCCTACCACACCGCCGCCAAGCGCTATGATAAGGTCGCCTCTTGTAAGCCTTTTCTCGGCCAGAAATTCCAAAAGGGCAACATAGGTTTGTGCATTTTTTTGTGCCTCTCCGTGCGGGAAAACGAATTTCACCGTGCGGATGTTCGCTTCCTCCAGCGCCCTTTCCAATGTATGGGCGTGGAGGCGGTCCACCATACTGTCCGTCACAATGGCGGCATAGCCGCCCCCCGCAAAGGGAAGAAGCAGCTCGCCTGCTTTTGTAAGGCAGCCGTCCTCCACCAAGACCTCGTAGGGCCGGGAGGCGGCAATCGGTATTTTCTTCATCCGTCAATTTCTCCTTTTATGCGGCGGCCGTCGTCCAGCAGTTGCCGGAGCGTCGCGGCATCGTTTTTCTCCATCGCATCGCGGTAAGCCGAAAGGCGGTCAATCATGCCCGTAAGCTCCGGGAGAAGATGGTCACGGTTTTCCATAAAAAGCTCCGTCCACATATCGGGGTTGAGCCAGGCCACCCGCGTTAAGTCCTTGTAGCTACCGGCCGAAATGCCCTTATGGTCTTTGGCAGAGGGTGCTTTTATATAGGCGTTTGATACAATATGTGCAAGCTGGGAGGTAAAGGCAATTCGCCTGTCGTGCTGCTCGGCATCGAGAATAGAAAAGGAACCAAAGCCGAGAGGGGACAAAAGGCGCTCCGCCGTATCGAGAAGAACAATATCATCATAGCGCGGCGGCACCAGTACCATCGGCGCACCCATAAAAAGGTCGCTCCGGCTGTATTTGAAGCCGGCGTGGTGCGTGCCGGCCATCGGGTGGCCGCCTATGAAGGTAAAGCCGTTTTCTTCGGCAAGGGCAAAGCCGACCTCGCAAACACCTTTTTTGGTGCCGCAGAAATCCATAACGAATTTTCCTTTACCAAAGGAGGCGGCGTTTTCGCGGAGATACTGTGTGGCGGCCTGCGGGTACAGGCAAATCAAAACGAGGTCACATTCTGCCAGCGCTTCTCTTTTTAAAACGCCGTCCACCGCACCGCACAGGATAGCATAGTCGAGCATAACGCTGTCCGTGTCATACGCCAAAACGGAGTGTCCCGCCTCCTTGTAGGCGCGCGCGGCACTGCCGCCGATAAGGCCAAGGCCTAAAATTCCAATCTGCAATTTTTACAGCTCCTTTTAAATGATTTCGCGAACGGCCTGTATTTTACGGGCCAGATGTCCGAACTCTTCGGGTGTGAGCGATTGGGCGCCGTCGCAAAGCGCATGCGCCGGGTCGCCGTGCACCTCTATCATAAGGCCGTCCGCCCCGGCGGCGGTGGCGGCCATCGCCATCGGCTCTACCAGCCGCGCCTTCCCGGTAGCATGGCTCGGGTCGGCGATGACAGGCAGGTGGGAAAGCTCATGCAGGAGCGGAATGGCGGAAATATCCATCGTATTTCTCGTGTAGGTTTCATAGGTGCGGATGCCGCGTTCACAGAGGATAATTTGTCCGTTACCCTCGCTCATAATATACTCGGCACTCATCAAAAATTCCTTTAAGGTGTTGGCAAGACCGCGCTTTAAAAGGATAGGCTTGTTCGTTTTGCCCAGCTCCTTTAAAAGCTCGAAATTTTGCATATTGCGCGCGCCGACCTGTATCACATCCACTTTCTCAAAAAGGGGCAGATGGTTGGCGTTCATAATTTCTGTTACGATGGGCATGCCGGTTGCCTTCTTTGCCTCTAAAAGGTAGGAAATACCTTCCGCCTGCAGGCCCTGGAAATCATAGGGCGAGGTGCGGGGTTTGAAGGCACCGCCGCGCAAAAGCGTAGCACCGGCGGCCTTTACGGCGTGGGCAACGGCTACCACCTGTTCCTCCGACTCCACGGAGCAGGGGCCGGCAATCATGGCGAAGTTGCCGCCACCAATTTTCGCGTCCCCGATTTCTATCACCGTGTCCTCGGGATGGAAGTTGCGGTTGCATTGTTTAAAGGGGTCGGATACGCGTTTTACGGTTTCCACAATCGCCAGACTGTCTAAAAGCTCCATATCAATCCGCGAGGTGTCGCCTACAAGACCGAGGACGGTATAGTCCACACCATAGGACGGGTGTACCCCCACGCCTTGCGCCTGGAGCCACCCGGTTAAGTGGTCAATCTGTTCCTTCGTAGCAGTTTTTTTGATAACGGCAATCATGCTTTGTCCCTCCTAAAATATAAAAGGCTACACAGAGATTTCTGTGCAGCCGCATTTACAAAAGCGTTCTTCTTATGCCAGGTTTTCTGCAACACAAAAATCTCTTACTTTGGACTTGGTAAAGTAAAAGCAAAAGTAATATTCGTATGCAAAAACATTTTTACGCATAAGAAAGTCCTTCCTTTCCGGATTTAAAAACAGTATACCCCTTCATATTCCATTTGTCAAGGCTTTTTTATAAATTTTTAGCAGAAAGAAAAACGGGTGGGGAAATCCCCACCCGCAGCACTTATGCCATAAAGGGCTTCAGCTCTTCGCAAATCGCCTCCGGCGCGTCGGTATGCACCTCTACGCGGATGGGCTTGCCGAGGTCCAGACTGAAAATACCCATAATAGATTTGGCATCTACCACATAGCGGCCCGAGGTCAAATCCACCTCGAAATCATACTTGTTCACGATGTTCACAAAGTTTTTTACATCGACAATCGAATTTAAAATAACATCAAATGTTTTCATGCTTTTTACCTCCTATATTTTTCCTCCCTTCTATTATATATGAAATCCGCCGTTTGTCAAGCCTTTTTTCTATTTTATTCGGCACACGCCTCGATTTTTACGACAGATATTTCATAAGCCGTCTTGGAAACATATTCATCCTCTGCGAGGCGCTTTCGGTATTCGCGCGATTGGATGCGGCCGCAAAGGCGCACCTTGTCGCCCACGGAGAGCGTGCGCGAAAACCGCGCGTTTCTGCCCCAGGCGATGCAGGGGATGTAATCGGATTTATTATAGGAACGGTTTACGGCCAAAAGCATATCGGAAATCTCCCGTCCGAAGGGGGTGTGGCGGTAAACGGGCGGCTTGCAAATGTACCCCACCAAAACAATTTCGTTCGGCGGCGCATCGCTTTCCGCCTCGGGAAAGCGCAGGTCGCGCGCAAAAAGAGTGAGCATGAGGCGATTGCCCTCATCGCTGTAATTATTATAGGAACGGAACTGGCCGGAAATTTCCACCCGCGTACCCGGCACCAGCTCCTCGGGCCGGCAAAGCCGCTCCGACACCGTAACGGGAATACTGTCCTTCGTTTCGCTCAGGCGCGGTACGCACACATGGAAGGTGTAAAAGCCTTCTCCGTATACGCTGTGGCTGAATACCGCCTCGTCCTCAATCAGTCCTAAAATGATAGCTGTGTTTGTTTCCATCATGGTTTCTCCTTCCAAATGGTATCTCTCCTTTTTTATTGTAGTTTATGCAGGAAGAAATGGTAATATTTTCCATTTCTTCTACAGTATACCAAAAACTGGGAAATATTGCAAGCAAATTTTCCAAAAAATGGAAAAAATATTACAAACAGAATAAAAGCGCATAAAAAATGTGTGCCGGACATATATAGAAAATAACGAAAACCGGCGTTTGGTAAGGGGGAGGGGCATAGTGAAAAAAACGGGGTTTATCCTGCTTCTTTTTGTCGTATCGCTGTCCGTAGGTTTTTCCGCACCCACCCGCTCGCCCGAGGAAGCGTGCGGCGCATTTTTAGCCGCAAACGGCTGGGAAATGGCGGACGCGTTTACCATCAGCACCGCCCTTTTGCCGAGGGCCGAGGACCCCGCGTGGCAGGCCTACCTCGCCCTGCAAAGAGAAAACGGCTTTTTTATGGAGCCGTTTTGCGGAGAGACGGTTCTCCGCCTGTCCTGCCCGCTTAAGAACCATCCGCGCGGCGCGGCAGAGGCACATTTTTATTGGCACGAGGGGCGGATTGTCGGCGGCGATATCCTGTCGCCGGCGCTCGATGGCTTTATGCACGGCCTTCTGCAGACGAGAATTTGACAAAACCTGCTTTTTATTATGCAAAAGTTACAAAAAAACACATGGGAATTTGTGCGAGTTACCACTTCACAAGAGAGGGCTTGTATGGTATACTGTTAAAAGAAGAAGTAATGGGGGTACTATGCCCTCTTAAATCAAGAAAGGGATGTTTTGAGAAATGGCAAGTTTGAGTTTAAAGGGCGTTTACAAGCGCTATGCCGGTGGAGTTACGGCCGTAAGCGATGTAAACCTGGAAATTGCAGACAAGGAGTTTTTAATCCTGGTTGGTCCGTCCGGCTGTGGTAAATCCACAACACTTCGTATGATTGCCGGTCTGGAAGAAATTTCCGAAGGCGAATTGTATATTGACGATGTGCTGGTAAATGAAGTTGTTCCGAAGGATAGAGATATTGCCATGGTTTTCCAGAACTATGCGCTTTATCCGCACATGACAGTATTTGAAAATATGGCCTTTGCGCTTCGTCTGCGCAAGACGCCGAAGGATGAAATCAAAAGACGCGTGCATGAGGCAGCACGCATCCTGGATATCGAGCATCTCTTAGACAGCAAGCCGAAGGCTCTGTCCGGCGGTCAGCGCCAGAGAGTTGCGCTGGGGCGTGCTATCGTTCGCGAGCCGAAGGTATTCCTTATGGACGAACCGCTTTCGAACCTCGATGCTAAGCTCCGCGTGCAGATGCGTTCCGAAATCGGTAAGCTGCACCGCAAGCTGCAGACAACCTTTATTTATGTAACACATGACCAGACGGAAGCTATGACAATGGGTACACGCATTGTTGTTATGAAGGATGGTTTTGTACAGCAGGTTGCTTCTCCGCAGGAGTTGTATGACACACCGGCCAATATGTTCGTAGCCGGCTTTATCGGCTCTCCGCAGATGAACTTCTTTGAGGCCAAACTCGAAAAAGAAGGCGAAAAGGCCGCTCTTATCTTCGGGCAGAACAAGGTTATTCTGCCGGAGGGCAAGGCCAAGGCTCTTGCCGGCAAGGAAGAATATTTCGGCAAGCAGGTTATGGTGGGTATCCGTCCCGAAAGCATTTACGACGATGAGGCTCATATCGCCGCTATGCCGGACAGTATTGTAACCGCACATGTTGACAATACGGAAATGATGGGTGCAGAAACCTATCTGTACCTCCTGATAGAAGGCAATTCCATCATCGCCAGAGTAAATCGCCGCTCTACCGCCGCGATTGACGAGGACATTAAGGTTGCCATAGATGCAAACAAAGTACATCTGTTCGATAAGGAAACGGAAGCTACGATTATCAACTGATTATAGCATGAAAAAAGCCACGGAAAGCATTTGCTTTCTGTGGCTTTTTTGCGTTTGTCCGGTGCGGTGTGCGCCCTTTTTTCCCTTCTCAAATTTTACTCATGCAAACCGAACTGTTGCTGCCTGTAGGATTTTTGGTACCCTTTCTTTGCCTTGTGTGGTGTGCGCCTTTTTCCACACCCCTGTCCGTTATTCGCTGAGGAGCTTGGCATACAGCATAAAACAAAAGGCGGTGGGATGGGTGTTTACCTGTCCGCCAAAGGCAAAGAAGATTTTTTCTCTGTCCGCCAGATACTGCGTGTCCCCTGTAGCCTCAAAAAGCTTATAAAGACACATGGCCAAAACGGCATTTGTGCCGGGCGTAGCACCGTCATCCCCTTCCATGAGGCGCACAATCATCTTTTCCGCATCGTGCGCGGAAAAGACGGCGCCGCCCTCTCTTGTCCAGAACAGACGCACAATATCGCCCCATGTTTCCTGCGCGTGCGTAAGAAAGTCGGCCCTTCCCGTCGTTTCCCAAAGGGTGAGCTGCGCCCAGAGGAGGTACGCATAATCCTCGGAAAAGGCATAAATGCCGGCCTCGCCGTCAAAGTAGCGGGAAAGAAGGCGCCCGTCGCTTTGCCGAAGTGCGCTATCAATAAAGTGCAGAATATCCTCGGCCACACGCGTGTATTCCTCCTTTTGGAGTGCCTGCCCGGCACGGGCAAAGGCTACGGCGGCGAGGGCATTCCACCCTGTCAGAATTTTCCGGTCAATGTCGGGCGCAGGGCGGCTTTGCCGCCTCTTTAAAAGGGCATCCAGCTGGCGACGGTAATCGGCCGCACTCTCCCTTTCTACATACGGCAGAGAATGCTCGGTGATGTGGAAGGTGCGGCAAAAATCCTTGGCATCCTTCCCTAAAAGGGCGCGCACCTCGGCGGTATCCCAAAAATAATAGGCGCCTTCGCCCTCGGCACTTTCGGCGCTCACCGCGCTGTAAAAACCGCCCGTCTCGCTTCCCATTTCCCGTTTTAAAAAGATGAGAATATCCTCGGCGTAGGGTAAAAAGCTGCCGCCTGCCTCCAGAAAAGCGATGGCGAGCAGCGCATTATCATACAGCATTTTTTCATAATGCGGAATTTTCCACGCGCTGTCGGTAGCATAGCGGAAATAGCCGCCGCCCACATGGTCACAAAGGCCGCCATCGTGTATTTTCTGCAGCGTCTTCTCTGCCATCATGCGGCTTTCGGCATGGGCGTACTTGCGACCGTAGGTCAGGAGAAAAAGCGGAATTTGCGGCATAGGGAATTTAGGGGCATCGCCAAAGCCACCCCATTCCTTGTCAAAGCTTTGGGAAAGCTCTTCGGCCGCCTCCTCGGCCGCATCGGCGGCGATGGTTTCGGTATACATCCCTTCCTCCTCGCGGCCGAGGACATCCGCAATTTTCCCCGCCGTATCCACCACCGCCTGACGATGCTCCTGCCACGCATCGGCGGCACTTTTCAGGAGCGTCTGAAAGCCTATATGGCCGTTTTTATCCTTTTTGGGGTAGTAGGTGCCGGCAAAAAACGGTTTTTTTCCGGGAGTTAACAGAAGATGCAGCGGCCAGCCGCCTTCTCCCGTCATGGCATGACATACATTCATGTATACGGCATCCACATCCGGTCGTTCTTCTCTGTCCACCTTCACCGGAATAAAATGACGGTTTATAAGAGCGGCCGTTTCAGGGTCGGAAAAGCTTTCCCGTGCCATCGCGTGGCACCAATGGCAGGCGCTGTAGCCGATAGAGAGGAGAATGGGCTTATCCTCCGCCTCCGCTTTTTCAAAGGCTTCGGCACCCCAAGGATACCAGTCTACGGGATTTTCTGCATGCTGCAAAAGATACGGACTTTTACTGCCGGATAGTCGATTCGCCATTTTTATCATTCCTTTCTCTTGCATATTTTGTCCACCTGTGGTATACTATTATACAAGCTTACGACAAAAAGGAGGCGTTACCATGCTTTTACAAATAGAAGGCGGGGTGACAGCACCTCGCGGTTTTCGTGCCGGCGGACATGGCGGATATGCACTTCTGACCTGTGATTTGCCGGCCGTTTGCAGCGGCGTATATGCGAAAAATAAAAATCTTTCGGCACCGGCAAAATGGACTTCTTTTCTGACGGAGCAATACGAAACGGCGCAGGCGCTTCTGCTTTGCGGAACAAAGGGCGGCATCTGCGTAGGCGATGCGGGGTATGACGATGTGGTGCGCCTTATGCACCTCGCGGCGGCTTCTCTCGGCATCGCGCCGGAGAAGGTGCTTTTCGCTGCTGCAGGCGAGGCGGGCGTCCGTTTTCCCATGGACGAGGCAGAAGAGGCCGTTTTGGCTCTTTCGCGCGCCCTTTCTTCGGCACCGGGGGCCGGCGGAATTGCCGCGGAGTCCCTTTCGGCCGATGGGAATAGGGAGGAAATTGCGGTAGAATTTGACATCGGGGAGAAAAAAGTTCGTCTTGGCGGCATTTGCCGCGGCGGCGAGGCACTGGCGGTGCTGACTACGGACGCGTCTATCTCCAAGGAAATGCTCGACAGGGCACTTCGCGCCGATGCCGAAAACACCTTTTTTATGGCGATGCCGGACGGTAGCCGCGCCGGCGATTGTATGCTCATAGCGGCATCGGGCATGGCCGGTAACAAGCGCATTTGTGAGGAGGACGGTGCGTACAGCACCTTTTGCGCGGCGCTTCGCCATGTCACCTCGCATCTCGCGAGGCGCATGGCCAAAGGCGAGCATCTTTTAGAAATCGTGGTCCAAAATGCAACGGATAAGCAGGCGGCCGCGCAGCTGGCGCGTGCGGCGGCAGGCTGTATGCCGGTAAGAGCTGCGGCCGGGAAAAAGAAGGCCGATTGGGCCAGCCTTTTGTATGCTTTAAGTCTTACAGAGGTGAGCTTTGATGCTTCCCTTATCGATATAAGCCTTCGCAGCACAGCCGGAAGCGCGCAGCTTCTAAGAAACGGCCTTAGGGCGAGCGATGGGGAGGATACCGCACCCTTGTTTGCCACAGGTTCTGTTTCCTATGTGGTGGATGTGAAGAACGGAAACGAGTCGGCCGTAGCCTATGCCGGCTTTGCCGAAGAAGAGAGAAGGAATAGCGATGATTTTAGCGATTGATATCGGAAATACAAATATTGTGCTCGGCGGCTTTTCGGAAGGGGACCTCCTTTTCGTCGCGCGCATTGCCACCAATCCCAACAAAACAGAGGATGAATATGCGACGAAAATCCGCAGTATTTTAACGCTGCACCGCGTAGAACAAAAAGAAGTGGAGGGTGCGATTATCGCCTCGGTGGTGCCGCCGCTTAATACGATTATGAAAAAAGCGGTGCAGATTGTATATGGGGTAGACCCCATTTTGGTAGAACCCGGCATTAAAACCGGCATCAATATTCATTGTGACAACCCTGCCACGGTGGGTGCCGATTTGATTTGCGCCTGTGTGGCGGCGCATCATCTGTACGGCAGTCCTTCTTTGGTGGTGGACATGGGTACGGCCACGAAAATTATGCTGATGGATAAAAACGGCACCTTTTGCGGCGCCTCCATTGTACCGGGTGTACATATCGGTCTGCGTGCGCTCTCCAGCGGTGCGGCGCAGCTGCCGCAGGTCAGCCTGGAGGCACCCCAGTCCGTCATCGGGAAAAATACGGTGGATTGTATGCGTTCCGGCGTTGTTTTTGGAAATGCCAGCCTTATTGACGGCATGATTGACCGCTTTTCCGCCGAGATGGGCGAGGAGCTGCCGGTGCTGGCGACAGGGGGACTTGCGCCAACGATTATTCCGCATTGCCGCCACGCGATAAAGCTGGACGAGCACATGGTACTGAAGGGGCTTTGCCTCCTGTACGAGAAAAATAAAAAGGTATTATCCCGAAAGGGTTAATATAAATTTAAGCGTTGTATCGCAAAATGCGAACGACAGCAAGGAGGAATTTTTTATGAACAAAAAAATGGACACCCGAAAGATGGTTTTGGGTGCGGTGTTGACGGCGCTCGTAGTCATTCTCGAGGTCATCAGTGCATCACTCGGCAAGGCCGGCATGTTTCGCTTTACCTTTGCGCTTGTGCCGATGGCGATTGGCGCGGCTACCTGTGGTATCGGCATTTCCGTCTGGCTCGGGTTTGTCTTTGGCCTCGCGGTGCTTTTAACGGGTGACGCTGCCGCGTTTTTAGTGGTAAATCCGCTGGCTACGGTTTTCGTCGTTATCGCCAAAGGCATGGCCACCGGCTTTTTTGCCGGTCTATCTTATAGGCTTTTGGAAAAAAACGAAAAAACCGTCGCGGCCATAGTCGCCGCGCTCGTGTGCCCCATTGCCAATACCGGCGTATTTTTACTGGGGTGCCTTGCGTTTTTTATGGATACGCTGGCTACATGGGCGGAAGGCTTCGGCTTTGGCGGTAATGTGGCCGGCTACATGATTTTCGGTCTTGTGGGCCTCAATTTCCTGATTGAGCTCGGAACAAATATGGTACTTTGCCCTGTCATTGTCCGCCTGCTTGCGGTGCGAAAAAAACAGGGATAAAATGTAAAAAAACATTGCAAAACACGCGGAGAGGGTGTATACTTATTCCGCGTGTTTATTTTTTGGAAAAGGAAGGGTTTACATGGAAAAACTACAACCAAAGCTTATTTCCTGTCTTCGGGACTACTCCGGCGGGAAACTCGTAAAGGACATCGTGGCCGGTATTATCGTTGCCATTATTGCGCTGCCGCTTTCGATAGCGCTGGCGCTGGCCAGCGGCGTTTCGCCCGAGCAGGGACTGTACACCGCCATTTTTGCCGGCTTCGTCATTTCGCTTTTGGGCGGAAGCCGCGTGCAGATTGCCGGGCCGACAGCGGCCTTTGCCACTATTGTAGCCGGCATCGTAGCCACAAACGGCTTTTCCGGTCTTGTGCTGGCGACAATCCTCGCCGGTATTTTACTGGTGCTGATGGGGCTTTTGCGGCTGGGGAGCCTTATTCGCTTTATCCCGCATACCATCACGGTTGGCTTTACCGCCGGTATTGCCGTTACCATCGCAATCGGGCAGATGAAGGACTTTTTTGGCCTTACCTTCGCGTCGGCACCTGTTGAAACGATGGAAAAGCTCGCGGCCGTATGCGAAAGCTTTGCCGCTACCTTCAATCCCACGGCACTTCTTGTAGGAGGCGTGGCGCTTGCGATTTTAATACTCTTGCCGCGCGTGCGCGGTTTTCACAAAATTCCGCCGTCGCTGATTGCTATTTTAGTCTGTGCGGCGCTCGTAAAGCTCTGCCATTTAGGGGTAAATACCATCGGGGATTTGTATACCGTGTCCTCCGCCTTCCCGATGCCTTCCCTGCCGGTCTTTAGTATGGACGGCATTTTGAAGGCTCTGCCCGATGCTGTGACGATTGCGCTTTTAGCGGCCGTGGAATCGCTCCTTTCCTGCGTGGTGGCTGACGGCATGATTGGCGACAAGCATAACTCCAATATGGAGCTTGTGGCGCAAGGTGCAGGCAATATCTGTTCGGCCCTTTTTGGCGGTATTCCGGCAACCGGCGCCATCGCCCGAACAGCGGCGAACATCAAAAACGGCGGCCAGAGTCCCGTTTCGGGCATGGTACACGCGCTGGTGCTTCTTCTGGTGCTGGTGCTTCTTATGCCCTATGCCGCACTTATCCCCATGCCGGTCATTGCGGCCATTCTTTTCGTGGTCGCGTATAACATGAGTGAGTGGCGTGAATTTCTCGCCATCTGCAAGGAAAGAAAGTGGGGCGATATAGCCGTTTTGGTGCTCACCTTCCTGCTGACAGTTATCTTCGACCTTGTTGTGGCAATCGCCGTAGGTCTTGTCCTTTCCTTCTTATTAAAGGGAATAGAAAAGCTTAAAAAAGCCTGACAACAGAAAAATGGACTGCAAAGTTTTGCAGTCCATTTTTTATTTGTAGAGATACATATAATCTGCCGCGGCCTCTCCGCCCTTTTGCGCCTCCATATCCGGCGGCGGCAGAATTTCATCGGGCAGACGCGGCGGATTTTGCGCCCGTCTTTCCATAAATTCCGCATCCGTGTCAATCATAATTTTTACAACCGTTCCCACAAGGCGGCAGGTTTTATCGCAATCGCCAAGGCGTATGGGCGGAAGAAGGTCATCGTTGTCACTGCGAAGCACAATCTCGTCCCCCTCGCGGAAATAGCGGCGCAAGATGGCATGCCCTTCATCAGTCAGGAGCAGTACCAAATCACCGCTTCGGATTTTCAGCGCATCGTCTCGCACCACCAGAACATCGCCCGATAGCGCGCGGTAACGCGCCATCGAATTGTCGGTAACCTCCACGGCGATATATTCGCTTCGGTCCGAGGCCGGAAGCGGCAGAACAATCTCCTCCGCCGGCGTGCCCTGGCGAAGAGCCGTTCCCATGTCCGGCCCCGAAAGGGAAACCGGGCGAAGGCGGACATACCGCGTTGGCGAAGAAAAAGTCTCTTTATCGGCATCGGTCGGCGGGGCGGAAAATTCCACGCTTCCCTTCATATAGCCGACAGTTACACCGAAGTACGCGGCAATTTCCTTTGCCAACGCCTCCTCCGGTTGTATGTAACCGCTTTCTATATTTTCGAGGGTGGTAATCCCAAGCCCCAGCGCCTTTGCCAGTGCCGAAAGGGTAAGATTTCTGCGTGCGCGTAAAAACCGCAGGGTATAACCGAATAATGTCATGCGTTTCTCCTTACAGGCCCGAAAGACCGAAGCTTATAGAGAGGGCGGTATTCACCTTTTCCATTCTGTCTTCGTCTAAGTAGCCGATTTTTTCTTTCAGTCGTTTTTTATCAATCGTGCGCACCTGCTCTAAAAGAACAACGGAATCGCGGGAAAGACCGCAATCCTCCGCACTGATTTCAATGTGTGTGGGCATTTTTGCCTTGTTTATCTGGCTGGTAATGGCCGCGGCTATAATGGTGGGACTGTACCGGTTTCCCACATCGTTTTGCACCACCAAAACAGGGCGGACACCACCTTGCTCCGAACCGATTACGGGACTTAAATCCGCGTAATAAATGTCGCCTCTTCTTACAATCACCCTAAATTCTCCTCATACCTCAGCATCGTTTCGGTATCAGCGTGGAAACAGGCACAGGCAATTTCCAAGTTTATATCACCCATTTCCCGATAGCCCTGTTCCATCTGCAGGCGGATTTTTTCTCTTCGCCTCTCTTCCAGATAAAACTGCATCGCACGGCGGATAAATTCGCTTCGGCTGACCTCTTCTGAAAGCAAAAACGCATCAATCTCCGCCAGAAATGCTTTGGGCAGGCTGACCAATATTTTTTTCTGCTCTGCCAATGTAACCAAGCCTCCATTCGTAAGAAAACCACTTTGTCTCTGCCACCATTATACTACCTGACAGGGCGCAAAGTCAAATGCAATTTCTGGTTACCTTGGCTCTGTTAGTATTCTGCACAGAATTTCGGGTTTACATACATTTTATTGCTTTCGGTAAAAAATTTGCCACATTGTCGGCACACATGCCACGCGCACCGATTTCGGCGGCGGCCATGTCACCGGCCAGCCCATGCAGGTAAACACCTCGCTCTGCGGCCGATTCGATGCCTTGGGCGGCCAGACCCAGAATAACACCGGCTAAAATATCGCCGCTGCCACCCTTGGCCATGCCCGCATTGCCTGTAGTATTAATATATGTCCGTCCATCTTGCTCTGCTACAACGGTGTGCGGCCCCTTAAGGACGAGGGTAACACCGTATTTTGCGGCAAATTCCTCTGCGATACACACGCGTCTCTCCGAAATTTCTTCCGTGGACAAACCGCAAAGGCGCGACATTTCGCCAAAATGCGGCGTTAAAATGATGTTTTTGGCGGCACCCTTTACCATGGAAGGGTCCTTTGCCAGATGATAGAGGCCGTCGGCATCTATCACGAGCGTATCGCGTGCCGCTTCCAGCGCCTTTTTAAATATGCGGTAGCCGTCCTCGCCTCGGCCAAGGCCGGGACCGACCAAAACGGCGTTGGCCTTTTCGGGGATGGGTGCGCTGGAATCGGCGCACATCGCGCCCCAAAGGCGCATCATCATAATCGGGAGGAGAGCGGGGGGCACCATGGCCGTTACAAGGCCCGCGCCCGCCATTTCCGCGCCTTTCGTGGCCAGAAGTACAGCACCGGCCATCCCCGCGCTGCCACCCAAAATGGCGGCGTGGCCGCGCATGCCCTTGTGCGCGGAGGGCGAAAGCGGCGCAAGACGCACATCTTCTTTTTCCATAAGAAAGCGAGTGGGGGACGCGGGGGCAGGGATAGAAATATCGTCACACAAAATCTCGCCCACAAAGGGGAGGGAAAGCGGAGAATATAGTCCTATTTTCCGGTGGCCGAAGGTGACGGTTTTCGCCGCGCGCACCGCACAGCCTAAAACGCGGCCCGATAACGCCGAGATACCGCTGGGGATATCGAGCGAAACAATGGGAAAGCCGCTCTCGTTTAAAAAACGGATAACCTCAGAGAGGGGGGCGCGCACCTCGCCGCGAAGGCCGATGCCTAAAAGGGCATCGACTATAGCTGTGCCGGCGGGCATTTCTGCGCGCGCACAAAAATCGGAAAAAGTGGAAATGGGAACGCCGAGTGCGCGGGCGGCCGAAAGGTTTTCCGCAGCATCCCCCAAGGGCGCATCTGCCGGACAGCAAAGCACAATCTCTGTTCTTATGCCGCGCACAAAAAGGCGGCGCGCCAGCGCGAAGCCGTCACCGGCATTTCCGCCCTTGCCGCAAAAAACAGGCACGAAGGAAGGTGCCATTTCCAGGATTACGGAGAGGGCGAAGGTGGCAGCATTTTCCATAAGAACACGGCCCGGTATGCCTCGCTCGAGCGCGGCGCGCTCCGTTTGCCGCATCTCGTCACAGGTAAGAAGTGGTAACATAGGTTAAATCCTTTCTTTCAAACTGGTGCAAAGAAAAAGGGCGCGAAAACAGAGAGTAGTTTTCACACCCGCTTTTTTATTCCGCTAAGGTCGAGGTACAATGCGGACAACGCGTAGCCTCTATGGCAATCTCGCTCCGGCAGAAGGGGCAGGTCTTAGTGGTAACCGCTTCTTCTATAACCTCTTCCTTTTTGCCGATAGCCGCGAGGGCGTTCATGCCCTTGACCAGAAGGAAAATGACAAAGGCCATAATGATAAAATTGATGACGGCGGAGATGAAAGCACCGTAGGTAATGTCTACGCCGCGGATGTTTACCGCCCATCCGGAAAAATCATTGCTGGCAATAAGCCCGATGAGAGGGGAAATGATATTCGCCACAAGAGAATCTACAATACCCTTGAAGGCACCGCCGATAATGACGCCGACGGCAAGGTCTAAAACATTGCCGCGCATGGCAAACTCTTTAAATTCCTTTAAAAACTTTTTCATCTGTATTCTCTCCCTTATTCTTCGGTGATTTCTTCGTCCGCCGCGTTTTCCTCGGACTTTGTTTCTTTTTCAATATTAATGCCGTCAATATGAATGTTTACCTTTATAACGGACAGCCCCGTCATATTTTCCACGGCTTCCTTTACCTTTTCCTGAATACCCCAGGCAACATCCGGAATACGCACGCCGTAGCGCACCACAACATGTACATCAATCGTTGCCGTTTCCTCTTTTATGTCTACCTTCACGCCGCGGGAAACCGGTTTTTTTCCGCCTAAAAGTTCGGCAATCCCTCCGGTTATGGAGTTGCCCATAGCATACACGCCGTCCACCTCGCCTGCGGCGATGCCGGCAATCGTCTGCACCACTTCATCGGAAATTTTTATGCGGTTTTCCGGCTGGGGTGTTTTCATTTCATCCATATTTCTTTGCCTGCCTTTCTATGAATTTATACCCTTATTATACCAAAGCCGGCTGCGCTTTGCAAGCCTTTTGCGGAAAAAGGCTTGACAGGGGGAGAAAAAAGTGGTATACTGATGAAAAATCCGGGGAGCCTGTATGGCTGAGAGGAAGCAGTAGCTTCGACCCGTAACCTGATTTGGGTAATGCCAACGGAGGGAGCATAGCGTGTTTTGGGACGAAAGAGCACAGTCGCTCCGGTAAACCTACCATTTTCCGCGGAGGATGGAAAGGGTGCGTGGCGAGGGTGTTTTTTTAGTCCTTTTTGTTTCCCCGAAAACTGGAGGTAGTCTTATGACAAAAAAATTAACCACCACCGGCGTTATGCTGGCACTTGGCACGATACTTTCGCTGATTCGCCTGTTCGATGCTCCGTATGGCGGAAGCGTAACGCTCGGCTCCATGCTGCCCGTTTTACTGCTTGCCATTTTGTACGGCACAAAATGGGGCGTGCTTTCCGGCGTGGTGTTTGCCCTTTTGACGATGCTCCTCGGCGGCATACCGGCGCCGCCTGTAAACAGCGCCGGCATGTACATACTCGTGGTGCTTCTCGATTATATCCTGGCCTTTGGCGTTTTGGGCCTTGCCGGCACCTTCCACCGCCTGCTTTCCCCAAAAGGCTGTGCCGCGCCGGTGGCGGTGGCACTCGCCATCGTACTTCGGTTTTTATGTCACTTTCTCTCCGGCATTCTCATCTGGCGCGTGTATGCCTGGGAGGGATGCGGCGCGGTGCTTTATTCCTTTTTATATAATGGAAGCTACATGCTGTTTGAACTGATTATTACGACGGCGCTTTCCGTCCTCGTTGCGGGATGGATAAAACAAATACAATAAAAAGGGGCTGTTTAAAAACAACGCGTTTTTAAACAGCCTTTCTTTTTAGGGATTACTGTGCAAAGGTGGGTTTTTCTTCGGTAAGAACGACGCGGATATCCATTACACTTCCATCACGGTTTATCGTGAGCGTTATCGTGTCCCCTGCCTTGAACTTATCGCGGATGGCATTGATTTGCTCGGAGGAGGTAACAACTTCGCCGTTACACTTTAAGATAACATCGCCTTTTCGGATGCCCGCCGAGGCCGCACCGCTTCCGCTGGAAACATCGCTGACAAAAAGACCGGCCGCCGGAATATTATAGTAATTGGCCTCCTGCTCGTTGACATAGATGAGGGTAACACCAATCTGGGGACGGCCCTTTACATAGCCGTGGTTAATCAAATCCTCCAAAATGGGTTTTGCGTTATTGGAAGGGATGGCAAACCCGAGACCTTCCACCTGCGAAGAGCTTACCTTTACGGTGTTAATGCCGATAACCTCGCCATACGCATTTACAAGCGCACCGCCGGAGTTGCCGGGGTTGATGGCCGCATCGGTCTGGATGAGGGTATATTTGATGTTATCCACTACCAGGGTACGGTTTAAGGCGCTGATAATGCCTTGTGTCAGAGAACCGGCCAGCTCCTGCCCCAGGGGATTGCCGATGGCTACGCACCGCTCGCCTGCTTCTAAAAGGTCAGAATCCCCAAGATGTGCCGTAGGCAAATCGGTGGCGTCAATTTTGATAACGGCAAGGTCTGTTTTGGCATCGGTACCGATAATTTTGGCATCGTATTCCTTTTGATTGTTCAGAATAACCTTGATGCTTTTGGCTCCCTCAATAACATGGTTGTTTGTCACGATATAGCCGTCAGCCGTCAAAATAATACCGCTTCCGCTTCCCTCACTCTGGGAGGGGGCGCTGTAACCGAAGAAGGAATACGACCGCGATTCCACCAGTGTAGAAATACCGACAACAGCCGGACCGACCAGCTTGCCGATTTCTACTGTGGAAAGCTCGGTGCGATTTTCGGGGTTATAGGTAACCTGTGTTATAGCGGGCGTTTCCCCTGTGCTTTGCGGAAATTGAAAGCTTCCGCCGGCTACACCCTTTCCGCCGACAAGGCCGCCTAAAAGCGGCGATACTACGGAAACGACGAGCGCACCCACCATGGCGCTGACCAGAGCTACCAGCCATGTACGCCCCTTTTTCGCCGGTGCCGTTTGTATGTGCACAGCACCGCTTTCCGGTGTGGGAACCGTGTTTTCGCTGTGCCATTGAAATTCATTAAATTCCTGCATAAAATCCTCTCCTTTTTGCTTGGTAGTATTAGCATACCTTAAAATTATTATGAAATTGTGAAGGAAGTGTAAAAACTTAAAATTATTTTTTCCCTATGCTGAACACAAAACGGGTAAACTGCCCTATCTCGCTTTGGGCATAAATCTTTCCGCCGTGGGCGGCGATAATGTTTTTCACAAGATACAGGCCAAGACCTACCCCTGTTTTGTCCTGCCCGCGGCTCGTATCTGTTTTGTAGAACTTATCCCAAATCATCTTCATATCGGCCTCGGGTATCCCTTCGCCGCTGTTTTCTACCGTAATGGTAGCTAAAGCGTCCGTCTGCGTGACCTGCACGCGTACATAGCCGCCTTCGCGGTTAAATTTAAGCGCGTTGTCAAAAAGGTTTATCAGCACCCTGTCTATAGCATCCTTATCCGCAAACACAGGGCAGGTGTCGGCATCGAAAGAAATGTCGGCGCGAATATTTTTTTCTGTAAAGACCGGCTCAAAACGCAAAATGGCAATCCGGACGGCCTCGTTCATATCAAAGGAGGAGCGTTTAAGCTCGAGGCCCCCTTCCATGCGCGCTACCAGAAGAAGCTCGTTTACAAGGCGCGAGAGGCGCTTGGTTTCGGCCAGTACAATTTCGAGGTATTCCTTTTGTCGCGCCGGCGGGATAGTGTTATCGAGTATCCCCTCCAAAAAGCCGGAAATGGTTGTCATGGGCGTACGAAGCTCGTGGGAAACATTCGCAATAAAGCCACCGCGCATGTCCTCCAGCTTTTTTAAGGAATATGTCATCTGGTTGAAGGTTTCGCTCAAAGTGGCCAGCTCGTTGTCCCCCTTGACCGGTACCTCTACCGAGAAATCCCCCTTAGCAATACTCTGCGCGGCAAGGCTGATACGCTTTAAGGGGCTTGAGATGCGCCGCGAAACAAAATAGGAGACAAGACAGGTAAGGAGCGAGGTAAGCAAAACGGACAGCAAAACGGTGCGGAATATATCGCCGCGATAGCGGGTAAGATTCGGCATCGGAACGGCCACACAGCTGACGGCAGGCGTTGTTCCGTGATAAGAGATGGGCTGCGAAACGAAAAGATAGGTGCCGCGGAAAAAACCATTTGCATCGCCTAAAAGCGTATGCTCACCGTCCAAAAGCCGTGGGACGAGAGAAGAAAGCGTCCCCTCTACATGCTCCTGTATATTCGAGGAGGATGCCATGATGCTTCCGTCTGTGCCGAGAATAAAGACAACGCCCCGCACGCGTCTGGCCGTATCCTCCATATTCATATGGTAAAAGGAGCGCGTGGCGTGGCTTTGGTTGTCCTGATAAAACACCGTAAGCTCGCTGATATGGGTAACCTCTTGTCGAAGCGTTGTCTTTTGCTCCCCTATGAGATAGTTACTGAAAAAGGTGAACAGTAAAATGCCAAGAGACAGAAGGCAAAAGGTCACCGTTAAAAGGTTGGCCGCCAGAATCCGCCCGAAAATTGTTTTACGCAAACTACTTCACCTCAAATTTATAGCCGACGCCCCAAACGGTTTTCAGCTGCCAGCCGTCTTCATGTCCTTCCAGCTTTTCGCGAAGCCTTTTTACATGGACATCCACGGTGCGGGAGTCGCCAAAATAATCAAACCCCCAAACCTCCTCCAAAAGCTGCTCTCTTGTATAAACGCGGTTAGGGTGGGCGGCCAGATGGTGTAAAAGCTCCAGCTCTTTGGGCGGAACCGCAATCACCTCGCCGCCAATGGAAAGCTCGTAATTCGTAAGGCTTATGTGGAGGCCCGGATACGAAACGATGCCGTCGTCATCCTCGCTCCCCGATAAATGGGTGCGGCGAAGCACAGCCTTGACGCGTGCCACCAGCTCTTTCGGCTCAAAGGGCTTGACGAGATAATCGTCCGCGCCCATCTCAAGGCCCAGGATTTTATCGAGCGTTTCGCCCTTCGCCGTCAGCATAATAATAGGGACCGAGGAGGTTTTCCGTATTTCGCGGCATACCTCCATGCCGTCCATTTTGGGGAGCATCAAATCCAGGACCACCAAATCCGGCTTTGTGTTTTTAAAAAGGGAAAGGGCCGCCTCGCCATCCTGCGCGCCGGTTACAAGAAAGCCTTCTTTTTCGAGATAAAGCCGCACCAGCTCGCCGATATTTATGTCATCGTCTACGACCAAAATAGAAGCCCGCATCAAAGTCCCTCCAATCTTTTTTCTTAGTATAGCATATTTTTCCCGAAAGCGCAATTTTTTTGTGAACAGACTGTGAATGAGAATTTTATCCTAAAAGACTTGACAAAAAAGTGGAAAATGAAGTAAACTATAAATAAGTTTTTGTGGAGGCAAATGTCTGCGTCTGTCCTTTCACAAGGCTACGCTCGTGCCAATGATAATAGGTGAAATCCGCCGCTATCTGCGGGATAATAATGCCATTCGCGTCAGCCGTTCTCTGCGGGATACGGCCTACCGCGCGCTGGCGGTAAAGGAGAGGCTTTCGGCGGAAAAGGAGCCTACGGTGGAGGATATCGCAAAGGAAATGGGCATGGCGAAGGAGGAAGTTGTGTTTGCGCTCGATGCCATACTCGACCCCGTTTCCTTGTTTGAGCCTGTGTATCATGACGGCGGCGATGCGCTGTATGTGATGGACCAGGTCAGCGACACCCGGAATACCGACGAAAACTGGGTGGAAACCATTGCGCTGAAGGAGGCTATGCGCCGCCTTTCCGAAAGGGAAAAGCTCATTTTAAATCTGCGCTTTTTCCAAGGGAGAACGCAGGTGGAGGTGGCCGATGAAATCGGCATTTCGCAGGCGCAGGTATCACGCCTTGAAAAAAACGCGCTGGAAAGTATGCGAAGGCATATTTGAAGATAGTATACAAGAAGAGAAAGGAGCATATATATATGCGGAAAATACTGATAGTAACCCTTTTGGCGGCTTTCGTTTTTATGGGTACGGGGTGCAATACCAGGCGCACAATCGGCGACCTTACGCCGGATGGCGGAGAACAGACAAAGACCGAGAAACAGCCCGACAGAGTGGATGGTCTGCAAAATCCCATTCTCACAAAGTATGCGGAAGGCAATTTCGTAAAGAGAGAGAACGGGAAGCTGTATGTAGATGAAAACGGAACCACTCGTACATTTTCCTTAAGCGAGCGGGCAGGCAAGGATATACAGGTGCTGGGGCTGCAAGAAGGAAACCGTATTATCGTAAACTATAATGTTTTAGAGGACGGAAGCGAGGAAGCGGAGAGTCTGGAGAAAATTTTATCAGAATAGGAGAGAGCTTTGTACGAGCATAATTCGCAGCATGCGTTCTACCGCAGTCCCTTCGGGGCTGTGGTGGCGGGTACGGAAGTAAAGCTCCGGTTTTTTGCCGGAGGGGACACAGAAGAGGTTTTGCTTTACACGGAAGAAAAAATGTATCCGATGCAGAAGGAATGCGATATGTGCGGCGGACAGATGTTTTGCCTGTCCTTTGTGCCGGCGGAAACCTGCTTTTACCGGTTTTGTATCCGGGAGGGGGGAAAGGAGCGCTGGTACGGCAATCGCGGGGATGCGCTTGGCGGGCAAGGGCAGGAAGGGAGCGAGGTGCCGTTTCAGATTACGGTATACACGCCCTACCATTTACCGGCCTCCTACAAAGAAGGCATGGTATATCAGATTTTTCCCGACCGGTTTTGCCGGGGCGGTGAGCGGAGGGAAAGCGGAATCGCGCGCGAGTGGGGCGAAACGCCCTTTTATAAGGCGGAGCAGTTCGGCGGGGAATACCGCGCCGATGATTTTTTTGGCGGAACACTGTGGGGTGTGGCAGAAAAGCTGCCCTACTTAAAAAGCCTGGGGTTTACCTGGATTTACTTAAATCCGATTTTTGATTCCAGCTCCAATCACGGCTACAACACGCGGGATTATCGACATGTCGCGCCGCACCTTGGCGGCGATGCGGCATTTTTATATTTAGCCAAAAAGGTGAAGGAGGCCGGCATGCACCTGATGCTGGACGGGGTGTTCAGCCATACGGGGAGTGACAGCCTCTATTTTAAAAGTGCGCGCGAGGAGCCGGATTCTCCCTACCGCGCGTGGTATACCTTTACGGATACGCCACCGTATTATGAGGCTTGGTGGGGCATTCCTTCCTTGCCAAATGTGCGTGAGGAAACTCCTTCCTATATGGACTTTATGCTGGGAGAGGATGGGGTGATACGGCATTGGCTCCGCATGGGGGCGGACGGCTGGCGGCTCGATGTGGCCGATGAATTGCCGGACGGATTTTTAGATGGTCTTCGCGTTTCTGCCAAGGCCGAGAAGGAGGACGCCGTAATTATCGGCGAGGTGTGGGAGGATGCGTCAAACAAAATAAGCTACGGAGCGCGCCGCCGCTATCTTACGGGAAGGCAGCTCTGCAGCGTTATGCACTACCCCATGCGAAATGCCATTCTCGATTTTGTGCGGGGATATCTGGCGGCGCCGCAGTTTCAGGCGCGCGTGATGTCTTTGATGGAAAATTATCCGCCGCCGGCTTTTTTCGGGGCGTTATCCTTTTTGTCGAGCCACGATGTACCGCGGGTGTTAACGGTTTTGGGCGATGCGCCCACGGGGATAGGCAGGGACGAGGAGGCGGCCTTCCGGCTTTCGCCCGAAAGCCGACAAAAAGCCATAAGACGCCTTCGTGTGGCGCTGGCACTTGTGGTCACGATGCCCGGTGTGCCGTGCGTTTTTTACGGCGATGAGGCGGGAATGGAGGGGTATGGCGACCCCTTTTGCCGCGGCACTTACCCCTGGGGGAATGAGGATGAAGCGGTCAGGATGCAGTATCGGGAAATACTGGCCCTGCGAAACACACACCCCGAGCTAAAGACGGGGGCCTTATCCTTTTTTTATGCAGACAATCGGGTGATAGGGTTTCGGCGGGGAAAAACGACCATTTATATAAACGCAGGCGAAAACGAGGCGCATATGACAGAAAACGGAGAAACGCGCGTCTTGCCGCCGATGGATTTCAAAATTGTGGCTGCGAAAGAAGAAACAGAGCCGGAGGAAAAATGGACACATTAAAAACATTGGAATTTTATAAAATTCGTGCGCGTCTTTCGGAGAAGGCGACAATGCCGGCTGTCCGCGAGGCGCTAAAAGCGCTTGTGCCCGAAACGGATACGGAAAAGGTGCAGGCGCTTTTGGAGGAAACGAGAGAGGGGCGCACCTATGCCGCAAAGCGCGGCGCACCCCCCATTTCTGCTATCCGCGATGTAAACGATGCCGTAAAAAGGAGCCGTGTAGGCTCGGTGCTTTCGCTTTCGGAGCTTTTGCGCATAGCGTCCTTATTGCAGACGGCACAGCGCCTTGTCCGCTATGCCGATACCGAGAATTTTGCGGCAGAATACCCTTTTCTTTCGGCGGAGATTTCGCGGCTTTCTTCCTTTCCCGACCTTGCACGCCGGCTTTCCGATGCCATTATCGATGAAAATACGGTAGACAGCGGCGCAAGCCCCGCCCTTAGCATCATCCGGCGGAAAATGGCGCAAACCACCGAAAAAGTCCGTGAAATTTTAGACGAAATTATCCATAGCCAGACATATGCCAAGGTGCTGCAGGAGCAGCTCGTTACCATGCGCGCCGGCCGATATGTTGTCCCGGTACGCGCCGAGCAGAGAAGCGCCCTACCGGGCGTGGTGCACGACACCTCGCAAACCGGCTCCACCCTTTTTGTAGAGCCGATGCGCGTGGTGGAGGCCAATAATCTTCTCCACCGTCTGGCGGCGGAGGAGAAAGAGGAAATACAAAGAATACTGGCGGCCTTTTCGGCGGAGGTTGCCGAGATTGCCGATGCCGTGCTTGCCAACTATGACGCTGTCTGCCGGCTTGATTTTATCTTCGCCAAAGGGCGGTATGCCGATGAAATCGGGGCCGTATGCCCCTTTGTGCGCCATGACGGCAGCGTAGAAATCCGCCGCGGGCGGCATCCGCTTCTGCCGGCCGACAAGGTAGTGCCTATTGACATTTCCATCGGCACCACCTTTGATACCCTTGTGATTACCGGCCCCAATACCGGCGGTAAAACGGTTTCGCTGAAAACGCTGGGGCTTTTTGTACTGATGGCCTCGGCGGGGCTTCATATTCCGGCGGCTGACGGCTCGGCCATATCGGTATTTGATTATGTATTTGCGGATATCGGCGATGAGCAGAGTATTGAGCAGTCCCTTTCCACCTTCTCGTCGCATCTTGTGAATATTATTGAAATTCTCCGCCTTGCCGGGCGGCGCACGCTGGCGCTTTTTGATGAGCTGGGTGCCGGAACGGACCCGACGGAAGGGGCGGCACTGGCGCGTGCCGTGCTTTGCGAAATGCGGAAAAAGGGCGCGCGAACGGTGGCGACTACCCATTACAGCGAAATAAAGCTGTATGCGCTGGAAACCGAGGGCGTGGAGAATGCGGCGTGTGCCTTTGATGTGGAAACGCTTCGTCCCACATACCGGCTGGAGGTAGGGGCGCTGGGGCAGAGTAACGCCTTTGCGATTGCCGCGCGGCTGGGGATGCCCGGCGAGATTTTGGAAAATGCAAAGGAATTTGTGGATGCGGAAAACACGCGGTTTGAAGAGGTTATCGGCCGGCTGGAGGCGCAGAGAAGAGCGCTGATGGACGACAGGGAAGAGGCCCGTGCCGACAAGGAAAAGGCGCAGGCTATTCGGGAAAAGCTCTCCCGCGATGCCGAAAACACCGAGGCGCGTCGCCAGAAGATACTGGAGGAGGCGCGACGGGAAGCGCGGCAAATGCTAAAAGAAGCCAAGGCCGAAATTGATGCGCATATCAAAGAGGCGATGGCGGCGGAAAATAAGCGGCAGGCGCTGGAGAAGGCACGGCAGAAGGTAGGAAAGAGGCTCGATGCCGTATCTGACGAGCTGGCCGAGGAGGCCGTGCGCCCGGCAAAGGTCGCGATAGCGCCTAGCGATATACGGGAAGGAACGCCCCTGTATCTTGATGCCATGGGACAACGCGGCGTGGCACTTCGCGCGCCGGATAAGGACGGAAATGTAGAAGTACAGGTGGGCATGCTGAAGGTAAAGACGCATGTTTCCACCGTTTCGGCCGCACCGCCCGAAAAGAAGAAAAAGGTGCAGACGGTGCCGACAGCGCGAAAAAGCACCGCACCCATTAAAACCGAGGTGGACCTTCGCGGCATGACCTTGGACGAAGCAGAGGCCGCCGCCGAGAAGTTTATCGATGATGCCATCATGGCGCATCTTGACACGGTGACCATCATTCACGGCAAGGGGACGGGCGTTTTGCGTAGCGGTATTCACGCACTTTTGAAAACGAATCGTGCCGTCCGTAGTTTTCGTCTTGGCAAATACGGCGAGGGGGAGGATGGCGTAACCATCGTAACCTTATAAAAAAGGGAATGTAAAAAAGTCCAGACCGCCAAAAGGCAGAGATAACAAAGAATACAGAGTATCCTTCGCCAGTAAATTATTTAAAATCACCATAAATGTTGAAAAACATCTGTTTTCAGATGTTTTTCTCCAAATATATGCCTTTTTGCTATTGCCAAATCTCACCGCTCGCCGTGCCCTCGCACGCCTTTGTGTTCGATTTTGACAATTCTGAATCGTTTTTTCCCATTTTCCAAGGGACGGTAAATTAATTTACAGCTCCTTTTATTTTCCAATCAGCGCATATAGCTTTTCAATCGCATCGGAAAGACCGCCCACTCTGTCAATAAGGCCGCAATCCACCGCGTCCTTCCCCAGCAGTACCGTACCCACATCGCCTAAAAGCTCGCCGGTAATTAAAATCATCTCGCGGAAGGTTTCTTCCGGAATATGCGAGTGGGTGGTAATAAAACGGATAACGCGCTCCTGCATACGCGAAAGATAAGAAAAGGTTTGCGGCGCGCCGATGACGGGGCCGCTGGAGCGGATGGGGTGGAGCGTCATGGAGGCGGTGGGGGCGATAAACGAAAAGTCGGCCGATACGGCGAGCGGAACGCCGATGCTGTGTCCGCCGCCGAGCACGAGAGAAACGGTGGGTTTTTTCATGCCGGCTATCATTTCTGCAATGGCAAGACCCGCCTCCACATCGCCGCCCATCGTATTTAAGATGAGTAAAATTCCGTCAATTTCCGGATTTTCCTCCATGGCGGCCAGAAGGGGGATAATGTGTTCATATTTGGTCGTCTTGTTTTGCGGTGCCAGCAGGATATGGCCTTCAATCTGGCCGATGATAGTAAGACAATGTAGATGGGCACGCGGCGATTTTAGGGCGGCACTGCCGTACGCCTGTATTGCCTCTGTCACATTTTTCTCTTCCTGCATAGCGAGCGCTCCTTTCCGGTATGTAGAGGGCAAGACCGTGGGTCTTGCCGGAAGGAAGGCGTACACCTTTGGCCTTCCCTTCAGATTATTCGGAACGGCTGGCGGGGATTTTTTCTTTAAAGAGGATAGTAATACTCCAAAGGCCTGCCAGACCCACCAGAGAAAAAACGATGCGGGCAATGGTGGAAGCCTGACCGCCGAGCAGTGTACCGAGAATGTCCACGCCGAACAGGCCGATGGCACCCCAGTTTAAGGCGCCTAAGATTACAAGTACAAGTGCGGTGTTATCCAAAAAATACAACTCCTTTTTTGCGGCTAAATGTAACCAAAACATTTACACTTGCCACACTTGATTTCTCTTCAATTTTATGTATATCGGGGGAAAATAAACGAGGAAAAAAATGGAAAACCGCGTTTTTCAAAAAAAAATAAAAAAATCCTTGCTTTTTGGAAAAAGTTGTGGTATACTATCAAAGTCACTAATTTAGGAGGTGAGAAAATGCCTAACATTACATCTGCAAAGAAGAGAGTTAAAGTAATTGAAAAGAAGACGCTGAGAAACCAGATGATTAAGTCTGCTCTGAAAACAGCGATTAAGCGCTTTGAAGCTGCTGTACAAAGCAAGGATGCCGCTGCAACAACGGCTGCATATCGTTATGCCGTAAAGAAGCTGGACCAGGCAGTTGCGAAGGGTGTTGTGCATAAGAACACAGCCGCACGCAAAAAGTCGCAGATGGCGCTGAAGCTCAGAAGCGTAGCAGCCTAAATTTCGGAACAAAACAGCATTTCAATCAGCCATAGCCGGAGGCTTATGGTTGATTTGTTGTATTCGGATTTTCTGAAAAGTGCGGAGGAACGCCATGAAAACAGTTGTGATTACCGGTGGCGCTGGCGGAATAGGCACAAGCATTTGCCGCCGCTTTGCAAAAGAAGGATATCGTGTGATAGTGGGATACCATCGCTCCGAGGAACAGGCGAAGGCATTGGCGGATGAAATCGGCGGCGAGGCTTGCTATCTGGATGTATGCGCCGCGCCTTCCGCCAAGGCCGTGGCCGAGAGGCTCGGCTATGCCGATGTGGTTATCCATAATGCCGGTATAGCCGCGCAAAAATTGTTTACGGATATTACGGAGGAAGAGTGGGACGAAATGTTCGCGGTCCATGTAAAGGGTGCATACCGACTTTTCCGCGCCTTTCTTCCGCCCATGATTCGGGAAAAACGCGGGAGCCTTATTACCATCGGCTCGATGTGGGGGCAGGTGGGCGCCTCGTGCGAGGTGCATTACTCGGCGGCAAAGGCGGCACTTATCGGGATGACAAGGGCGCTTGCCAAGGAAGTAGGGCCTTCCGGCATCCGCGTTAACTGCGTATCGCCCGGCGTGATAGAAACCGAGATGCTTTCTTCCTTTTCCGAAGAGGAAAAAAAGGCGCTGGCAGAAGAAACACCGCTCGGCCGCCTCGGTACGCCCGAGGATGTGGCACAAGCGGTGCTGTATGCTGCAGAAGCTCCTTTTTTAACCGGTCAGGTCATCGCCCCAAATGGTGGGTTTGTGATATAAATTACTGTAGTGCGTTATAGAGATTAACGGCAATTTGCGCCACTTCGGCGCGGGTTGCCGTTTTTTGCATGCCCAGCGTACCATCTCCCATACCGCGCATAACCTTGTTTTCAATACACCAGGCCGCGGCACCCTTTTCCTCATCGGAAAGTGCGGCAAAATCAGCAAAATCGGCGCCGCTTGCCAGGGAGAAGGTAGTATTTTTCCCCATGTAGCCGGCAAGCAGATACGCCGCCTGCGCCATTTCCCCTCTCGTTATCGGGGCGGAGGGGCTGAACATCGCGCCCTCTCCAAACGGCAGAATATGGCCGGCATACGCCCACGATACGGCAGAGGCATACCAGGCCGCCGCATCCACATCCAGGTAAGGCAGAGCCACCCCTCCGGTCGTGATTTTGCCTCCCATTTCGGTATACAGGCGGGACAAAACGGTGATAAACATGCTGCGCGTCATATCGGTATCCGGCGAAAAGGTGGTTTCGGTGGTGCCGGTAAAGAGCTTTCGGTGTACCACCTCATTCACAACCTCACTTGCCCAATGTCCGTTCATATCCGTAAAGGTGCCCGAGACGGAAACCACAACTGTAGCCATACCACCGCCGGAGGTAAAGGCGCGAAGGAGGGCTGTGCCGCCTTTCTTTGCCGTTACACGGCCGCGTTCGTCCACCGCCGCTACATCCCGGTTCATATTTTCCCAGTAAAGCTGTCCGGCGCCACCATCCGCGGCAGGATACAGCGAAAAGGTCTCTCCGGCTTCCAGCTGTACGGAGGGGAGAAGGTCTATATAGGTGGCGCTCACATAACCGGTAAGGTCGCCGGATTGAATTTGGTACCAATACGGGTTTTCCAGAACGCACATTCTGTCTGCGGAGTCCGTCCGCGTACCGCCCAGTATTGTCAGCTTTTGCGAAGGGCTGAGCCGCCCGACCGCCGCATGCTCGACAGAGGGGCCGCTTCTTACATTCACGCCGCTTGCCGCGGCGCAGGTGCCTGTCGGATTTTCAATGCCGGTAAAGGCAACGCGCGTGTTCTCCGTGGGCATATTTTCAAAAACAGGGATATAAAACACTTTGGCATCGGAGAGCGTGTTGGCCGCTTTGTAGCCGTTGTAGGTGCTGTATGCCTGTCCGGCCGCCCCGTATACATTGGTCATATACTGGTGCGTATAGGTTGCGTATCCGCTGCCAGGGCCTACATTGAAGCGTTCGAGGTACATGGTGTTTTGGCCTTTGGAAATATACAGCTCTCCAATCCAGACGGCACCGTTTATAATGGAGCTTTCCGGCGTCGTCCACGGGCGACCGTAGGAGATGCCGAGGCTTGCCCAGTTAAGACCGTTGGCGATAGGGTTTTTGCCGTCGTTTGCGCCGATGTTATAAAAATTGTAAATGCCGGGGAAGCCCTCGTAGGTGCCGGTTACACTGCCTGACGGAGAAACGCCGATTTCCGTGCGGATTTTGGAGGCCAGATAGTAGGGCGAAACGCCGCTTTTTTCGGCCGCCTCCATAATAACCTGGCTGTAGGTTTTTTCCGTTTCCACACGGAGGCCTTCCGCCGTCACATAAGAAATCAGAGCCTCATGCATAAAGGTTCCCTGCAAAATCAGCTCCACACCCTCCTTGGTGTGATAATTGGTATCATAGGAAAGCGCTTCAAACTGAAAGATGTAGGTCTCATTCAAAAAATTGAAGGGATTGAGAAAATAATCAACCATCGCGGCAGAGGCGGATACCCAGGTGGACGCATCATGATATGTATAGGCGCCGGTGGCCGGATTATAATGTCCCCCTTCGGTATTCCGCAGAAGCGGACTGTAATATTTTTCTACCAGACTTTTTTTGCCGGTTTCGGCTTCTACCGCCTCGTGCCAGTCAAGCCCCGTTTCCACCGCCACAAACACCCAGCTTGGGTATTTTTCATGCAGGGCAGAAAGCTTTGCCTGCCAGGAGGCAGGAAAGGCGGAAAGCTCACTTTCATAATCGGCCAGGGCTATAAACGGGAGAAATAAAAAGCATAAAAGCAGGGACAGAATCCGCTTTCTCATTTGTATCAAATCCTTTTGCAAAATAGAATAGAATATTACTACTTTATATTAACAGAGGCGTCTTAGACTTGTCAAGGCAGGGGGGCACATTCTAACCAAAAAAACATCGGGGATTAACAGTTCTGTAACATCTTTTTTTTGAAAAAATAACATTTTTTAACAAAAGTATTGAAATTATGATAAAATAGTGGTAAAATATAGGCAACATAACGAAAGGGAAGGAGTGAATGGTATGAACAAAGCAGAACTCGTAGCTGCCGTAGCGGCTAAAGCAGAGCTTTCCAAGAAGGACGCGGAAAAGGCTCTGGCCGCCGTACTGGCAACGGTTACGGACGCACTCAAGACTGGCAATAAAGTACAGCTTATCGGTTTCGGTACTTTTGAAACCCGTCAGCGCGCTGCCCGCAAGGGTAAGAATCCGCAGACAGGTGCAGAGGTTATGATTCCGGCTGCCAAGGTTCCCGCATTTAAGGCAGGCAAAGCCCTGAAGGACATCGTGAAATAAGAACAAAAAAGAAGCCGGCCAAGCGGCCGGCATAAAACAAAGGAGTGCGGAAGGCCATGGCTTTTCCGCACTCTTTTGTTTTGTCTTTCAGATATTTCTGTATTTGCCGGGGGAAATGCCTGTATGTCTTTTGAAGGTTTTGATAAAATAACTCAAATCCGAAAAACCGCAGGAATAGGCGATATCGGTGACCGGCATGTCGGTACAGCGGAGAAAGTGACACGCTTTTTCCACACGGTACTCATTCAGATATTCTATGGGCGTTTTGCCGGTCATATTCTTAAAAAAGCAGCCGATATATTTGGGCGAGCGCATAGCGACACCGGCTATCGTTTCGAGCGTGATGGGCCCCGCATAATGACTTCGCAAATAAGAGAGTATCTGCTTTAGCATGACAATATTTTTATCGCTGGCGTTTACCGGCCTTCCTATTTTATAGGTGTACAGATTGTTTTCATAAACGAGGGCGAAAAAATGATAAAAGGCGGAAATTATCCTGAATTTTTTAGTCGGCTTATCCAGGGACATTTCATCAAATATATAGTGTAGCGTGCGGCTGCATTCGCCAGAGTCCGAAGGGTAGAATTCCTGCACCATGCAGGCACACTCCAGCACATTTTTAATGAATAAATGCAGGTCGAACTGCTCCCTGTGCAGAAAATCGGCGTGGAAAACAATACATTCGTATTCACAGTTATAAGGGGTACCCTGATGCACCGTTTCGCCACTAATGAAAAGGATGTCGCCCTTTTTTAAAGTGTACGGCTCGTGGTTCAGCGTGACATGGAGCTCGCCGCTTAAAACCCTTATAAGCTCCGGCTCCGAATGCCAGTGGGCGGCCATGTGATACCGCGCATGATTCTCGTCCAGCCGGAAAAAGGCAAACGGGAAATCCTCGGTTCCGCGCCCTTCAAGTTCATTATAAGCCATCCTACACCTCAAATCTGTATATTGTTATACTTTTTTTCATTATAACACAAGAAAAAAACCAAAGTCAAGGATATAATTATAATAGGAAGTATAATAAGAAGAAAATTCAAAGGAGGCTTTCGTTATGGCAAAATCCAGATTAATAGGAGATTACCCCGTTATTGGCATACGGCCGACCATTGATGGCAGACGCGGCGTGTTAGGCGTTCGGGAGTCGCTCGAAGAGCAGACGATGAACATGGCCAAAAGTGCCGCAAAGCTGATAAGCGAAAACCTGAAATATTCAAATGGCGAACCGGTAAAAGTCATTATTGCGGACACCACGATTGGCAGAGTGGCGGAAGCCGCGGCCTGTGCCGATAAGTTTAAGAAGGCAGGCGTGGATATCACCATCACCGTCACGCCCTGCTGGTGCTACGGCGCCGAAACGATGGATATGGATAAAAACACCATCAAGGCCGTATGGGGCTTTAACGGAACGGAAAGACCGGGCGCCGTTTTCCTGGCCGCGGTGCTGGCCTCGCATGCCCAGAAGGGCCTTCCGGCCTTCGGTATATACGGCCACGATGTTTGCGAGGCAACCGATACGGAAATCCCCGAGGATGTAAAGGAAAAGCTTTTGCGCTTTGCAAGAGCGGCTGTGGCGGCGGCAACGATGCGCGGTAAATCCTATCTGCAGATTGGTTCTGCCTGTATGGGCATCGGCGGCTCCATCATCAGCCCCGAATTTATAGAAGAATATTTAGGCATGCGTGTAGAATCGGTAGATGAGGTGGAAATTATCCGGAGAATGACGGAAGGCATCTACGATGAAGAGGAATTTCAGAAGGCGCTTGCCTGGACGAAGAAAAACTGCATAGAAGGCTTTGACAAAAACCCCGAGGCGCTGCAAAAATCCAGAGAAGAAAAAGACAGTGACTGGGAATTTGTTGTTAAAATGATGGTTATTATCAAGGACCTTATGAACGGCAATCCCCGCCTCCCCAAAGGCTGTGAGGAAGAAATGGTCGGACACAATGCGATTGCGGCCGGCTTCCAGGGACAGCGCCAATGGACGGATTTTTATCCGAACTGTGACTTCCCCGAAGCGATGCTCAACACCTCCTTCGACTGGAACGGCATCCGGGAGCCGTACATTCTGGCTACAGAAAACGATGTGCTAAATGGTATCGGCATGTTATTCTTAAAGCTTCTGACCAATCGTCCGCAGATGTTTGCCGATGTCCGCACCTACTGGAGTGCCTCGGCCGTCCGCAAGGCTACCGGCTACGATATAGAAGGAAAGGCCAAGGAGGCCGACGGCTTCATCCACCTTATCAACTCCGGTGCTTGCTGTCTGGACGCAAACGGAAGAGCCAAGGATGAAAACGGCAACCCTGTTATCAAGGAATGGTATAAGGTAACGGAGGCGGACCAGAAGGCCATTTTGGAAAATGCGACCTGGAACTATGCCGACATCGGATATTTCAGAGGCGGGGGCTACTCCTCGCGCTTTGAAACGAGAGCAGAAATGCCGGCTACGATGGTAAGGCTGAACCTTGTAAAAGGCCTCGGCCCCACCTTGCAGATTGCGGAAGGCTGGACAATAGAGCTTCCTGAAAAGGTTTCGGATACGCTCTGGAAGAGAACAGACTACACCTGGCCGTGCACATGGTTTGCACCGCGCTGCAGCGGAAAAGGTGCCTTCAAAACGGCGTATGAGGTTATGAACAACTGGGGAGCCAACCACGGCGCCATTTCCTATGGCCATGTGGGCGCAGATTTGATTACCCTTTGCTCCATACTGCGCATTCCGGTAAGCATGCACAATGTGGATGAGGATAAGATATTCCGTCCGGCATCATGGAATGCTTTCGGCATGGATAAGGAAGGGCAGGATTACAGAGCCTGTGCGGCATACGGGCCTTTATTCAAATAAAAAACGCCCGAAGAGCTTTGCCAACTGCAAAGCTCTTCTTTTTTTGCAAAAATAATTGAAATTTTTTCTTTGTTGTGATATGATGAATTCATCGAAGATGAATTTAGCGATATAAATCTCTTGCGAGATTTTCGATATGTCACAAGTGACTCGATATGTTGCCTTACGGCAACGAGATTTATATCATATCGAGTTTGAGCGAAGCGAAAACATATCGATTTTACGGAAGTAAAAATATCGAGCAAACGAAGTTTGCATATCGACAAAGAAGGGTACATCTTTTCTGTACCATACTGGCAAAACAAAAGACAAGAGGAATTACCATTGTGAAAAAAGGATTATTTTACATCATTTTGGCAAGCGTATTGTGGGGCACAAGCGGCATATTTGTTCACTTTCTGGCCCCGTATGGCGTCACCGCCCTGCAGATGACCTTTATAAGGGCGCTGGTGGCGTTCCTTTGTATGGCAGGGTATGTTCTGCTTTCGGGAAGACACCTTGTGCGGACAACCCCGAGGGAAATCCCCTTATTTTTCGGCAGCGGACTTTCGTTTTTTATGACGGCGACCTGCTACTACCATTCCATGCAGCTCACCTCCATTTCCACGGCCGTTGTCCTTATGTATACGGCACCTATTTTTGTGATGCTTTATTCCGTTTTGTTTCTGGGCGAGAAATTAACACCGGTGAAGCTTTTGTCGGTAGTGGGGATGCTCGCAGGCTGCGGCCTTGTGTCCGGCATTATCGGCGGCCTTCGGTTTGACCCGTTTGGGATTGCCGTTGGCTTTTTGTCGGGCCTTGCCTATGCGTCCTTCAATATTCTGACGAAAATCGAAATGCAAAAGGGGATAAACCCCATAAAGGCGAATTTCTACTGCTTTCTTTTCGGCCTTGCGATAGCCCTTGTGACGGCAAATCCGGCCGGGCTTGCCGATTGTATCCGGAAAGGTCCCCTCATGGTAATTTCCCTATCGGCCGGCGTAGGCGTGGTCGCCTGCATTTTGCCGTATTTCTTCTATACGATGGCGCTTAGGGAAATTCCGGCCGGAACGGCGTCCTCGTTAGGCATTTTAGAGCCAATGGCGGCAACCATTTTCAGTATACTGCTGTTCGGCGAGGTGCTTTCTGTATATTCGGCAATCGGTATTCTCCTGATTTTAGCATCTGTTTTTATCCTCAGCCGGCAGGAAGAATGAAAAATTTGTTTTATTGGTAGTGCGTTTTCCGCGCGGAAACTATTTTATATAAAGGAGCCCTTGGACATGAAAATTATCAAAGATGTTTGCTATGGCAAAGCCCGCCACCCCGAGCAGTATCTGGACATATATCTGCCCCATGCCGATACCTTCCCGGTATTTGTATATATGCACGGCGGCGGCATACAAAACGGGGATAAGGAAGATATGCGCGTGGTTGCAGAATATGCGGCAAGCCGGGGAGTGGCGTTTGTATCCATCAATTACAGGATGTATCCGCAGGCGATGTATCCGCAGTTTATCTGCGATTCGGCCGAGGCGGTGGCGTGGGTACACAAAAATATCGGCGCGTACGGGAATTGTGAAGGCATATATATCGGCGGGAGCAGCGCCGGCGGTTACCTTTCCATGATGCTTTGCTTTGACGAAAAGTATTTAGCGCCCTACCGCTTGCCCAAAGACGCTATCAAGGGCTATATCCATGATGCCGGCCAGCCGACGGCGCATTTCAATATACTTCGTGAGCGCGGGATAGATTCGCGAAGAGTTATCGTGGACGAAACGGCACCGCTTTACCATATCGGCAAGGCGGCGGAATATCCGCCGATGCTGCTGCTTGTTTCGGACAACGATATGAAAAACCGGTATGAACAAACGCAGCTTGTCCTTTCTACCTTGAAACATTTTGCGTATGATGAGAAAAAGATATATTACCGGCTGATGCACGGCACACATTGTGCGTATTCGGGGTCGGAGGAATTCGGCCAAATTATTTGTGACTTTATAAAAGAGACGGAGGCAAAATAATGGCGGAAACCTTTGAAAAGCCGAAGGGCTTTAAGAAAAAAGCAGAAAACTTCTGGTACCACTATAAGGTGCTGATACTTCTCGGCCTTTTCTTTTTGTGCAGCGCCGTGTATCTGGGTATAGATATGGTAAAGACTAAAAATCCGGACATGGTGATTACCTATGTGGGCGAAACCTACGGCGACGAGTCGCAATTCCGCCGCATAGAGCCGGAGGTTTACGAAATTCTGGGCGATGTAAACGGCGACGGCAAAACGATGGTGAATTACCGCCTATTTTTCATGCGCGAAAAAACCTTTTATAATCGCGGCATGGATATAGAACAGAGCTACTATTATTCCTTCCTCGATAAAAATGTGCGGATGTTCTTTCTGGAGGAGGCGTATTTTGCCGACAGGCAAGCCTATTTTGAGCCGCTGGAGGGCGTTTTGCCTGCACAGCGCCTGGTAAACGGCCTGAAAAATGAGGAGGGGCAGGTTTGCGCCGTGCCGCTTGCCGGTACGGTGGGCGGAAAAAAGATGCAGCTGGACAGGCCGGATATGTATGTGGCGATAAAGCGCATTATGGATACGGAAAAGAGAGATTCTCTCGTGCCCATAAAGCATGAAAAGGCGAAAGAAATACTACAATATATAACGCAAGAGGATATGCAGTAGACGGGATTACCCGTCTTGCCAAAAGCAAAAAAGAAGAGGCGTACGAAAGTGCGCTCTTCTTTTTTGCGAAAAAATATTTTTTTAGTCGTAAAGCATTGACTTTTTCGGGAAAATCTTATATAATTAGAGCCAAATGCGATTTCTTTTGTTTTCCATAAAAGGAAACGAAGTGTAATTTACACAGGAGGTAATTTTTTTATGAAGGTACAATTCACAGAAACCGTTTTGCGCGACGCAAATCAGTCCCTGATTGCCACCCGTCTGCCGTTTGAAAAGTTTGCGCCTATTCTGGAAAAAATGGATAAGGCCGGCTACTATTCTGTAGAGTGTTGGGGCGGGGCCACATTTGATTCCTGTCTGCGTTTCCTCGATGAGGACCCGTGGGAGCGCCTGCGTAAAATCAAGGAAAAAATGCCGAACACGAAGCTGCAGATGCTGCTGCGTGGGCAGAACCTGCTTGGGTACAAGCATTATCCCGATGATGTAGTTAAGAAGTTTGTGCAGCACTCTGTGTCAAACGGTATTGATATCATCCGTATTTTTGACGCGCTGAATGACCTTCGTAATATCCGCGTCGCGGTAGAAGAAACCAATCGCTGCGGTGCACACGCATCCGGCGCTATTTCCTACACCACCAGCCCGGTGCATACTTTGGAAAATTATGCAAAGCTGGCAAAGGAAATGGAAGAGATGGGCGTAGGCTCCATCTGTATCAAGGATATGGCCGGCGTTATGAGCCCCCAGGAAGCTTACGACCTGGTAAAGGCAATTAAAGAGGCAGTAAAGCTCCCCGTTGTGGTACACACACATTGCACCACAGGTCTTGCCTTCATGACCTATTTAAAGGCTATTGAGGCAGGCGCAGATGTTGTGGACACATCGATTTCCTGCTTCTCGGGTGGGACAAGCCAGCCGGCTACGGAAACGCTTGTGTATGCCCTTCGTCAGCTCGGCTATGAAATTGGGGTTGACGATAAGTGCCTTAAAGAAATCAACGATTTCTTCAAGCCTATCCGAAACGATTATATTGAAAGCGGACTTTTGGACCCCACCGTTTTAACCACCGATACCAACGCACTCAATTACCAGATTCCCGGCGGCATGCTTTCCAACCTGATTTCGCAGCTAAAGGCACAAAATGCGCTGGACCGTCTGGACGAAGTGCTTTTGGAAACACCCAGAGTCCGCAAGGACCTTGGCTATCCGCCGCTGGTAACACCGCTGAGCCAGATGGTTGGCGTACAGGCTGCCACCAATGTTCTCATTGGCGAGCGGTATAAGAATATCAGTAAGGAAGTAAAGGCATATCTCCGCGGCGAATACGGAAAGGCGCCGGGCGAGGTGGATGCCGAGCTTACCAAGAAGGCGCTGGGCGACGATGCACCTGTTACCTGCCGCTTTGCGGATACCTTAGAGGATGCTTTTGAAGCAACCCGCGCCGAGCTCGGCGACAAGGCACAGTGCGACGAGGATGTGCTTTCTTACATCGCATTCCCGCAGGTAGCAGAAAAATTCTTTGCAAAGCGCGAGGAAAAGAAGGAAAACCGTGCCAGATACACGATAGAAACCATGTAAGCTGGTAAAAAGCTATAGAAAGGAACAGGAATATGGGAATTTTATCAACACTTATCAATTCCATCGTGGGTATGGCAGTTGTATTTGCGGTATTGATGCTTTTAATGGGCTGTGTTTTCTTAACCTCCAAGGTTATGAAAAAGGAAGCCTCCACCAAGGTAGCTCTGCCGGAGCAAAAAGCGGCGGCGCCGGTACTTGCGAAGGGAAGCTGCGGCGAAGTAAAGCTTTACGATGTGCCGGATAAAACGGCCGCAATGCTCATGGCGATTACAGCAGACAAGGTGGGCGCACCGCTGAACACATTACGCTTTGTTTCCATTAAAGAAGTGAAATAGAAAGGGAGAAAGAAAATGAATAAATACAAGGTTACCTTAAACGGAAAAACATACGAAATTGAAGTAGAACAGGGCAACGCCATTGTAGCGGCTGAATACGAAGCCGCCGCTCCCGCGGCAGCACCTGCCGCCGCACCGGCCGCAGCTCCTGCCGCTGCCCCCGCAGCCGCCGCCGCTCCGGCGCCGAGCGTAACGGGTGCCGGCGAGGTGGTAGCCTCTCCGCTCCCCGGAACAGTACTGGACATTAAGGTACAGGCCGGCAGCGCTGTCAAGAAGGGCCAGCTTGTGGCCATTATTGAAGCGATGAAGATGGAAAATGAAATTCTGGCACCGAAGGATGGTACCGTTTCGCAGGTCGTAGCTTCCAAGGGTGCAACGGTAGACAGCGGCGCACCCCTCCTTGTCATAGCATAAGGAGGAGAAAAAGTTGAATATTTTAGGAACACTCCTCAAAATCTGGGAAAGCTCCGGTCTTTATCAGATTGTGAATCATTTTCTGGACGGCGGCATTTTGCAGCTTATTATGATTGCCCTTGCCTGCGTGCTTTTGTACATGGGTATTGTCAAGAAATTTGAGCCGCTTCTCCTTGTTGGTATCGCCTTTGGTATGCTGCTGACCAATCTCCCTATTTCCGGCGTGTTCACACCGAGCTACTGGAATACGGCAGGGAGCATTGACTACGGTGAGGTGCTGCAGCATGGTGGTCTTTTGGACCTCCTTTATATCGGTGTAAAAACGGGACTTTATCCGTCTCTTATTTTCCTCGGCGTTGGCGCGATGACGGATTTCGGCCCCATGATTGCCAACCCCAAGTCCATGCTCATGGGCGCGGGTGCGCAGTTCGGCATCTATTTTGCTCTTATGATGGCCTCGCTTTTCTTTGACCCGCAGGCCGCGGCTTCGATTGCCATTATCGGTGGTGCCGATGGGCCCACAGCGATTTGGCTGACGAAAATTTTAAAGCCGGAGATGCTGGCACCGATTGCGATTGCGGCGTATTCCTATATGGCGCTCATTCCGCTTATTCAGCCTCCCATTATGAAGCTGATGACCACAAAGGAAGAACGCGCTATTAAAATGGAGCAGCTTCGCCCCGTTTCCAAGGCGGAAAAGATTGTTTTCCCGATTCTGGTTACCATTGTAACCTGCTTGATTTTACCGACCGTGGCACCGCTTCTCGGTTGCCTGATGCTGGGCAATCTCCTCAAGGAGTGCGGCGTTACGGACCGCCTTTCCGATACGGCACAGAACAATCTTATGAATATCGTTACGATTTTCCTGAGCGTTTCGGTAGGCGCAACTGCGCGGTATGACACCTTCCTGAAGGTGGACACCCTCTTGATTGTAGTATTAGGCCTTATGGCGTTTTGCTTTGCCACTTTTGGCGGCTTGCTCGTCGGCAAAATCATGTGCAAGCTCAGCGGCGGCAAAATCAATCCGCTCATCGGCTCGGCCGGTGTTTCGGCCGTTCCGATGGCGGCACGCGTTTCCCAGATTGTGGGACAGAAGGAGAACCCGGCAAACTTCCTCCTGATGCACGCAATGGGACCGAATGTGGCCGGTGTTATCGGCTCGGCGGGAGCCGCAGGCTTCCTGCTTGCAGTATTCGGCTAAAATAAAGAAATAAGGGATGTTTAAAACGCATAGTTTTAAACATCCCATTTTTTCTGCGTTAGTGTCCGCCATCCCGCGTCACAAGAACGGGCTGCAGCTGCCGGCCGGAAAGCGCGGCCATGGTGGCCGGCACTAAAAGGGACATATCGGCTACCAGAGAGGTCGGTTTCCCTTGCGCGTCGTCCTGCCCGAAGGGAACAAAAAAGATGTTTTTCACATTCAGAAGGTGTCCTATGTTTTTCGCCGCACCGGAGAGGCCGTCATTTGTGGAAACGGCAAGAAGAACAGGCCGTCCGTTTCGAAGATGTGCCTTTACGGCCATCGTTACGGGCGTGTCGGTTATACCGCCGGCAAGCTTTGCCAGCGTATTGCCGGTGCAGGGGGCAACAATCAAAATATCCAAAAGCTTTTTGGGGCCTATCGGCTCCGCTTTTGCAATAGAGGTAATAATTTCCGCCTCTGTAATCTCTTCAATCCTTTCTCTAAAGGACGCGGCCGTGCCGAAGCGCGTGTCGGTATTTGCAGCGGCCGTGCTCATGATGGGCAGAATTTTTGCGCCCGTAAGCTTTAGCTTTTCTATCTGCGGTAATACCGCGCTGAAGGTACAAAAGGAGCCGGTCAGCGCGAAACCGGCTGTGATGCCGGATAAATCCATACTACAAATTCCTTTCGATGTGTATGCTCTCGATTGTGTCACATAAAATTTTGCCGGCCGTTTTCGGGGCTACCTTGCCGGGGAGAGAAAGCGCATGGATAACGGAAACACCAAAGGTCCGGGCGGCATCGGTGTCCACGCCGCCGGGAAGCGAGGCAAGGTCAATCACAAGCGCGTCCGGCCGCATGGCGGATAAAACGGAGGCATCGATGACAAGGTCTGGAACGGTGTTAAAAATCACATCAAAGTTTCGCGCGGCGCGCGTAATCTCCGCCGTCTGCATGTACGGATACCCCAGCGTGCGGCAAAGCGCAAAATCAGAATTTTTGCGTGCCGACACCGTAACATGCGCGCCAAGGCCCTTTAGAATATGCGCCAGATATTTGCCGATGCGCCCAAAGCCGGCCACAAGGCAGTTTGCCTTCCATATCGTGATGGGGAGATGGTGCATGGCAATCTCCACCGCGCCCTCGGCTGTGGGTACGGCATTTAAAAGGGCCAGCTCCTCCCGCGAGAAATAGTCTACGAGCGGCGTGCCGGCATCCGCAAACCGCTTTTTCAGCACCGGCGAGGCCATGCCGCAGAAAACCGGTGTATGTGGCCCTGCGGCCTCCAAAAGGGCATCCAAAAAAATCGGCTCCTCCGAAAAGGGGGCAAAAACCGTCTTTTCATCGCGCGTGGCCGGAACGCCTAAAATCACGGCATCGGCACCGCGCACGCCTTCGTAAAGCGGTGCCTTCGGGATAGAAGTTCCCGAAAGACCAAGTCCCGAAACGGTTGCCCCTCTGTGGCAAAACTCCTCTGCCATAAAGCCAATGCGGCTGTCGCCGCCAACAATATAAAGCTGCATACTACTTCCGCCTTTCCCAAAAAGCATTCTCTTCCCTTCCATAGTATGAAAAACAAAGAAAAAGCGTGCAGGGAATACGCACGCACAAAAAATACCCTTTGTACTTTCACAAAGGGTATTTTCAAAGTTATTTATCTTTGTACCTGGCAAAATGATTTTTTATCGCCCGAAAGGATTTTTCGCTTATGATATGCTCCATTTTGCAAGCATCCTCTAAAGCCGTTTCTTCCTCCACACCGAGGGACATGAGCATTTTTGTCAAAAGCGTGTGCCTTTCAAAAATGCTTTTGGCTTTCTTTTCGCCTATATCGGTCAGGGAAATATGCCCATTTCTGTCCACGGTAATATAGCCATCCTTTTTCAAAAGACCAATGGCACGGCAAACGCTCGGCTTTGAATATTGCATATACTCCGCAACATCTATGGAACGAACAGAGGATTTCGTATTACCTAAAACATAAATCGACTCCAAATACATTTCGCCGGATTCCTTCACAGTAACATGGCTCCTTCCATGGTAAGCTGTAAACATTTTATCATAGGTGTTCCCGAAAAGCAAGCCTTTTCAAATTTTGGGAAAGAAATTTGAAAAAATGCTTGACAACATCTTTGTAGCGTGCTATAATAAGCTTCAGTTAGCGGATGCTAACTGAAGCTGTAGGCATGGGTACAGGAAAACAGAACCTATGGAAGGGAGAGAAGGGAAAGAATATGACGCTGAAGGACGCAAGGGCAGGGGTAGAATACATAATAAAAAGGATAGAAACAGAGGACGAAGAGCTGGACGCCTTTTTATTTTCTCTCGGCTGCTACAGTGGCGAAGCCATTACGGTTGTATCCCATTTGAAAGGTGGCTGTATGGTATCCATTAAGGACGGCAGATATACGATAGATAATCAGCTGGCAGAAGCTATAATCATTTAGCATAGCTTCCGGGCCATATTTTTTTGATTAGCGGTTAGCATTTGCTAACTTCGGAATATAAAAGGAGGTATATACCATGAAAATTGCCCTGGCAGGCAACCCCAATTCCGGGAAAACCACAATGTATAACGCCCTGACAGGCCGAAACGAAAAAGTCGGCAACTGGGCAGGTGTTACCGTAGAAAAGAAGGAACACCCCATAAAAAAGACCTACGCAGGCGTGGAGGCGATTGCCGTTGACCTTCCGGGGGCGTACTCCATGTCACCGTTTACCGCTGAGGAAAGCATTACAAGCGCGTATGTCAGAACGGAAAATCCTGATGTTATCATTAACATTGTGGATGCGACAAATTTAAGCAGGAGCCTGTTCTTCACCACACAGCTTTTAGAGCTGGGCATACCCTTGGTGGTTGCGCTTAACAAGAGCGATATCAATGAAAAAAAAGAAACGGTAATTGACGGCCGGGCGCTATCCCAAAAGCTTGGTTGCCCGGTTGTGGAAACGGTTTCTACCTCTGCCAAAGGCTTGCAGGAGGTAATTTCTATAGCTGTCGCGAGGGCGGGTACTGCGCAGGAGGCGCCTTACACGCAGGGTAATATTAACCTCACAAGCAAGGACGAGGTGGAAAGAGCTGACAGAAAGCGTTTTGAGTTTGTAAACAAAATTGTAAAGGCGGTTGAAAGGCGCAAGACCTTAACGAGGGATAAAAATTTTGGCGATAAGCTGGATGCCGTGCTGACCAATAAGTGGCTCGGCATGCCGATTTTTGCCTTGATTATGTTTCTTGTGTTTTATCTCTCCCAAACAACCGTAGGCACATGGATTGCCGATTATCTGGTCGGGGGAATTGTAATATTCCAGGAGTGGGCCGGCGGATTGGCAGAAAACGCACACCCACTTCTGGAGGCACTTTTGGTGGATGGCATTATCGGCGGTGTCGGTGCCGTTGTCGGTTTTTTACCGCTTGTGATGGTTATGTACTTCCTAATCGCAGTTTTGGAAGATTGCGGGTATATGGCCAGAGTATCCGTTGTTCTGGACCCGATTTTCAAAAAGGTCGGCTTATCGGGAAAATCCGTAATTCCTTTTGTAATCGGCACAGGCTGTGCTATTCCCGGTATTATGGCCTGCCGTACAATCCGTAATGAGAGAGAACGCCGGGCAACCGCTATGCTTACACCGTTTATGCCGTGCGGGGCAAAGCTCCCTGTTATTGCGCTTTTTTCCGGTGTATTCTTTAAAGATGCAACTTGGGTAGGAACGCTTATGTACTTTACAGGTATTGCTCTGATTTTTGTCGGTGCACTTATTGTAAATAAAATTGCCGGGCACAAGAATCGCAAATCCTTCTTTATTATAGAGCTTCCTGCATACAAAGCGCCTTCCCTTTGGAGAGCGTTCCTTTCCATGTGCAGCCGCGGCTGGGCATACATAGTCAAGGCCGGCACCATCATTCTTGTCTGTAACACATTGGTTCAGGTCATGCAATCCTTTAACTGGCACTTTGCGCTCGTGGAGGAAGGGATGGAAAGTACATCCATCCTTGCCTCTGTTGCCAATCCCGTGGCTTTCCTGCTTATTCCGCTCGGATTTGGTGTGTGGCAGATGGCTGCCGCAGCCGTTACGGGCTTTATCGCCAAGGAAAATGTGGTAGGAACACTCGCTGTATGCTATGGCATTACAAATTTTATCGACACCGAGGAGCTTATGCTCATCGGCGGAGGTGGTGAGGTGGCGGCCGTGTTCGGCGTGACAAAGGCGGCGGCGCTGGCGTGCCTTATGTTTAACCTCTTTACGCCCCCTTGCTTTGCAGCTATCGGTGCGATGCGCTCGGAAATTAAGGATAAGAAATGGATGCTCGGGGGCGTTGCACTTCAGCTGGCAACCGGCTACATCGTGGCATTTTCCGTATACCAAATCGGCACACTCATCACCACCGGCACCGTAGGAAACGGATTTATAGCCGGACTTATAGCCTCTGCCGTGATGGTTGGAATAATAGTTTTCCTCATGGGCAATGCAGATAAAAGAATACAAGCAAATTATGCTTTAAATCAGTAGGCCATGGATAACTTCATTCTTTTTATCCTTCTCGTGTGTATAGTCGGCGGTGCGGGATTTTACTTATACAGGGCAAAGAAAAAAGGGCAAAAGTGTATTGGCTGTCCGTATGCCGGCAAGTGCACAGGAAATTGTGATACCAAAAAAGAAGGCGCATGATTTTCACACCATAAAAGACAGGCCGCGTAAATAACTACGCAGCCTGTCTTTGTGTCTTCTTACATGCCGGGGAATATCCGGTAAAAAAGCATAACCATCAGTGGAATGGTGACAATACTGAAAAGGTTGGAAAGAAGCACCAGCCTTGCCCCTGCGGTCGTGTCCAGTCCCTTCGCCTCGGGAAATACAATCGTGTTCATACCAATCGGCATGCAGTACAGCATCAGGATAATAATCAGCATTTCCGGCTTAAGACCGAAAAGGGCGAGCACCGCCACCGTCGCGGCCGGCAAAATAATGAGCCGCAAAAAGGACGCCACATACGCTCTTACATCGCCAAACAGCTTCCTTATAGGGAGACGGGAAATGACAAGGCCGCTTATCAGCATCGCAACCGGCGACATACAAGATGCGGCGGAGGACAGAAAACCGCCGACAATAGACGGAAGCTGTACAGAAAAAAGCCCCAGCACGATACCCGAAAGCGTCGCGATAAAAACAGGGTTTATCAGGGAGCGGAGGGAGCTTTTGCCCTGTGTCATCATCGCCATACCGAGCGTGTAAATATAAATGTTGACCGGAATACCGGTAATAACCATAATGAAAAGCATCTGGTCGCCAAACATGGCCTGCATCATGGGGTAACCCATATAGCCCATGTTAGAAACGGTCAGCGCATAGGTGTAAATGCCGATTTCGCTGTCCTTTCTGGCAAACTTGCCGGCAAGAAAACGGGCCAGCGCGAAGAGGACAAGAAGGGTGGCGGCGGAAACGCCGATATAAAAGATATATTGTTTCACATTTTCCATCCGGCAGTTTTGCAGGCAGGACTGCATGGAAAGCGCCGGCATGAAGAGATAGGTTTCGAGCTTGGAAAGGGAAGAGGCGGCATCGTCCGGCAAAAGCCGAAGGCGGCCGAATAAAAATCCGACTAAAATAAAAGCGAATAAAAGAATAAGCTGACTTACGGTATTGCCAAACACGCCGGCCATGGAAAAACCCTCTTTCTTTTCTTTTGCCATTCATTGTATAGAAATGCGCGGCGTTTGTCAAGAAGAAAAGGAATGTTTTGCTAAAAAGTTTTGACAAATAGGGCGGAATATGGTATTATAAAATGAAACGAAAAGTAGGAGGAGCATTATGGCAGAAGTGAACAATAATCCGAATCTGAATGAGGAGCAGGACTTAAACGAAATTCTGCGCGTCCGCCGCGAAAAGCTGCGGGAGCTGCAGGAGAGCGGACAGGACCCGTTTGCGATTGTGCGCTTTGATGCGGACAGTCTGGCGGCCGATATTAAGTCCGGCTTTGCAAATATAGAAGGGCGCGTGGTGACCATCGCCGGGCGTCTTATGACAAAACGCGTAATGGGCAAGGCCTCTTTCTGCGATTTGATGGACAAGAGCGGCCGCATCCAGCTTTATGTGCGCCGCGATGAAATCGGGGAAGAGCCGTATGCTGCCTTTAAGAAATACGATATCGGCGATATCGTAGGCGCGAAGGGCGAGGTGTTTTTGACGAAGACAGGCGAAATCTCCGTAAAGGTTTCGGAAATTACGCTCCTTGCAAAGTCCCTTCGTCCGTTGCCGGAAAAATTCCATGGCCTTACGGATACCGATACGCGCTATCGCCAGCGGTATGTGGATTTGATTGTGAATGCAGAGGTACGCGATACCTTTGTAAAGCGTTCTAAAATTATTGCGAGTATCCGCCGGTACCTGGACGGGCAAGGCTTTTTAGAGGTAGAAACACCCATGCTCGTGGCCAATGCAGGCGGCGCGGCGGCGCGTCCGTTTATTACCCATTCCAACGCGCTGGGTGAGGATTTCAAGCTCCGTATTTCGCTGGAGCTGTACTTAAAGCGCCTCATTGTCGGGGGACTGGACAGGGTATACGAAATCGGCCGCGTATTCCGTAACGAGGGCGTAGATACGCGCCACAATCCGGAATTTACCTTGATGGAGCTGTATCAGGCTTACACCGACTACCACGGCATGATGGATTTAACAGAAAAGCTGTACCGCCATGTAGCCGAGGAGGTTTTGGGGACAACCAAGATTGTATACGGCGGCGTGGAAATGGATTTAGGCAAACCGTTTGCCCGTATTACCATGGTGGATGCCGTCCGCCAGTACGCCGGGGTGGACTTTACGGCAATCGAAACGCTCGAGGAAGCCAGAAAGGTAGCCAAAGAGCACCATATTGAATATGAAGAACGCCATAAAAAGGGCGATATCTTAAATCTCTTCTTTGAGGAATATGTAGAAAAGCACTTAATTCAGCCGACCTTTGTTATGGACCATCCGGTAGACATCTCGCCGCTGACAAAGAGAAAGCCGGACAACCCCGAATATGTGGAACGGTTTGAATTTTTCATGAACGGCTGGGAAATGGCCAACGCCTACTCGGAGCTGAATGACCCGATTGACCAGAGAGAACGATTCCGCGCACAGGAAGCACTGCTTGCACAGGGCGACGAGGAGGCCAACACCACGGATGAGGACTTTATGAATGCCCTTGAAATCGGTATGCCCCCCACAGGTGGTATCGGCTTTGGTATTGACAGAATGTGCATGCTCCTGACCGATAGCGCCGCCATCCGCGATGTTTTATTGTTCCCCACAATGAAGCCACTTGATAAATAAAACACCGTGTTTTCAAGGGCTTACGGGTAACACAAACTAAAATTTACCCACATTTTACCCATTTTAACAAATTGAAAACCGACTATATGACAAATATTAGCCTCATCGTTT
>JAZSLT010000039.1:0-14774 GCA_045535515.1 Clostridia bacterium | reverse complement strand
ATATTGAGCCGTTTTACCCCGACAGGCTTGCGTCCCGCATTCTCGGCATGGGCGATATGCTCACCCTGATTGATAAGGCGCAGGAAGCCTTTGATGAAAAAAAGGCCGCCCAGCTGGAACAAAAAATCCGGCAGCAACGGTTTGACTTACAGGATTTTCTCGAGCAGATGGAGCAAATGAAGAACATGGGGCCGCTGTCAAACCTTGCCGGCATGCTGCCGGGGGTAAATGCCAAGGCGCTGGAGGGCGCGCAGCTGGATGAAAAGCAGATGGCGCATACCGAAGCCATCATCCGCTCCATGACACCGCGCGAGAGAGAAAATCCGCAGATAATGGACGCTTCCCGAAAAAGACGCGTGGCGGCGGGAAGCGGCACTACGGTACAGGACGTAAACCGGCTTTTAAAGCAGTTTAACGATATGCAGAAACTGATGAAGCAGTTTATGGGCAAAGGGAAAAAGATGAAACGGTTTCCCTTTGGAATGTGATAAAGGAGGTGAACGAAAATGGCAGTAAAAATCAGACTGAGAAGGATGGGCGCAAAGAAGGCTCCGTTTTACAGAGTGGTCGTAGCAGATTCCAGATACCCGCGTGACGGCAGATTCATCGAAGAAATCGGTACTTACAATCCGATGACTGAGCCCTCCGAAATCAAAATTGATGGCGAAAAGGCAAAGAAGTGGATTGCCACCGGTGCACAGCCGACAGACAGTGTGAAGGCACTTCTGAAGAGAAGCGGCATTGTAGATTAATTTTGAGGGAGAAAAGCTATGAAGGAGCTGCTGGAATTTATTGTTAAATCCTTAGTGACCTGTCCCGACGATGTGGTAATCGAAGAAAAAACCGCCGGCGATATTATTACGCTGGAAATCCATGTCAACGAAAACGATATGGGCAAGGTTATCGGGAAACAGGGAAAGATTGCCAAGGCAATCCGTTCGCTGATGAAGGCGGCAGCGGCAAGAAAAAATGTCAAAGTAAATGTAGACATTATTTAACTTGCGGCACGCGTCAGTAGGGAGGGACTGTGACAAGTATTTGTACAGCCCCTCGTCACTACGGCGATGAAATGGAGGAATTGTTTTGCTCGTATGCGGCAAAATTGTAAATACACACGGTCTGCGCGGTGAGGTCAAGGCGCTGTATTATACGGATAGTCCTGATTTTTTTGCGCAGGTGAAAACCATCTACCTCGCCACAGGAAAGGCTCTGCCGCTACTAGGCTATCGCCTGAGCCGCGGCGCGGTGCTTCTGCGCTTTCGCGGGGTGGACACGGTGGAGGCGGCCGAGGCCCTTGTCGGCAAAGAAATTTCGGTAAAGAGAGACGAATTGCCGCCGCTGCCCGAAGGACGCTACTACATCGCCGATATTTTGGGTATGACGGTGGTGACGGATGCGGGCCAGGTGCTCGGAAAGGTTGTGGATGTTTTCAAAACCGGCGCCAACGATGTGTATACCGTACGCGGCGAGAAGGAGTACCTGATTCCCGTGATTGACGAGGTGGTGCTTTCTACAGACCTTTCGGCGCGGCAAATTACCATAAAACCTTTAAAGGGGCTTTTGGAAGATGAAGATTGATGTACTGACCCTGTTTCCGGCTATGTTTGAGGCTGTTTTAGGTGACAGCATTATCGGGCGTGCGGAGGAAAAGGGTCTTTTGCATTTACGCTATATAAATATTCGGGATTTTTCGGAGGATAAGCATCGGCGGGTGGATGATTACCCGTACGGGGCAGGCGGCGGTATGGTGATGGCGCCCCAGCCGATTTACAAGGCGTGGCGCTATATTACGGAGCCGCTTTCCTATCGCCCGCATACCATTTATCTCTCTCCCCAGGGGAAGGTCTTTTCGCAGCAAAAGGCGAAAAGTCTGGCGGAAGAGTATGAACATCTCATTCTGCTTTGCGGCCACTATGAAGGGGTGGACGAGCGGATACTCGAGCTTTTGGTGGATGAGGAAATTTCCATCGGTGATTATGTACTGACCGGCGGCGAAATCCCCGCAATGGCGCTTGTCGATGCGGTAGCACGCATGGTGCCGGGCGTAGTCCAGCACGGCAACAGCGAAAGCGAGTCCCTCACGGACGGGCTTTTGGAGTATCCGCAGTACACGCGTCCGCCGGAATTTATGGGGAAAAAGGTGCCGGAAATTCTGCTCAGCGGCCATCAGGCTAAAATTGCCGAATGGCGAAAGCAAAAGGCGTGGGAAAGAACCGAGGCAAAGCGGCCCGACCTTTTAGAAAGGATGGAGAAAAATGGATAAAGCCAAAGTCTGGCGCATAATAGCGGTACTCCTTTGCAGTCTTTTGGGTATTGCCTTCGTTTTTCTGCTCCTGCCGCGTCTGCTTATTTTGTTTTTGCCCTTCGTACTCGCGTATCTTCTGGCAAAAATTATTGAACCGCTTGTCGCTTTTCTGGAAAGCCGCGCGAAGATTCCGCGCACCATAGGCTCCATTTTTGGCATCGTGCTGGCGATTGGGGTGCTGGGAACGATTGTCGGCTTTTTGCTTAACCGACTTTGGACGGAATGTAATGAAATTGTACGGCAGAGCGATGTAATCATCGCTAAAATTACCGGCCAGCTTGAGGAAATGCGCAGCGCGCTTGCCGGCCGCATCGGTCTTTCGGACACATGGGGGCAGGTTTTTTCGGATGTAGGAACAAGCCTTACCAAAACAATAGCGGATTATACCATGCCGGCCATACGCGGCGCCTTTAGCTTTGTCAAGGGCGTGCCGTCGGGCATTATCTTTGCCGTCGTCTTTTTTATCGGCGCCTATTTTATGAGCAGCGACAGCGAGGCTATACGGGCAGGCCTTCGCAAAACCATGCCGGCGAAAATCACACTTTTCATGGAAGGTATGATGAAAAATGTGTTTTCCGCGCTGGTGGCCTACATCCGTGCACAGCTTGTGATGATATGCGTAACCTTTCTGGAGCTTACCCTCGGCTTTCTGATAATTGGCGGCGCGGTAGCGGATTATGCGCTGGTGCTGGCTCTCGTTATCAGCATTATTGATGCCATTCCGATTCTCGGCACCGGCACGGTGCTGATTCCATGGGGTGTTTACGCGCTCCTTATCGGCGATATACGGCTCGGTATTATGCTGATAGTTTTGTATCTCATTTGTCTGGCCGTGCGGCAGATTATGGAGCCGCGTCTGGTGGCGCGCCAGATAGGCCTGCACCCGTTGCTTATTCTGATGGTCATGTATATCGGACTTCGTGCAATGGGTATTTTCGGCATGATTATCGGCCCCGTGCTGGCACTTGTGGTAAAGCAGCTGCATGCGGGGGGCGTGTTTGCGGCCATCGGGCAATATATAAACGGAAAAGAATAATGGTATATATTAAGGAAGGAGAACATAGTATGGTAAAACATGTTATTATCTGGACGCTGCAGGAAACCCTTTCTGCAGAAGAAAAGGAAACCATCAAAAAGGAAATCCGTGAGGGATTGGAGGGTCTGAAGGGGCAAATCCCCGGGCTTTTGGATATCCGCGTTATCACGGAGGGCCTTTCCACCTCCAATGCGGATTTGATGCTGGATTCCTCCTTTGAAAGCGAGGAGGCGCTCCGCGGCTATGCCACCCACCCGGCACATGTAAAAGTGGCAGATGAAAAGGTGCGTCCGTATACGGCTGTCAGGAGCTGCCTGGACTTCATGGCATAAAATAAAAATCACAATAAAATGATAAAAGTATCACAATAATCTTAGACTTGTAAGGTATTACCTGTTAAAATGGTAGCATACGGAGTAATTGGCACCTTTGTTATTCATTTATGACTTTGTTTTGTATATATTTATAAAAGGAGATGCGCAAAATGAAAGAAAGAAAGAACTACGAAGTACCCAGCATCACAGTCATCAGCATGGACGAACACAAAGACATTATACAGACAAGCGCCATTACCGGCTACGCAAACCTTCTGAAGAATATCGGTCAGGCAAAGGTTACGGAACTGATTGACGCGAACAGTAAGTTGTTTTAAGAAAGGGTGGGGGTTTAAGATGAAAAAGATTTTTGCAAAATGCTTACCGCTGGCCCTTTTAGTGCTGGCACTCTGCATGACAAGTATTGCTGTATCGGCTGACACGGCTGTTATCAGCGGCGCCGCTTATGAAAACGGCACAGTTTCTCTGGATGTAGCTGCTCCCGGCGAACAGATTGTTATCATCGCTCTCGACGGCGCAAAGGATGTTCCTTACTTAACAAACAATACCGGTCTGGAAGCCGTTGCCGGTGACCTCATTTACTTAGACCAGGCAGCTAACAACGACGGCGCAAGCTTCTCTTTCTTACCCGGCATGGCCGATGAAGAAAGCATCACCGTTTACGCATCCAGCACGGATGCAACAGGTGTTGTAGCTGAGACGATTCCGCTGGTAGCACCGGCTGCACAGTACACGGTTTCTTACGACCTGGCCGGCGGTGTAGCAGGCACAGGCGAATACTTTGAGATTTACACAGAGGGCGATGAGACTGCATTACCCGCACCGACCAAGATTGGTTATACCTTTGAAGGTTGGTACGATGGCAGTGCTCTGATTACTTCTGTAGCTGGCAAAGCTGCTAACCTGGAGCTGACCGCGCGCTGGACAGAAGTTATCGCAACTGACGGCTTTGGTGCAACCGTTGATGCAAACGAAGGCGATGTATATGGTTCCTACGGCGGTGTTTACACAGATGGCGAAGACACCTTTGGTGTTCTCTCCGTAACCGCTAAGGTTGCCCAGTATGCAAGCGTAGAAAAGTACGGTTTCGTTATCTATGGTAACAAGACCTTAGAAATCCAGCCGGTTGCCGGTGAATTGGATGCAGACGGTTTCTACACCGTAGTATACAACATTCCGGAAGATAAGTTTAACCAGACCTTAATCTTCAAGCCGTATGTAGTAATCGGCACCGAATATTACTACGGCGAAGCCGTATCCTGCAAGGTAAATGACTTCGATACAGAAACACCTCTCGGCACAGCAGAGGAACTGGGTTTTAACTAAACCATAACTCAATTTGAATGTAAGGGTAGAAACGAAATATCGTTTCTACCCTTTTTGTTTTCCGTGTGTGAAATGGACGCAGCCATATTTTAATAAATTACTTATTTTGTTTTTTAGATTTGTTATAATCATATATTAAATAAGGAAGTATTAATATTCTCCAGAAAAAATAGATAACATTATAAACCATCTTAATTGGGAGAATAAAGTATCTGAGTTTATACATGTAATACATTTTGCGCTCCATAACAATTACGCGCTTCCATTCTCCGCAACCTTCACACAAATCTAAATCTTTTGATAAAACATACTTCTTTTCGTTGTCCTCACTTTCCATTATCTTGTTCCAACAATCCAAACAAAATTCAGCCATAAAATCACCTCACTTATATTATAGGTCAATTTCACCATAATTTCAATAGGGAAATTTGACATAATATAATTGGTGATGATATGAATAGATTAAAAGAGCTTAGAAGGGAAAAGGGATACACCCAAATAAAAATGCAGATGCTCACAGGTATTGACCAAAGTGATTACTCCAAACTGGAAAACGGTAAAAGATATTACACATTTGAACAGTGCCGAAAACTGGCCATGGCGCTCGATACCAGCATGGATTATTTGGCCAATTTGACCGACGAAAAAAAGCCATATCCCCGAAATGCAGGGGCAGAAATCATAAAATGAATGGTGTTACCAAAAAAGAGGCTGTAGCAAAATGAAAAAATTACTACAGCCTTTTGCTTTGTGTTGTGAATAGACGCGTCAGTTTTTGGCTGATTGCTTTTCAATAGGGATATATATTTCAACCGTTCTGTTTTCCTTATCGTCAGGAGAACGCCAATGTATGAGAGCAAGCTCCGGCGCGTCTGCAAACTGATAGTCTGCGTTTGCCATCCAATCACAAACCAATTTCCGGCGAATTTCCAAAGATTCCTCCATGGGATGCGCGCACGGCTGCGTTTGGAAGATAACATAAGTTTGTTTCGGGATGCATATCTCCTCAAGTGCCAGAGATTCCATAAACGCTACACCGGTTATCTCCTTGTTATATAAATTACGCCTTGTCCATGCGTTCAACTCGTTTGCGATATAGAAATCATACCCGAAATCATCTGTGTTTTTGATAATACAGTAATCGGTATAATAGTCGACAGCCGCACCTCTGAGAAACCATTGTTTCCCGCGCGTGGAAACAAACATTTCTTCCTCTTGTGCGGCTCTTTCCGTACCAAAAGGCACGCCGGAAAAATGCCTTTTGTATCCCACCAGCACCATCTGCGGTTTTTCTTCTATCCTAAAAGCAGTTGTAAAATCCGGCTCCGTACGCCGCTTTATCTTTAGCGGATGAAAAATTTTCAGATTGGAGAGTGGGGAGGATGCAGCGGACGGCAAAACGCCATGAAACTTGAAAAACGCCTTGGAAAATGCGTCCGGACTGTCATAGCCATACTTTACGGCCGCTTCTATAACGCGTATGTGCCCTTCTCTTAAGTCCATTCCGGCCAAAGTTAATCGCCGCGCGCGGATATACTCGCCAACCGTATAGCCTGAAATAATACGGAAGCTTCTTTGGAAATGAAAACAGGAGGAAAAAGCCTGCTTTGCAATCTCCTCATAGGATAAATCCTTTGTTATGTTGTCTTCCATATATTGAATCGCCTTTTGCACGCTGTCAAACCAATCCATATAAATTCCACCTTTCTCGGACATTATAACACAAATAAAGAAGGAAATCCCGACTTTTTGTGCGAAAAGCCGACCGGCGAAGATAACTTGCCGGAGGTAGATATAACGAAAAAACTATTCCGAAGAATAGTCTTTTTTTCTGGGAAAGCAGAACCATAGAGATATTTACTTTAAGTGATATTCCAACTTTGTTGGAGTGATATTTTTACTCTGTAAAAGTGTTATTGCAAACTCCGTTTGCAGTTATATTATATTTGCCATTTAACTGTGCGAAGCACAATATCACTCGGCATAAGCCGAATATAACTGCACAGCAATACAACTTGCCGCAGGCAAACATAACGGAAAAAAGACATCCATTGGATGTCTTTTTTCTGGAGGCACCACCCGGATTTGAACCGGGGAATCAGGGTGTTGCAGACCCACGCCTTACCGCTTGGCTATGGTGCCACAGTTATTTTATTTATATGTTCCAAAGAGACGCAATATGCGTCTCTTTGCTTGGAGCGAATGACGAGGCTCGAACTCGCTACCTCCACCTTGGCAAGGTGGCGCTCTACCAGATGAGCTACATTCGCATAAGTGGTGCCTCCGGACGGAATCGAACCATCGACACGAGGATTTTCAGTCCTCTGCTCTACCGACTGAGCTACAGAGGCAAACATTTGGCGACCCGGATGGGGCTCGAACCCACGACCTCCAGCGTGACAGGCTGGCGTTCTAACCAACTGAACTACCGGGCCAAAATTGGTGGGCACAACAGGGCTCGAACCTGTGACCCCCTGCTTGTAAGGCAGGTGCTCTCCCAGCTGAGCTATGCGCCCAATTTGGCGTCGCTCGTGGCGACAACTAATAGTATAGCAGACTTTCCCTTCCGTGTCAATACTTTTTTTATTTTTTTTTAAATTTTTCCCGGGACCCTTAAAAAATGTCCGTTTTTGCACACTTTCTCGCGAAGCACCTCCCGCTTTTTGCGAGAAAAGCATGAAAACAGATTTGTAGAAAGAAAATTCAAAAAAGCCTTGACAAAGTGAGAAAGAGGTAGTATAATAGCAAGGTAACAGATATCTGGGTGTGGCGCAGTTTGGTAGCGTGCTTGAATGGGGTTCAAGAGGCCGGGAGTTCGAGTCTCCCCACTCAGACCAGAAAAAAGACTATTCTTCGGAATAGTCTTTTTTCAGTTATATTTGCCTTTGGCAAGTTATATTGCTTCGCAGTTATATTCGGCTTCGCCGAGTGATATTGTGCTTCGCACAGTTAAAGGCAAATATAATATCACTGAAACCGTAAGGTTTCAATATCACTTTTGATTTATCAAAAATATCACGCCAACGAAGTTGGAATATCACTAAAACTACTGCATCTATTATGTAGCCGAAGGCCGGAAAGAATCAAAACACCTCTTGCGATATGGATTTTTTATACTCCTTCGGCGTTTTGCCGGTGTAGCTTTTAAAAGCCGTTAAAAACCCGTTATAGGAAGTATAGCCGCAGCAGTATGCGATTTCGGGGAGAGACAGGTCGTGCTGCTTAATCAGCATACAGGCGTGCTCAATGCGCTGCTTAATGAGTGTCTTTTTAAAGCCTTCATCAAAAACCCTTTTGACAATTCTGTGCGTTTGGGGGACAGACAGGCAAAGCTCCTCTGCCAAATCCTCAATACTGATTTCCTCGCAGTATCTTTTCTGAAAGAAGGCCTCCACAATTTTTTGCTGTGTGAGGCTATACTCATTGGCCGGCGCGGAGCGAATGGCTCGCTCTTCGTGGGGAAGGATGTGTTCCTTTATGCGGCCGGCAAGCTGCATAAAGAAGACGGCGAGCATTGCCTCGTAAACATGCTCATTTTCGGCGGAAAACGGCATTGACAAAAGCTTTTGCACAATAGCCAAAAGACCGTCATCCTTTATAATAGAATAGGTATGGGCCGATTTGAAAATCGTATTATAATACACATATTCCGAAAATTCGCGTTTTCTTCGGGCGTCATTTTCGCTCTGTGCCAGACGAAAGGAAAGCGTTGCTTTTTCCAGCCCATCGCTGCAGGCTTTCGGATAATGGCTTGACCCCGGGGCCAGCAGGCAGATATCGCCGGCGTGGATTTGTACATCCTTTCCGTCTATTTCAAGGGTAACGCTGCCATCAAGCAGAATATGGATTTCGCTGTCTATGTGAAAATGCGTAGTATCCTTCCACTTCTTTGCGGGCCATGAATTCGGAAAATCTATCTCTACGGAAAACAAGGCGTCCCCGAGAGTTGTTTTCAGTTTGGACATAGGTTTCACCCTCCTCACCTTCCATTATAGCAGAATTTTTGAAAAAAACAATACAAATCCAAAAAATCAATCATATTTTCCCGAAGAAACGAAGAAAAAGCTCGTTGCAATGTCTTTTTATGTTTTATATAATAAACGAGAGCAATACCCGAAGAAATAATGTAAGGAGAATATAGTATGAGAACTTTTGAAAAAAGCAATGCCCTTATCGAGAGAGAATTGAAAGTGGCACCGTTAGCTGCACAGACCTTCAGTAAGAGCTATCGTTACTTCATCCCGAAGGCCTCTCCCATGTTTATCGAACGCGCAGAGGGCGCAAGAGTATACGATGTTGACGGAAACGAATTTATCGATTTTAACTGCTGCCTCGGCCCCATCACGCTGGGTTACAATTACCCTGCCGTAAACGAAGCCGTCATCACACAGCTGAAGAAGGGTATCATTTTCTCTACACAGGCACCCGTAGAGTGCGAGCTGGCCGAAAAGCTGGTAGAAATCATCCCTTGCGCCGAAATGGTCAAGTTTGTTAAAAACGGCAGCGATGCTACCACAGCCGCCATTAGACTTGCCAGAGCCTACACCGGCCGCGAGCGTGTAGCCATGAGCGGCTATCACGGCATGCACGACTGGTCCATCGGCGCTTCCGCCAACAACAAGGGCGTGCCCATGGCCGTTCGCGAGCTGACAAAGACCTTTAAGTACAACGACATTGAGTCTTTGGAAAATGTACTTAGTGCACATCCCGGCGAATATGCTGCAGTTATCCTCGAGCCCATCCAGTCCAACGGCACGACCAAGGAATATCTGCAGGCCGTTGTAGATACCGCGCATAAGCACGGCGCGATTGCTATTTTTGACGAAGTTGTCAGCGGCTTCCATTATGCCATCGGCGGTGCCAGCGAATACTACGGCGTAACACCGGATATGGCATCTTATGGTAAGGGCTGTGCAAACGGCATGTCCCTCTCCTTCGTTGCCGGTAAGAGAGAGCTGATTAGCCAGATTGAACAGGGCGTATTCGTTTCCATGACCTTCGGCGGCGATGCAATTTCCATGGCCGGCGCGCTGGCTACCATCAAAGAGATGCAGGAAAAGGATGTTATGGGCCATGCGGAAAGACTGGGCACGATATTGCTCGAAGGCCTGAAAGAACGCATTGCAAAGCACGGCGTGGAAGCGGCCGTTTCTGTTACCGGTCTTCCGGCGCATTGCGGCGTATCTTTTGATGATGCCGGCTCCTTGAACTATCTGGATTTCCATTCCATCTTTGCAAAGTGCATGCTGGAAAACGGCATTCTCACGCAGGCGCTCACCTTCATTTCCTTCTCGCATACGGAAGAGGATGTGCAGAAATATCTGGATGCGGCTGACTGCGCATTTGCCCAGATGAGAGAGGCGCTTGACAAGGACAGCATGGAAGGCATCCTGCCCGACGGCGTAAGAGTTAACCCCGTTTTCAAAAGAAACATTAAATAAGCTGCGAGCGAGAGCGAGTAGAACGCCTACAAATTTTCGGCATCTATTCCATGCGCAAAAGCCAGAAAAAAGGACTATTCTTCGGAATAGTCCTTTTCTAATTAAACAATTCTTCCATACGAACGCCAAGAAGTTTGGCGATAACATAAAGCTCCGTATCCGTTACACCCCGCAGCTGCCCTTCAAGTTTAGAATAGCTTGTCGGGTTCATGTCGCACCCCATAAGCTGTATTTGTGCAATAAAGTCCTTCTGTTTTATCCCTTTGGACTTTCGTATTTTCTCAATAGTTTTACCGACTGCATTTTTGTCACCGTAGGTTTGTTTTCTGGTTTTCATAATCCCATAATTCCTTTACAGAATATTTGTTATTAGTATATGGCAAAAAACACTTGACATAATTCCGTTTTAGAATTATAATAAAATAAATTGCAAAATGGAATTAAGAAAATACTTGTTATAGGAGAAGGAAAATGAAAATAAAAGTAGAACTATTGAAAAATTACATATATAATTTTTTGGAAAACCATATAGAAGATTTTGTAATTGACGAAGAAAAAATCGTGGATACAACGGCTACAAGGATGCTGGCCGAAATACAAGAGGTAATTTGCGAGGAAAATTATTCTGATTTTGAGGCGGTAGAAGAGATTGTGCGTATATTTGAGAAATATAATGTGAATGCCGGTTTCCGGCATGATTTTTAGGGAGTTATGGCAAACGCCCTTAAAAGCAGTAGAATCCCCAATTACCCATTCCTTCAAAACGCCCATTTCTTTTTTACAAAACAGGCAGGTTTTACTTGACAAAGGGAGAGGAATGTGGTAGAATATAAGAAATAAATCTTTAAGTACGATACAGAGATGTCGGCAAGATTGTGATAAAGGTGCAGCGCAGGGCTGTGTTTTTTGGTGCGTCTTGTTTTAAAAGAGCACTTTTTTCATGCTCGGAAAGGGACAGTATGCAAGAGATAAAAAATATGCTTTCTATATGTGGCGAGGGCGACGGACAGGCTTCTCTTATCCGCCGTTTTGCGCCCCATTTTTCTCATTTGGAGGAAGTAGTTTTGTTACCCGGCTTTTGTGATGTGCATGTGCATTTTCGCGAGCCGGGCTTTTCTTATAAAGAAACGATTTTCACAGGGAGCCGCGCGGCGGCGCGCGGCGGTGTTACGGCGGTTTGCACGATGCCAAATCTCTCCCCCGTGCCCGATAGTGCCGAGGCGCTCGGCGTGCAGGGGAGCATCATCGAAAGGGACAGCGTAATACGGGTGTACCCCTTGGGCGCGATTACGAAGGGCGAGGGGGGCGAGGTGCTTTCAGACATCGAGGAAATGGATGCCATCGCCTATTCTGATGACGGGCGCGGTGTGCAGAGCGAGAGCCTGATGCGCGCGGCGATGGAAAGGATAAAAAAATGCGGCAAAATTTTAGCGGCGCATTGTGAGGATAACAGCCTTCTCCATGGCGGCTACATCCACGACGGCGCCTATGCCCGCGAGAAGGGACACCGCGGCATTTGTTCCGAGAGCGAGTACGGGCCGATTGCGCGGGATATTCGCCTTGCGAAGGAAACGGGCTCTGCCTACCATGTGTGCCACATTTCCACAAAGGAAAGTGTGGACCTTATCCGAAGGGCAAAGGCTGACGGGGTGGACATCACCTGCGAAACGGCACCGCATTATCTGGTGCTGGACGATACATATTTAGAGGAGGACGGGCGGTTTAAAATGAATCCCCCCCTGCGCGCGCCGGCGGACAGGGAGGCGCTTATCGAGGGGATAATAGACGGGACGATTGACATGATTGCCACCGACCATGCGCCCCACTCCGCAGAGGAAAAGGCAAAGGGCCTTGCCGGCAGCGCGTTCGGCATCGTCGGCCTAGAGACCTCGTTCCCGGCGATGTATACGCATTTTGTGAAAACCGGTATTCTTTCGCTGGAAAAAATGATAGACCTTATGTGCATAAATCCGCGAAAACGATTCGGGATACCCTTTGGCGAGGAGTTTTCCGTGTGGAACTTAGAAAAAAGCGCCATCGTTTCGGCGGACGAGTTTATCTCCAAAGGAAAAGCAACGCCTTTTCTGGGCATGGAGCTTTACGGTATCAATTATCTGACCGTTTGTGACGGCAAGGTTGTTTATAGAAAGGATGAGTAAAATGGCAAAGAGAACAGACATTAAGAAAATTTTGATTATCGGTTCGGGACCGATTGTTATCGGACAGGCGGCCGAGTTTGACTATGCCGGCACGCAGGCGTGTCTGGCGCTGAAGGAGGAGGGGTACGAGGTCGTACTTTGCAACTCCAATCCGGCTACCATTATGACCGACACTACGATTGCCGACAAGGTGTATATGGAGCCGCTCACGCTCGAATATATCGCCAAAATTCTCCGTTATGAGCGCCCCGATGCCATTGTACCGGGCATCGGCGGACAGACGGGGTTAAACCTTGCCATGCAGCTTGAAAAGAAGGGCATTTTGAAAGAATGTGGCGTAGAGCTTTTAGGTACGACAAGCGAAAGCATTGAACGGGCAGAAGACCGCGAGCTATTTAAAGAGCTTTGCCAGTCCATTGGCGAGCCCACCATTCCTTCCGAAATTACCTATAATTTAGACGAAGCAAAGGAAGCGGCAAAGGCAATCGGTTACCCGGTTGTACTCCGTCCTGCCTTTACCTTGGGCGGCACAGGCGGCGGCTTTGCCAACAACGAAGAAGAGCTTATTGATATCGGCAAAAATGCCTTTATGCTTTCCCCCGTACATCAGGTTCTGATTGAAAAGAGCGTAAAGGGCTACAAGGAAATCGAATTTGAGGTTATGCGGGATGCGGATGACAATGCCATCACCATCTGCGGTATGGAAAATGTGGACCCGGTAGGCGTGCATACGGGCGACTCTATTGTGGTGGCGCCCATTATGACCCTTTCCCCGGAAGACGAGACGATGCTCCGCGACAGTGCTATTAAAATTATCCGTTCCCTGAAAATTGAAGGCGGCTGTAATGTGCAGTTTGCGCTAAATCCTGTCACGAGCGAATATTATCTGATAGAGGTAAACCCCCGCGTTTCGCGCTCGTCGGCTCTTGCTTCTAAGGCAAGCGGTTATCCCATTGCACGCGTCACGGCAAAAATTGCGGTGGGCATGCGTCTTTCTGATATTCAGATTGCGAACACAACGGCGGCAAAGGAGCCCCGTCTTGACTATATCATTGCAAAGCTGCCCCGTTTCCCCTTTGATAAATTTGCCTCTGCACCGAATACTTTAGGTACACAGATGAAGGCAACAGGTGAGATTATGGGCATCGGCTCAAATCTCGAAGAATGTTTCCTCAAATCTGTTCGTTCTCTGGAAACAGGTGCATACCATTTCCATCTGCCCAAGTTTGACGGCAAGAGCGAAGCGGAGCTTCTTGCCTATATTTCTGAATTTAAAGATGACAATGTTTTTGCCATTGCCGAGCTGATGCGTAAGGGCGTTTCCGTAGAAAAACTGCATGAAGTCACACAAATTACGGCATTCTTCCTGGAAGCCATAAAGCGTATTGTGGACATGGAAAGTGTCATCGCGGCGAAGCCGGGCTGTGTGGAAACTTTGAAGGCGGCAAAGAAAATGGGCTTTGGCGATAAATATATTGCAAAGCTCTGGAACATGCGCGAAATAGAAGTATTTAACCTCCGCAAAAAGGAAAATATTTTCCCCGTTTATAAAATGGTGGACACCTTCCATACGGATGCCTATATTCCGTATTTCTACTCTACCTATACGGGCGAAAATGCTTCCCGTCTTACGGACAGAAAGAAAATCGTTGTGCTGGGTGCAGGCCCGATTCGTATCGGGCAGGGCGTAGAATTTGACTATTCTACCGTGCACGCCGTAACAACCATTAAAAACTCCGGCTATGTAGCCATTATTATCAATAATAACCCTGAAACGGTTTCCACAGATTATACGACAGCAGACAAGCTTTATTTTGAGCCCCTTTGCACAGAGGATGTTATGAACATTCTGGAATTTGAAAAGCCGGAAGGCGTTATCGCGTCACTCGGCGGGCAGACGGCGATAAATCTTGCCGCACCCCTTCGTGACCGCGGCGTTACCATTATCGGTACGGACTGCGATGCCATCGAACGCGCTGAAAATCGTGACAGCTTTGAAAAGATTCTCGAGGAACTCAATATTCCGCAGCCGAAGGGCAGAGCCGTTACGAATATTGAAGACGGTATACGTGCGGCAGAAGAAATCGGCTATCCTGTTCTCGTTCGTCCCAGCTTCGTACTGGGCGGCCGTGCCATGCAGATTGTTGCAAAGGAAGAACATTTAAGACAATA
>JAZSLT010000003.1:0-7719 GCA_045535515.1 Clostridia bacterium | reverse complement strand
TTATGGCCGCGCCCCGCACAAAAGACGAAATTGCAAAAAGCAAAGAAAAACTTACGGCGGCAGGCCTCCATGCCCGTCTTTGCGTGATGCCCATGTCCACTTGCGACGGCGAGGTGCGCGCCCTTTTGCAAAAGCATTATGACGGCGCGTTTACGGTAGAAAAAGACGGCGCTGGTCTTTCGGCCGAGGAAGTTTTAGTGCAGCGCCCCTTCCGGCGGTATGCGCTTTGCCGCACAGCATTTGGCGGAAAAACGATAGAAGAGCTGAAGAGCTATATAGATTATGTGCAAAAAGAGGATGCGTATCTTGTCCTTTGCGCAGATGAGAATACCGACGGAGAAACGCTCGGCCGGATAGTGCGCTACTGCATGGAAAAAGGCGTTGCCATTACAACCGCATCTGCCGCGATGGACGATGAAAAATGCCGCGTCAAAATAATCTGCGACGGGTATGACGGGAAAAAGTGCTATGTACACGCGCGAATGGCGGTGCATGGCGATACGATGCTCATTACGGCACAGAATCTCGATGTAACGGGCAGCGACTGCTTTGAAATTCTGCAAACGAAAATCAGCGAGGACGGCGGCAGAACATGGACGGAGTTTACACCGGACAAGGGTTTTGATGTATGGTACCATGAGGACCTGCGCTCCGTATGTGCCGACATGACACCGATGTACCACAAAAAAAGCGGGCGGTTCCTCGTGACCGGCTCTACCGTAACCTATGTGGGGGACAGCGTATTCCCTGCACCGCCTTCCCGTGCGGTTTCGGCTGTTCCGTATGCCGTTTTTGACGAGGAAACAAAGAAATTCAAACCATGGAAGGCCATTACCATTCCCAAAGAATACGGCCGTTATTGCAGCGGTTGTTGCCAATGCTACGAGATGGAGAACGGCGACATTCTCATTCCCATCTACTTCATAGACAAGCCGGACGCAGAAGTGAAAAAATATAAGACGACCATACTGCGCTGTGCCTTTGACGGGGAAGAGATGAAGCTTTTGGAAATCGGAAACAGCCTTGAATTGCCGGACGAGAAAAGAGGAACGGCCGAGCCTTCGGTCACCTTCTTTAAGGGGACATATTACTGCACCATCCGCGCGGACGGACACGGTTATATTGCCACAAGCAAGGATGGCCTTCATTACGGCGAACCGCAAAAGTGGACATGGGATGACGGCGAAATTCTCCCCACCCATAACACACAGACGCATTGGCTGAAAACGGAAAACGACCTGTACCTCGTCTACACGCGCAAAAACGGAAAGAATGACCATGTAATGCGTAATCGTGCGCCGCTTTATGTAGGCAAGGTGGACACGGAAAAACTCGCGATTATCCGGGAAAGCGAATTTGTGGCCGTGCCGGAAAGAGGCGCGCGCCTTGGGAATTTCGGTGCTTTTTCGGATGATAGCGATACGATGTATGTGGTCGCTTCCGAATGGATGCAGCCGGTCGGCTGCGAGGCGTACGGAAGCAATAATGCCCTTTGGATAACAGATATTACGGTGTAAGGAAGGGAAAAAAGATGCAAAAAAAGCTTAGTGCGTATCTGGCCGAGTACGAAAAAACGGATAAATTTTCAGGACTTGTGCAGATACTTAAAAAGGGCGAGGTCATTTTTAAAGAATATGTGGGATATGCCGACCGCGAAAAAGGCATCCCGTTTTCCGATGATACAAAATTCAGGTTGTACTCCATGACGAAGGCGCTGACCGCCATTTCCGTCATGCGGCTGTATGAGCAGGGAAAGGTGGACCTTTCTGCACATCCGCGAAAGTATATCGCCTGTGCGGAAAAGGTAGATGACCGCGTTACCGTGGAAATGCTCCTCCACCATATAAGCGGCTTGCCGGAGATAGCCTCCGCCGAGAGTATGACGGTTGAGCGTGCCGTCAACCTGCACGAGGAAGTGGAGAAAATAGCAAAAGAGCCGCTCCTCTTTACGCCCGGCGAGGGCACAAGGTATACAAACACCAACTATATTCTGCTCTCGCTGATTGCCGAAGAATTTTACAAGATGCCCATTCACGAATATCTCGAGAAGGTGCTGTTTCCGGAAATGGGGATGCACACGGCCTGCTGCGATGTGGACGGGCACGAAATAGAAAATCTGGCAATGGGATATAACATGGAGGACGACGAGGTTTCTCCTGCCACCGAATATGTAAACCGTGCGCTCATCAGCGGCGCCGGGTGCAGCGTCGGCACCATCCGGGATGTGGAGGCGTTGCACGATGTGGTAAAACACAGAAAAATTCTCGCTCCCGAAACATGGGATGTTATTTTAACAAAGTGCGATATCAACAGCTTCGGCATGGGCTGCATGGTCTATGAATGGAACGGGAAGCTTGTATATCAGCATAACGGCGGCCATGTAGGCTTCCGCCTAATGCACCGGTATTTCCCCGAGGAGGATTTCGCCATCTTCATTTTGTCAAACGCCGGCTACGGCAACGCAAGAGTAGACATTCCGGAAAAAATCTACGAGCTTTGGTTTGGCTCTTCCGACCATGCAGATTTGCCGGAAATGGATAAAGGCTTTGCGACGAAATAGGGAGGAAGGCGTATGAAAAGCATAACAAGAATTCTGTTTGGGGCGCTCCTGATTGCCGGTGGCGTGCTCTATGCGCTGCGCGAACTCGGCTTTTTGGAGGTACCCGTTTCCTTTGACGGGTGGTGGGCGTTTTTTATCATCATTCCGTGTCTTGGCGGCGTTTTTTCGGGCAAAGACAAAATCCGCAGTGCTATCGGCGTCGCCTTCGGCGTACTGCTTCTTCTGGCGGCACAGGGGTATATTACATTTGCAATCATCTGGCAGCTGCTGGTCCCTGCCCTCATCGTTCTTCTGGGCATTAAAATTATCGTAAGGGGAACGGACGGGGAAAAAGGGAAACACGCCTCGGAAGAGGAAATGGCGGCCTTTTGCTCGAAAAAGCTGGACTATACCGATGCGGAGGTAAACCTTGCGAAAATCGGCGCAGTGTTCGGCGGCGCCACTTGTAATCTCAAGGGTGCCAACATAACAGACGGCGCACAGCTTGCGGTTTTTTGCGCGTTTGGCGGAGCGGATATTATCGTTCCCGCGCATGTCAATATAAAATTTAACACCTTCTGCCTGTTTGGCGGCGTGTCGGACAAAAGAAAAATTCAAAATCCGGAAAACAATACCATAACGCTTTATGTAAACGGCTTTTGTATGTTTGGCGGTGTGGACATAAAGTAAAAACGATAAGAAAACGAGCCATGTCGGCTCGTTTTTTTAATTTCCAGTTGACAAAAGAAAAGAAACGAAGTACAATTAGTTATACAAATCATACTTTTTATACCAAGGAGGAATGTATATGCCTTTTTCGGAAGGGAAATATGCCTGGACCGTAACGGTCGGCGAGAAGGGACAAATCGTGATACCCAAGCAGGCGCGCGAGGTGTTCGGCATTGTGCCGGGCGATACGCTCGTTATGCTGGGGGATGTCCAGCGCGGTCTGGCCATTCCGCAAAAAGCTATGTTTGAAGAATTTTCCAACACCGTTTTTGAAAAGAAAGGAGAATAAAAATGGAAAACGCCCGTATGGCACAAATGGAAAAAGAAATAGTAGAGAAAGATAAACTGATATGGACCTCTATGTGGGTTATCATGGCCACAAGCATTTTCGCCATGTGCGCCCTTTTGCTTTTTTCCGCCCTTTGCATACCGGAAGGGGAGTGGCAGCTGGTCTTGATTTTAGGAAGTCTTATCGCCTTTTTAGCGCCTTGCTTTTATGCTTTAAAGCTTGAGGTGAGCGTCGGCGTATACAAATGCAAAAAATGCGGCCAGAAAATTGTGCCGACCTACGGACAGGCGCTGGCTGCGATGCACCGCGGCACAACGCGCTATTTAAGCTGCCCCAACTGCGGCAGGAGAACCTGGTGCAAAAAAGTGATAAAGAAAGAGGCGGAAAAATGAGAAAGCATTATCTTGATAATGTAAGGTGGATGACCGTCTGGATTGTCCTTTTCTACCATGTGCTTTATATGTTTAACGGCGTGGGCGTTTTGGGCGGCATACCCGGCGCCCCAAGCATCCCGTTTTTTGACGGCGTTGCCGCGCTTATATATCCCTGGTTTATGGTGCTTCTCTTTGTGGTTGCCGGCATGAGCGCTTTTTATGCGCTCGGCAGAAAAACCGGGAAGGAATTTATAAAGGAAAGAGCCGTAAAGCTCCTTGTTCCCTCGCTCCTCGGCCCGTTTGTCCTCCACTTTATAACCGGCTATCTCAACATCCGGCTGGGCGGTGGGCTCCCGGATATACCGAAGGCGCTTGTTTATCCGATATCCGTTCTCAGCGGCACGGGGCCTCTCTGGTTTATCCAGATGCTTTTCCTGTTCTCGTGCCTGATTCTGCCGTTTAAAAGAGTTACGGCCGGCGCGTTTTCCAAAACGCCGACAATCGTTTTGTATCTATTTTCCCTTTTACTTTTTGCCGCCGCGCAAATCTTGAATATGCCCGTAATCACCGTGTATCGCTTCGGCATTTATTTCGCGGCCTTTTTACTCGGGTATTTCGTATTTTCCGGCGATGCGGTGCAGGAAAAAGTGGAGAAGGCAAGCTGGTGGAGCCTCGGGCTTGCGCTATGCTTTGGCGCGTGGTACGGCGTGAAATTTTGGGGGACCGATTTTACGGCGGATGCCTGCCTTCGGCATATCGTGACAAACCTCTACTTGTGGTTTATGGTGCTGGCCGTTTTGGGCCTTTTCAAAAAATACGGAAATAAACCCGTGCGCTATATGGCAAAATCGAGCTTTGGCATATACATTCTGCATTACCCCGTCCTGATGGTCGTAAGCTACCTGCTTGTGACATATTTTGATTTTCCGGCCGCGATAAATTATGCCGCCGCGCTTGTGCTCGGCAGCGTGCTGACGCCCCTGTTTTATGCGTTGATAATCCGGATACCGGTGATACGCTTTCTGGTGCTCGGAAAAAAGGGAGGCACACCGCGTTCTCAGGAATTTTCGAGATGACATGATTGCAAAAAGTTGTCATTTTTTTATATTGTGTTTTCCTTTTCTTTTTGCTACAATAAAAGTATAGCAAAGAATATTCCTGAAGAAGGGAGACCCGGGAGTCCCTTTTTGGGGCGTTCAAAGAAAAAAGGAGGACAAATTCATGAAAAAACTGGCACTACTACTTGCACTCGTATTATGCACAGGGCTTATGGCGCCGCTGGCAACGGGTGCGGAGGAAGCGGCAAAGCCGATTGTAACGGAATTTGAAGCGTTGAAGGAAATTCCGAAAAGAACCATCGGCGTTGACTGCTATGATTCCATGGAAAACGGAAATGCCGAAGTGTTTGATGATGGGGAAAGAAAACTCTACAACTGGGCGTTTTCCAGCCCGCTCAAAAGCTCGGAGACCATTCTTGGATGCGAATATTTTGGCCTTGCCGAAGATGTGCTGGAGGGAGAAAATACCATCCATGTAAGACCCAAAGAGGGGGCCGCGTTATGGTTGGCCCTTACGGCACCGTTATCCCCGGCGAAACCTACGAGCTGACCGTCTGGTATAAAAAACTCACGGCGACCGGTACCACCGGCCTGATAGTACAGCCCTATGGTACGAAAAACGGCGTCAGCCTGGAATATGAGCCCATGCGCCTGTTTTTGGATAATACTGCTGTGAAGGACACCTGGGTACAAAGCGGCATCCGCTTTGTGGCGCCCGAATATGCAAACTCCGTGCTGGTCTGGTTAAACTTCGTCGGCCCCGGTGAAATCCTTTGGGACAATGTTTCGCTCCTTTGTATTACGAACGAAATGCCGAAGCCGGAAATGGCGGAAAAGCTGCCGGCCATTTCGTACTGTGAGGTTACAGACCCCGGCTTTGAATCTGTCGCGGTGGGAGAGCCGATTGGTTCCATCCCCGGCTGGTACACCTACGGCGCAGCCACTATTTCCGATAAATATGCCCACACCGGAGAGAAGAGCCTTGAGCTTTATAACAAAGATACCACGCAGGATTCGATTGGCCTTTGGTGCATTTCCGGTATTGAGGAAGGGGCAACCTACCAGATTTCAGCACATCTTTTAAATCCCTCCCCGATTAAAACGATAATGAGCTACTGGCTCAAATGGAGCATGGATGAGGAATATTCGGAAGCGAACACCGGCCGATTCCTTGGCACGGTAAAACCCAACTGGCGCCTTCCCACTTCCGAAGTGTGGCAGGAATATGTCGCTGAATTTGTGGCGCCGAAGGGCGCAAACAGCGCGGGTATTTACTTCCGCCACCGTCTGTCTCCCGGCCATATCTATATGGACGATGTGCAAATCTACAAGGTAAAGGAACCCAATCCCGTCCATGCGGATACCGATGCTGTTTTCTACTACAGCGATTGGAAAACCGGTAAGGCAACCGTAACGCCCTCCTATATTTCCGGCGATGCTACAAAATACCGTACGGAATTTGCCTTCATCGGTCTTTCCGGCGAAACGCTCCTTTCCGAAACCGTAACCGGTCTTGCTGCCCCCGGCGAATTTGAGTTCCCCGTAAGCCTTATGGCGGAGAAGGGGAAACGCTATTATATCAATGTGAAGGTGTATAACCCGGACGGTGTCCTTTGTCAGGAGGAATCCCTCCCTGTACACCGGTACGACAGGCCCACCTATCTCGGTGCCGACGGTATCTTCCGCAAAAACGGCAAGGAATTCCCCATCGTTTCCGGCACCGGCGTCAATATGAAATATATTGACAAAGTACCGGGAGCCGGCGTTGTCGCCGTTCAGCTCGTTGGTGGCGATAATGAATATAACATGACCATAGAGGAAACGGCAGATTATTTCTGGGAAAAGGGCATGTATATTATATTTACCTGTTACTCGGGTGAAAAAACGGCCGGCCACGAGGCGATGATGGAAAGCGTAAAGAAAAAGGTGGAAACCTTTAAGGACCATCCGGCAACGCTTGCCTGGAAAATTTGTGACGAGCCGTTCCAGAAAGCCATTCCGGAGGAAGAGATGATGCGAGCCTATCAGACGATTCGCGACATTGACCCCCATCATCCCATTGTAACGGCTGAGAATGTGCAGGGCTCTTACGACTGGGTATTTAAATACAGCGACTTTTTCAATGTTGACTATTACGGTGGTTCGCCGTATGATATCAGCGTGGTTGTAGACCTGGTGCAGGCGTTTTCTAAAGGAAGAAAGCCCTACGATATTATGCTCCAGTTCTTCGACTATGGCGAGGGGCAACCCTTCCCGTCCTTTGACAAGCTGCGCCACATGACATATCAGGGCCTTTTCTCCGGTGCTTATGGTTATTCGTACTTTACGCTGGGTCTGTACGATGGGCCGTATGACAATACTGTTCCCGGCGTAGATTGGCCGCAGTGGCAGGAAACGAAAGAAAAATGGGCACCGTGGGAGCGCGACTTTGCGCTCGGCTGCTTCGTAACGGGCGAATATAAGTTTGTCAATTACCAGAAGACAGAAGAGTACATCTGGGGTACCTTCACCGATGGGACCGACCTTTATGCCATCGTCTTAAACCGCTCCGACAAAGCGGCATGCCATGTGGACATTCCCCTCCAGGATGGAACAGGTACCTTGAAGGTTGACGGTTTCTCCGCCGTGGCGATGACAGGGGACACCACAAGAGCGCTTACGGGCGCAGGCACGCTTTCTCTTGACCTTGCGCCGTGGGAAGCCACCGTCTGGAAGGTAACGCCTACCGGC
>JAZSLT010000009.1:0-82392 GCA_045535515.1 Clostridia bacterium | reverse complement strand
CTTGATCAAGTAAGGTCCGATGAAGACTACATCGTTGATAGGTCACAGGTGGAAGTGCAGAGATGCATGTAGCTGAGTGATACTAATAGACCGAGGACTTAACCAAGAGAATCTGGAGTTTTTAGAGAGCATTGTTCAGTTTTGAAGGTACAAACCTTCAGAGAAATAGCATTCCGGTGGCAATAGCGCGGAGGTCACACCTGTTCCCATCCCGAACACAGCAGTTAAGCTCCGCAGCGCCGATGATACTTGGTGGGTGACCGCCTGGGAAAGCAGGGCGTCGCCGGAACTGCTATTTTTTATTTGCAAACGAGAAAAGCTGCCAAATGGTGGCTTTTTTTGTTTTCCCGTTAGGCGGCTTTTTGCAAAAGGTCGCGTTTCGGCTTTTTCATACGGGTAGCGTTTTGTTCTCCCCCCTTATATATTGACAAACCGGCAGCAACCTTATATAATAACAGTAATGGGCGCATTTTACATCTGTGCCATCAAATGCGCGTAAGAGAAGTATTTTACATAAGGGCGAGTGAGAAGAAATGAAGAATATAAAAGCCGTTTTGCTGGATGTGGATAATACCATTTTGGATTTTAATATCGGCGCCATGGGGGCTATGCGCGCCACCTTTTCAAAGTGGGCGCTTCCGTTTTCGGAAGACATGTTTTCCGTCTTTTCCGTTTGTAATCAAAAGCTTTGGGAAGATATCGAGAAAAATAAATTGACGCGGGAGGAACTCTATAAAATCCGCTGGAAGATTATTTTTGGTGAGCTGGGGGTGGTGGGACCGGACCCTGTGGAATTTGATGCCGTATTCCGGAAAAACTTAGACGAAAGCGCAGCGCCGATTGCGGGCGCGTATGCGCTTTTGGAATATTTATCCGGGAAATATTTGCTTTGTATTGCCAGCAACGCCGCGTACCAGAGACAGGTAAACCGGCTGGAAAAAGCCAATATGCTTTCATACATCCGCCATATATTCTCCTCGGAGAAAATCGGTCATCCAAAGCCGGAAAAGGCCTTTTTTGCCGCCTGCCTTTCGAAACTTGACGGTATTTTACCCCAAGAAACAGTCGTAATCGGAGATTCGCTGACGGCAGATATTGCCGGCGGTAAGAATAGCGGCATGAAAACAATATGGTATAACCACAATCGGGAAGCGAGCCGGGCGGATATTTGTCCGGACTATACGGTAGATGCTTTGACAGAAATTTTAGACATCTTATAAAAACAATATCCGAAAGGGAAGGAAGAATGCCATGGATATCTTTAAAACTTTATCCGAAGAATTTGGTATAAAACAAGAATATGTGGAAAATATCGTGGAGCTGATAGACGACGACAATACAATCCCCTTTATTGCGCGCTACCGCAAAGAAAGGACAGGCGCGTGTGATGACCAGGTTCTCCGCGCCCTGCATGACCGGCTTCTTTATTTGCGAAACCTGGAAAAACGAAGAGAGGAAATTATAGTCTCTATTACCGAGCAGGAGCAGATGACGAAGGCTCTTGAAAAGGATATTGCAGAGGCCACAACGCTTGCGCGGCTGGAGGATATTTATCGTCCCTACAAGCCGAAGCGCCGCACACGCGCCACGGTGGCGAAAGAAAAGGGACTGCAGCCTCTTGCGGAAATCCTTTTTGGACAAGCCGTCAAAGAGGGAGATATCTACGCGCTTGCACAGGAATATGTAAACGAGGAAAAAGAGGTGCTTTCCGCGGAGGATGCGTTATCCGGCGCTATGGACATTGTGGCCGAGTGGGTATCGGACAGTGCAGATGCACGCGCTTTTTTGCGGGAAAGCATCAAAAAAGCGGCCATCCTTTCCTCCCAGCAGGCAAAGGAAGAAGACTCTGTTTACAGCATGTATTACGAATATGGTGAACCGGTGGGGAAAGTGCCGCCGCATCGCATTCTGGCGATAAACCGCGGAGAAAAGGAAGGCTTTTTAAAGGTTTCGATTAAGGCAAACGATGACCGGATGCTTGGCTGTCTGTACAATATGTTTATTACGGGCGACAGCGTTGGGAAAAAGGCGCTGGAGGAGGCCGTGACAGATGCATACAAAAGACTGATTTTTCCGGCTTTGGAACGGGAGGTGCGCGCAGAGCTTACGGAAATGGCAAGCGAGCAGGCCATAAAGATTTTTGGTCTGAACCTCGGGCAGCTGTTATTACAACCGCCCATAAAAGGAAAAGTTACGCTGGGACTTGACCCGGCCTATCGCACAGGCTGCAAAATTGCCGTTGTAGACGCCACCGGAAAGGTTTTGGATACCACGGTGATTTACCCTACGCCGCCCCAGAATAAAACGGAAGAGGCAAAGGCAAAACTCAAGGCGCTCATTAAAAAACATGGTGTAAATGCGATTTCCATCGGTAATGGTACAGCCTCCAAAGAATCCGAAATCTTTGTGGCGGACCTTATTCGGGAAATAGAAGAAGATGTTTCTTATATGGTGGTGAGCGAGGCCGGCGCATCTGTGTATTCTGCATCCAAATTAGGCGCGGAGGAATTTCCTTCTTTTGATGTTTCTCTCCGTAGCGCGATTTCCATAGCACGCCGTATGCAGGACCCGCTTGCGGAGCTTGTGAAAATCGACCCGAAGTCGATTGGCGTGGGGCAATACCAGCACGATGTACCGCAAAAGAGACTGGACGAAACCTTGCGCGGTGTTGTGGAGGACTGCGTAAACCGTGTGGGCGTGGAACTGAATACGGCCTCGGCATCGTTGCTTGCCCATGTCAGCGGCCTTAGCAGCAGCGTTGCACAAAATATTGTAGCCTATCGTGAGGAAAACGGCGCGTTTACTTCGCGGCAGGGGCTGAAAAAGGTAAAAAAACTTGGTCCTAAGGCTTACGAACAATGCGCCGGCTTTTTGCGTATCTCGGGGGCAGAGAATGTTCTGGACAATACAGGCGTTCATCCCGAATCCTATCCGGCCGCAAAAAAAATATTGGAAATTTTTTCTTATACAGACAAGGATGTACGGGAAGGAAACCTTACCTCGCTACACCGGCGCGTGAAGGAAGAAGGAGAGAGCAACATCGCCGAGAAATGCAAAATAGGTGTTCCCACCCTTCGTGATATTGTGGGCGAGCTTATGAAACCGGGCAGAGATGTGCGCGACGACATGCCGCAGCCGCTTCTCCGCACGGATGTAATGGATATGAAGGACCTAAAAGAAGGCATGGAGCTTACGGGAACCATCCGGAATGTTGTGGATTTTGGCGTATTTGTAGATATCGGCGTACACGAGGACGGTCTTGTACATATATCGCAAATCGCGGATAGGTTTATAAGGCACCCTTCAGAGGTTGTTTCCGTGGGAGATAGGGTTACAGTGTGGGTTTTAGGCGTGGATACGAACAAAAAACGCATCTCCCTTACTATGAAAAAACCGGCAAAATAAGAAAGAGCCATACAAGTTTTTGTATGGCTCTTTTCGTTTAGGAACTGGCGAATTTAGTTTTAACCTGATTGATTTGCTGCTGCGGTGCCTCTTGCGTCTGATACCAGCCCTTTTGCTGCATTACATTATAAACGGTATGCTGCATATCGAGAGACTTGCCAAGCAGGGCTTTAAATTCATTGTGCAGCCCTTCGGTAGGAGATTCCTGCACAGCATAGTGATACAGGCCGGACATCGTTTTTGCCGTTAGCAGAATATCGTCCATATATTCTCTGTCGGTCATATTTTGTTTAGCAGGCATAAGCACTCTTCCTTTCTCTTACTGATTCAGCTGTGCCATAAGACAGCCGAAATGCTGCTGGTGTTGGTTTGCCATCTGCAGGAGGGTGTCGCGGAGTGTCTGGTCCTGCACCTTGGAGGCATAATCCGTACACTTGGTTTGCAGCTGTTCTTCCATACCTAAAGAGTCCTCGAGATACATAAGTTCTTTTGGCGTCAAACGAATCGCTCCTTTACAATTTAGTCTACAGTTTCATTATAACCAAAGTGCACGCAATCATACCAGCGGAATTTTTATACATTTTTTGTACCTATTGTCATTTCGTGCGTTTTGCCGTCATCCAGGAGCTTTATCTTCTCGCTTTTTCCGTGCACATGGAAGATATACTGCGTTTCCCCGTAGCGGTAGCGAAGGGTAAAGGGAACCGGACAAACAGGGGAAAAGGAAACGGTATCTCCGCGCTTTTGAAAACCCAAAATATAGCGGATACCCAGACGGTACATCCAGGCCGCTGCGCCTGTATACCAGCTCCAACCACCTCGCCCCTCATGTCCTTTTGCCGTATACACATCGGCTGTCATGACATACGGCTCCGTTTTGTAGATATTCACCTCTGCGGGCGTTTTCGTTCGCAAAATAGGATTTAACATACGAAACAGCTCCATGGTTTTTTCGCCATCACCAAGCATGGCAAAGGCAATCACGGCCCAGATGGCGCCATGCGTATATTGCCCGCCGTTTTCCCGCAGACCCTCCGGATAACTCTGGATATATCCGGGACTGGGCGAGCTTTTTGCAAATGGCGGAGCCAGAAGACGAAGAATACCGCGTTCATGGTCGGTAAGGACGCGCCAGACCATGTCCATGGCGGCTTTTTGCCGTACCGGTCGCGCACCGCCTGCGATTACGGACCACGCCTGACTGATGACATCAATGCTGCATTCCGCATTGGCGGAGGTGCCAACCGGCGTTCCGTCATCAAAAAACGCACGGGCATAGTGGGAGCCGTCCCAGCCTTCTGTTTCTGCCGCCTCCAAAAGCATGAGCGCCTCCTTTTTATACCGCTCGGCGCGCGCGGTGTCTCCGCGCTTTTCCGCTACGGGTGCAAACTTGTCAAGGACGGCCTTTAGAAACCAGCATAGCCATACGCTTTCGCCTTGTCCTCCCGTGCCGATAGTGTTCATACCGTCATTCCAATCGCCGCCGCCGATAAGGGGGAGCCCGTGCGGACCTTTGGAAAGCGAAATCTCAATAGCGCGGACAGCGTGTTCATAAAGAGAATACGGTCCGGTGCGTGCCTTGACATAGGTGTATCGTTCCTCCTCGCCATCGGCAAGAGGCGGCTCCACAGCAAAGCTTTCTTCTTCATCCCAGATACTTTCATCTCCCGTCTCCTCGGCATACAGGCAGGCCACATAGGGCAGAAACAGGCGGTCGTCCGAGAAACGCGTGCGCACGCCGGTTTCGTCGTTGTGCCACCAATGAAACGCATCACCCTCTTCAAACTGATGCGCGGCATGAAGGAGAATTTGTTTTTTGACAAGTTCAGGCGCAATATCCAGAAGCGCCAGCGTATCCTGGAGTTGGTCGCGAAACCCGAACGCGCCGCCGGATTGATAAAACGCCGTGCGGGCGAAGAGGCGGCAGGCGAGTGCCTGATATACGAGCCATCGGTTTAACATAAGGTCGGTCGCCTTATCCCCGGTTTCTACGGTGAGGACAGATAGCCGTTTTTGCCACGCGGCACAAGTTTCGGAAAATAAGACATCGGCTTTTTTGTCGGGTAGCGCGCCTACACCCAGTATAAAAGTGATGGTGCAGGACGCACCTTTTTGCAAGGAAATGGGGGTGCGGGCGTACAGGTGATGGAGGCGCCGGCCGTATTTTGCATCGCCTTCTGCGAAAAGATAGGTCTCCTTCGCCGCATCGGTTTCCGCATTTCGGAAACGCAAAATTTTCTCCTTTTCCAAAATGGTTATCCGGTCGGGATGTGGATGCGTTCCTAAAACCGGTAAAATGGCATATTCGGCCAAAAGCTCACGCTTTTCTTCGGATAGGTTACACAAGGTCAGCTGAACAATTTTTTGCGTACCTTCGGGTGGGGTGAAGAGGGTAACCTTGTGCGAAAGGTCCCTTGTATTTCGCTCGTAGGTTACATACCCTGCTCCGTACCGCACGCGATATATGCCCTCCTCCGGGCAAACCGCCGCCATCGGGGACCAGACATCTTCCTTTTCCAAAAGCGTGAGCTGTTCGCCCGGGGGGTCATGCACCGGGTCATTATACCAGGGCGTGAGGCGAAAGCTTTGGCTGTTTTCACACCAGGTATAGCCGCCGCCACCTTCGCTCGCTACAAACCCGAAATTTTCATTTGCTACAACATGAACCCAAGGGAGCGGTGTTTGTCCCGCGTGCGTCATTTCTATTACATAGTCGCCACCTTCTGCGTCAAAACCGCCAAACCCGTTCGAAAACAGAAGAGAAACAGGGGGGAGCGCGCCATCTTCTTTTTGCTTTTCCGGCCGCCTCTCGGTGGGCAGGGGCGAAAAGGGAGGAAGCTTTGAAAAACCACCCTCGGCCGCATCTATATACAGGGCGGACATGGAGAGTAAAAGGTCAAGGTCGCCGCCTTCCAAATCGCCCCGGCTAAAAAGATAGATGCCATCCGCTTTCTTTTTCTCTGCCATTTCATAAACCGGCTTTGTGTAGCCGGCAGGCTCATCACAAAATATGGCAAGGTCAACTAAAATACCGGCGTTTTTCCAGAACTTCAGCGCTTTTGTGGCCTCTTCTAAATAAGGCGCATCAGCCGGCTCCGTAAGCCGCAGCGTCACAAGGGGCAAATCTCCCGAAATGCCAAGCTTCCAAAGTCCTTTTCGCGGCAAAACATTCCGCTCGCGCGCCTTTGTAATTTCCGGAATTTTGGCGCCGCCACAAAGCAAAAAGGCGGCGGCATGGAGAAAGCTTTGTTCTTCTCCTTCTTTAAAGATGATGGATTTTGTGGGCGTTGCAGGTGAGAAGCTTGTCATCGGACGATGTTTATACTTATGCACGATTTCTTCCGCTTTTTCTTCATTCTCGGCAAGTCCCGACAAAAAGGAGACAGAGGCGCTTTCGTTTGCCTCGAGAAAAATGCGGATTTTATAGGCAAAGCAGGGGTCTAATATAGTTCCCGTCTTACCGGCAGGAATGCTGCCCTCTGCCAGCATTTGGGGAAGGGAATTGCCTCTGCCGAAAAAGGAAAGGCGGTCGGTATCAAACCCGGTGGCACCCTCTAATTTCGCCTCGCATATAGCTGCGGCAAAGCCGACGAAGGCTTTTTCGTCCGCGCTTCTCTTTCGCCGTACCGCATATAACGCGCCGTCCTTTTCTTTTGTCGTGATAAATAGCTTGGAAAAGGCCGGATGCGCCTTCTCTGCGCCCTCTGTGGCTAGAGAAAGCTCGGTATAATAGTAGATTTCAAGAACGCGGTCCTTTCCGCTTTGGTTTACGATTGTCAGCCGCCTTACCTCGGCGTTATCCTCGGCACAAACCGAAACCGTCAGATTGGTCGAGATGGAATTTCCTTCCTGCAGGTAGGTGGCTCGGTTGTCGGCAAAAACGCATTTTGTACCATACCCATCTATGATTTGGCCGGTCAGGGGATTTAAAATCCAGATGCTTTGTCCGCCGCCGGCAAGCGGGGCAAAAGTGTTTAGCCGCACACTATCCAGCGCGCTGCAGCCGCATCCGTCGGGGTCAATATGCACATGATAGCTGCCGTTTGTAAGAAGCTGCACACTTTTCGGAAAGGTGTTCTCCCGCTCCAAAGTGCGCACCGAATGGGCACTGGCCTGCCATTTAAAGCGGACAGGAGTCGGGCGCGCGAGGCGCTCCTTGATAACGGGGGCGTGAACGGGCACGCGTTCTTTTAAAAGAGGCTCACAAGCGCGAATGGCAGGATGGGCGTGGAAACGCCTTTGCAAGGAATTTTGGCATAACACATTGGTAATGGCGGCTAAGGACATTCCCTGATGGTGCGACATATAGCTTTTTACAATGCCGCGCCGCATATTCCCGCCAAGGCGCGAGGGCGTATAATCTGCTGCCTCAAAAAAACCGTACTCCCCTAAGAGTCCTTCTCTACGCAAAAACTGCATATTGGAAAGCGCACTTTTGGGGTCTTCCATAAGCGCCAAAAGGGTAGCATAAGGCGTAATGACAACATCCTCCGCACTCTGGCGGCTAAGTCCAAGCTCCTCTACGCCAAAGGCCTTGTATTGGTAGTTGTCATCCTTATCAAAAGCATAAAAGCCGGATTCGGAAACACCCCAGGGAACGCGCCGCCTTCTTCCCGCTCTTTTCTGGCATCGGAGCGCAAAGCGATAGGTTTCCGAAAGGAGAGAGTTGTCGTAGCTTTTCATAAGAAGAAGGGGCATGAAATATTCAAACATGGTACCCGACCAGGAAACAAGTCCGCGATACCCGTCGGCCTCCACAAGGCCACGCCCCAGCGTAAACCAATGCTCCGGCGGAATTTGCCCGAGCGAGATGGCCAGAAAACCGGCTTGTCTGGCCTCGCTGATTAAAAGGTCATAATAAGAATTGGTAAGGCGGTTTTCTTCTAAGGAAAAACCAATCGAAAAAAGTTTCTTTTTCTCGTGATACAAAGGACGAAAGTCCATGGCCTCTGCAAAGCGCAAAAGTCGGAGCACGAGCGGTGTTTCTTTCCCGGCGTATTCTTTTATCCCTTCTGCCACCGCAAGAAGATAACAGGCAAAATTGCCGCTGTCTACGGTGGAAATATACCGCGGTTTTAAAGGGCGGAGCGTGCGCGTGTCATACCAGTTATAAAGATGCCCTTTCCACGAGGGCAGCTTTTCCACCGTGTCCATCGTCTGAGAAATGCGCTCTTCCATTTCTTCTTTTTTTATAAGTCCCAGGTCACACGCACAAAGTACGGCCAACATACCAAGACCGATATTGGTAGGGCTTGTGCGATGTGCCACACCCTTGTAGGGCTTTATCTGCACATTGTCCGGCGGCAGAAAATGGTCCTCCTCTGTCATATAGTCACGGAAATAGCGCCAGATACGCGTTGCCGTTTCCTCTAAAAAGGCCGTTTCCTTCTTGGGAAGGGTAACACTTTGGGGCGAGGAGACAAGGCCGGAAATATAAGAGAGCACGGGGGCAAAAATCCAGATAACGGCTAAAAGAAGCTGCATGCCGCCTGCGGGAAAAGCACCCAAAAGGCAAAGGAGCAAAAGCACAAGTCCCAAAAGGAAAGAGGGCAACATATAAGAAAAAGAGGCGGAAAGACTGTGCCGGCGGGAAAGCTCGGCATCGGCAGCCGTTACCCATTCGAGCGTGCGCCGGTGCGTAAAACTTCTGTATAGACCCGTGATGGCGGCCGAAACGCCTACATAGGCGGTGTGCGCTAAAAAGGCAATGGAGAGCGAGGCCTGATAAAGCGCACTGCGAATACCATAAATAATATTGGCACTTCGTTTTTCCCCAAGATGAAAAAAGCTTTTTTGCAGAAGGGAATCCAAAATAGAAAAGACCACAGGGAGCATAAGAGAGGAAAAGGCGAGCATGGCCGGTATCGTACTGCCAAGCACCAGCAGTAAAAGATTAAAAAAGGGGGTGATGCTCCGCCGGAGATTATCAAAAATTTTCCATTTTGAGAGAAGGGAAAGGGGATTATTTACTTTTTTGCCTGACTCGTTCTTTACATAGGGGAAAAGCCAGGACGCGATTTGCCAATCGCCGCGAATCCAGCGGTGTTGCCGCATGCTGTGGTCGGCCGGGCGGTGGGGAAAAGAGTCAAATACCTGTACATCGGATGCCAGCGCACACCGCACATAGCTTCCCTCCAGAAGGTCGTGACTTAAAATCGTATCTTTCGGGAAGGAGATACAGGAGAGGAAGGTGTCCACATGGTACAGTCCCTTGCCGGTAAATACCGATTCGCCAAATACATCCATATAAAATTCCGATACAGAGGTATGATAGGTATCCATGCCGCCTTGTCCGGCAAAAATCCGGGAAAATAAGGTGCGGCCGGCGCTCTCCAGCCGAAGGGAAACGCGCGGCTGGATGATGCCGTAGCCGGACACAACTCTTCCGTTTTTTACAACCGGTGCATTTTGCGGATGCAGCGCCACACCAGCCAGGCGACGAGCCGCCCCCGGCGGAAGAATGGTATCATCGTCAAGTGTTAAAACATACGAAATACCGGCAAGCTTTACCGTTTCGCCGGCTGTGTAAGAAAAGGTATACCGGCCCCGTAAAAAAAGATTCAGTGCGGAAAGCGCCCCTCGTTTTCGCTCCGTTCCCATCCATTTTTTCTGCTTGGGTGCGTATTCCTGCTTCCGGCAAAGCAGATGAAACTGGTTTTCATATTTTTGGTTTAAGGCCTCTATTTTTTTGGCGCAAGCGGCAAAAATCTCGGTATTATCGGAGGGGGTGTCGCTGTCCTTAAAATCGCCCAGGACGGCAAAATGTAAAAGCTTTTCGCGGTTTGCTAAATAACATATTTCAAGCTTATCCGCCATTTCCTCTGCTTTTTTTACGGAGGACAATAGCGTGGGGTACACGACCAAGATTTTTTCAGGGATACCCGTATTTAGCCCGAGGCGAGGAAGTTGACGGGCAGGGACAGAGTGCAGCATACAATACTGCATAAGCTGGAGCGAGATGTCCAAAACGGGAATTGCGGTAAGCAGTACCCAGTAAAACCTGCCGGTAAAAGTGTAGACAAGGCAGGAAAACAAGAAGGTAAGAAGTGCGACGCCCGCAAGATAAAGGGCGGCACGCGGAGAGGGTTTTCTCGGCGGAAGCGAGAGAGAAGAGAGGAGCTCATTTTTACCATCCCCGATTAAATAGTAGCCCACATGTCCCGTGTCTTTCTTTTTACCCTTTGTAAGTGCCATGGCTTTTTCCGCAACCTCTCTATCGCTTTTGCGGCATCGTGCAGACAAGGTAGCAGCCGCTTTCCGATAGAGGGCCTTGCTGTCAAAGGTCATGCCGGCAAAGGTTGCATCTTCGGACAAAACGGCATCCACCGCAGAATGTTTTTCAAAAAGCGTTTTCATATCCAAATCGCGAAGAGCAAGGAAGGAACGCACAATGTTACCCATATGCCCCCTCTCGCGTATCTTTCGGCAGCATGAGGCGGCTTCTTCGAGTAAAGCGGCGGAGAGGGCGGCAGGCAGAAGACCAAGCTCCTCTGAAGAGAAGGCGGCTTTTTGCTGCGAATGGGAAAGTGCATCGTCCAGCGCCCATTCCTCCAGTTTATAGTCTTGCTGTGCTAAATATTTGCCGGCCCAGGCAAACATTCTGTTTTCTATATATCGCATCCGGCGTGACGAGGTGCGAAGATGACGCAAAGCGGCATATTCCTGCGAAAAGATATAGTAATTATCGAGGAGCCATTCGGCATCTGAGCCGCTTTTTACGGTGCCTTTTTCTTTTCGGAGATTTGTATATGTTTTGGTAATCCGGATAAAACTTCTTTTGATGCTTTTCTTCATACGGCCTCCAACTTTTTCTTAGTATGCTTTATTTTGCCCGCAAAGAGGCCAGTTATACGCCGATTTTTTGCAAGGAGCAGGCAAGAGGGGCATTTTCCTGAAAAATGCAAAAATGTGAAATTATATCTTGACCTTATGCGCGTAATATGATATAATTTAGCACAAAGCTAAAAATATAAAGGAGCGATTAGTATGCCACTCGTAACAAGCAAAGAAATGTTCCGGAAAGCGTATGACGGCGGTTACGCCATCGGTGCTTTCAATGTGAACAACATGGAAATTATCCAGGGTATCACAGAAGCCGCTAAAGAAGAAAATGCACCGCTTATTCTTCAGGTTTCTGCAGGTGCACGCAAGTATGCAAACCACACCTATCTTATGAAACTGATTGAAGCTGCTCTGATAGAAACAGACCTTCCTATTTGTGTGCATCTTGACCATGGTGATAGCTTTGAGCTTTGTAAGTCCTGTATCGACGGCGGCTTTACCTCCGTTATGATTGATGGTTCTCACCTGAGCTTTGAGGATAACATTAAGCTAACAAAGCAGGTTGTAGAATATGCCCACGATAAGGGTGTTGTTGTAGAAGGCGAGCTTGGCCGTCTGGCCGGCATTGAGGATGCCGTAAATGTATCGGCAGAGGATGCGGCTTACACGAATCCCGCAGAGGTTATTGAGTTTGTAGAGCGCACAGGGGTAGACTCTCTGGCGATTGCCATTGGTACAAGCCATGGTGCATACAAGTTCAAGCCCGGTCAGAAGCCGCAGCTTCGCTTTGATATTCTGGAAAAGGTAAGTGAAAAGCTGCCGGGCTTCCCGATCGTTTTGCATGGTGCCTCTTCCGTTATTCCGGAATTTGTGGAAATGATTAACGCCAATGGCGGTAAAATGCCGGATGCCATCGGTATTCCGGAGGACATGCTGCGCAAGGCTGCTTCCATGAGTGTTTGCAAAATCAATATCGACTCTGACCTGCGTCTGGCACTCACCGGCAGCATCCGCAAGCATTTTGCAGAAAATCCTGACCACTTTGACCCCCGTCAGTATCTCAAGCCGGCAAGAGAGGCAATTAAAGGCCTCGTAAAGCACAAGCTGGTAAATGTACTGGGTTGCAACGGCAAAGCATAATAAGTTTAAAAAAAGGACCTCTTTAGAGGTCCTTTTTTTATGCACCGCACACTCTCTTTTGACATATATTGCAAGAGGAGGTGAAAGTATGCGTTTGCGGTGCAGAAGAAAACACAGAAGGCAGAAATACAGAAGAAAAAAATGGGTAATACCGGCATCCATATTCGTTTTTCTGCTTTTTCTTTTTATCTTTGAAACGAGAATGCTTCCCGTAATCCGGCAAGTGGCCTTCGCCCGCGCACAGAGCGCGGCGAGCCAGGTAATCAGCGATGAGGTAAACCGGATTATAGAGGAGGAAAACATACAATATGAGGGGCTTGTTCGGGTGCAGATGGATGTAAACAGCCATGTTTCTGCCGTTACGGCAGATATTGCCGAAATAAACCGCTTAAAAGCGTTGTTCGCGCACCACATACAGGACAAAATGCAAGCGATAGAGAAGCTGACTATGAAAATACCCCTTGGGACGCTTTTGTCAAAAGGAGCCTTCACAGGATACGGACCAAGGGTTCCTATAAGCCTTACCTCTGTCGGCCGTGCCACCTTGGATATTGAGGACAGCTTTCTGGAGGCCGGCATCAATCAGACGCGGCATGAAATTCATCTTTTGGTCACCGCAAAAATTAATGTTCTGATGCCGGGGCGTTCTGCCACTACCGAGGTGCAGACAAAAATACCGATTGCACAATCCGTGATTGTCGGGCAAGTGCCGCAAAGTGTGACAACGGTGTCAGGTGTAAACGGGGAGCCACAGGATAATGTGTTAAACCTTTTAGATTAATTAATAATACATATGGTCGGCCCAAAGATAGGCCGACCATATCACTTTTATTCGTTTCGCATTTGGTTTGCAGCGTTTATATGCTCTTCGTAGGTTTTGGAAAATGCGTGACCGCCCTTGCCGTCTGCCACAAAGAAAAGGTAGGGCGTATCCGCAGGGTAAAGGGCCGCATAAAGGCTGCTTTCCCCGGGGGATGCAATGGGAGAGGGGGGAAGCCCCGCGTTTTGGTAGGTGTTATAGGGGGATGCGATTTTCGTGTCGGAAACAGACAAAACAGCCTTTCGTTCTTTGAGGATATATTGCACCGTTGCACAGGACTCCAGCCGCATATTCTGCTTTAATCGGTTGTGGAACACAGAGGATACAAGCGCGTTTTCCTCCGCCTTTGCCGATTCCCGCTCGATGATGGAGGCGAGTGTCAACACCTCGTGAAAGGACATGGACAATTCCTTTGCCCGGGCAATATTTTCTTCTGTCAGCATCTTATCCGCAAAGGTGCGGAGCATGGCGCTGACAACGAGTGAGGCGTCGCTTTCCGGTAAAAACGAATAAGTAGCAGGGAAGAGATACCCCTCCACATTTCCGTTTTCCGGCAGGAAAGAAAATTCCCGATGCGCCCCCTCGCAGGCCTCTAAAAAGGCATCCGCACCGACAATGCCAGATTTCTCAAGCAAGGCGGCAATCTCCCGCACCTCGTACCCTTCGGGAATGGTGACCGTACACATGTTGGCAAGCGGTACATCCCGCTTTAATTCTGCTAAAATGTCGGCGTATCCCATGCCCTTTGTAAAGACATGCAGACCGGCTTTGAGGTGTAGCGCTTCGTCTTTTATGTATTGTAAAAAAATACGCGGGTGAGAAATCACCTTATTCTCTTTCAAAAGGTACACGATTTCGGTGGCACCGCTACCTTCCGGAACAGAAATCTGCACAGAGGTACCGCCCCATCCCCAAAAGTCTGCACAAACCGACAGACAAAGGACGAGAAGAAGAGAAAGCGCTATATAGCCGATTATTTTTTTCTTCATGGCAGGATACCTTCCTCCGTTACAATCATATCAAGTGTTACATCATGCGGCTCGGCCGGGATTTCGGGGACAACCTGACAGGCGTAGGCAAGTCCCACCGTGGACACCTTACGGCCTTGTAAAAAGCGGTCATAGTACCCTTTTCCGTAGCCTATTCTGTGTCCCTGCCTGTCAAAAACAACACCCGGGACAATAACAAGGTCAATGTCTTCCGCCACTTTGCCGCAGGGTTCCCAAATACCGAATTTCCCTTTTTGCAAAGGACCTTCATCCACATAAGCTGCCTCCATGGCCGTTTCATTTAGCACGCGTGGTGCGCAGATTTTCTTTCCGGCCTTTTCGGATAAGGTGAAAAGTAAAGAAGTGTCCACCTCGCTATGCGCACTAAAGTAGAGCATAATGGTAGAAGCCTTACAAAAAACAGGCAGACGGGCAACATGCCGGCAAATAGCCGCCGAAAGAGAAGAGGAAACGGCTCTCCGCCTTGCGAGTATTTCCCGCCGCAGCTGTTCCTTATTCATATTGCATTTCCCTCTGGAGGGCGACGGCATCTTTCCCAAGTGCGTCCAAAATTTCGTACGCAAAGGGAAGCGCGGTTCCGGGGCCATCGGCTGTTATAATATGACCATCCCGGCAAACACCTTTTCCTAAAAGGGCACCCGTAAGGTGCTTTTCAAAGCCGGGATAAGCGGTAGCCTTCTTTCCGGAAAGAAGGCCTTTTTTTCCTAAAATCATGGGCGCGGCACAGATGGCAAAAAGCCAGAGGTCGTTTTCGGCCGCAAAATCAAGAAGGGCAGAAAGACGCTCGTCCTTCTCCAGATTGGAGGTACCGGGCATACCGCCGGGCAATATAATCCCCTCCATTTTATCCGGCTCCACTTCGTCAATGCAAATGTCAGCTTCTACCATGATGCCATGCGCGCCCTCCGCGCTTTTTTTATCCAGCCCCACCATAAGAAGGGGCACGCCAGCTCGCCTTAAAATGTCTACAGTTGCCAGCGCCTCTATCTCTTCAAATCCATCGGCTAAAAATAAATAAAACATTAAAACCACCCTATCATATTAATATAAGCATCCATCGAATCCGGCAAATCTATCGGCACTAAGGCTTTTACCATGCTGTGCGGATAACGGGATTCGAGAATTGTATTTTCACATAAAAGCTTTCGCATATCACCGCTGGCCGCTGTCCGTATACAAAACCGTGTGTGTGTTTTGTGCTGCGCATAGATAAAGCCTAAAAGCGCGCGCAGCGCCTCCTCGTTTTTGTATGCAATTTCCAAAACAAAAAGCGTATCCTCTTTTGTCGTATACAAAAGATAGCCGCTATCGTCCGAAAGGCTTACAAAAGAACTGTTTTCTGAAAGCTTTGTAAACTCATTTTCGTAAAGTGTAAGCGTTCTTTCCATATACAAGGCAGATTTTGCGGCAAAGGCGTTGTAAGCCGCAAGGGGCTGTCCCAAAACGGGACGGACCTTGTCCGAAAGGGAAACAAAAGGAGCAAGAGCCGATATTTCCCCGGAAAACTCTGAGAGAAAACTCATGCACGAATAGCCGAGCTTTTCATAAAAGGAAAAGCGAAACGGTACGAGGAAGGCAAGAGAATAGCCGTTTTCCTCCAAATGCGCCTCTGCCGCACGCATGAGGGCGGAGGCAATACCGCGGAGGCGGTGAGAGGGTAAAACGCTTACGCCGCCAATATAGGCGCTTTTTTGCACGATTCCATTTACAGAAAGTGGTCGGGGAAGCATCTGCAGCGCGCCGACCACCTTGTCGCCATCCCGCGCTACGAGCGTGCACGAAGGCTTATAGACGGCGGAAAAATAAGCATCTATATAGGAGGGAGTGTCGCCAAAGCATTCTTCCCATAAAAAGCGTACAGCCTCGGTATCCTTTTCGCCGGCAAAGGAGATGTTCATGTCGTCACCTCCGAAAGCGTAAATTTTTCCAGAAGAAAGGCCGGTCTATAGGAAAGCTTGGCCTTGCGAAGACCGGGAACGCCCATATCCTCCTCGCGGTTTATATATTTTGTATCCGCAAAGAAATTTTCAACAAAAAGCTGATTTACGGCAGGATATACGCCGGTAAAATCCGTATCGGCCTTCTCTAAATGTATCAGAGCCGTTTCCTTATTGATTTTTTCGCCTGCCGTCACAGCCGCAAGTTTTCCGTCGGCATACAGCAGCATGCCGGTAAGACCGAGCGTAAAGTAAGAGGCAAAAAGCCGGCGCATGGCAAGGCTTTCCTCATCCGTCTGGCAATGCTTTAAAACAAAGTCTTCGGCATCCGAAAGAGTATCCTCGGTAATATCCGTATAGCTATAGGCATAAGCGGCCTTGAAAGCATTCACATGGTTGCGCTTTGCATGGAGTTTTTTTCCGGAAAGCGTGCGCAGAGCCTCCGTTTCATAAATATATTCCGCACTATCGCGTGCCGGGGAAATAGAAAAAGCATTTCCCAATGCTTTTTGCACAACCGGAAGGTCCTCCTCCAAAAGCCAATGCAGAGAAAAGGGGATAGAGAGGTCGTGGCAGTAGGTGTAAAGTTCTTTCAAAAAGCCTTCCTTATCACCATCGCCCTGCGGCATCATGTAATAGGGCGTACCTGTCGTTTTGCTTTTTCCCTGTATACACAAAAGACCATTTTCCTCACAAAGAGAGGTGTGAAAGCTGGCGGCCCAGGCGTAGGGCGTAGTAAAGCTTGCGTCGGACGCCATCCGGCCCTGTGCCTTGTAAAAGGCCTCGTATCTGTTTTTATCCGCCAGCCGGATAGGCTTAAATTCCATAAAGTACCTCTTCTGTTTTGGCAAGAATTTCCTGATGGATACTGTCGATTGTACGAATTTCGCCGCTATTTACACAGGAAATAAAATGCCAGTTATATTTTTTGGCTACATAAACGGCATTTTCGTAGGCTTTTAGAATATGCGAGCGGTCGCGCTCATGAATATCCTTTTCAGATTCGCCTGTAAACTTATTGGCGCGCGACTGCATAAGCTTTTCGGCATAGGCAGGCGGCATATCGAGAAAGAAAACAAGGTCGGGCTTGGGAAGCCCCATTTTTTCATATTCAAAATCATAAAGCCAGGACAAAAAAGCGTCCTTTTCCGCCGTATTATCCAGCTTAGCTGCCTGATGCACCATGTTCGAGGTCGTATACCGGTCGCAGACCACAAGGCCGCCCTCTTCCAAAAATGCACCCCATTTTGTTTTGCAGGAGGCAAAACGGTCGGCCGCGTACAGGGTAGAGGCCGCATAAGGCGAAACGGCATTCGCATCTTGTCCGAATGCACCGGAAAGATACATTTTCACAAGGGCAGAGGAGTCGCTATCATAATCCGGAAAGGTAATCTGCATGGCGCGTTCTTTTTGGGACAAAGCTTCAAAAAGCAGCTTTGTTTGTGTGGCCTTGCCACTTGAATCCACGCCTTCCAGCACTATCAGCATGGCGGTTCCTCCTTGAATTTAGCGCGTTTTTCCAGCATTTTCCCACATGACATTTTTCCCTCCGGACAATTTCCGTATACGCAAGGCGGCGCACAGCGGGCAAAAAGGGTGGGGGCGACCTCTTTTACGAGGCGTAGCATCTCCTCGGCAAGTGCGCGTATTTCCCATTGTGCGCGTTCGCAAAGGCGGTGGGAAAAGAAGTTATGTAAGCTTCTGGCATTAAAGGTTGCCATCAGCTGGGTTTCACAGGCGTTGGGAAGCACATAACGGGCATCCTCAATCGCTTTTTTCTGTGCCTTTGTACGGGCTTCCTTTTCCGGTGTACCCTCTTCCAGCATTTGGGCGAAATGTTTTTCGAATAAAATCTCGGTCAAAGCATCGTAATCGGCCTGGTCTTGCGCCATGGCACGCAAATAAATTTCTTTTGCACGCGGGTCGGTCTCAATTTCCGGCGGAACAACAAAGGAGAAGGAGCCTTCTGTCACATATCGCTGGCTTTTCACGCTATAGCTGGCAAGGCGATGGCGGGTGAGCTGTGCCAGTAAAGAACGGCTTACGCCTTCAATACCAAAGGTAAAGCACACATGCTCAATAGGGCTTTCGTGCCCGATAGAAGCGAGCATCCGCAAAAAGCTTTCTGTCTTTTCGGCGTCCAGCTTTTCGACGACATCGCTGATGCCGGCACTCGAATAGCAAAGCTTGGCAGAGGCAGCTACCAGCTGCTCCGCGCCCGGGGTGTACTGTAGTAATTGTACCTTCAACATATTTCTCATCCTTTCTGCCGCTTGCCGTGCAGCATAACCTTTATTCCAAAACGAGGAAGGTCGAGCATCCGTCCGGCTCGGGAGGGTTGTTTTATCAAGCGGTAAAACCACTCAAGGTTCAGCTTCTGGAAAATAACAGGCGCGCGCTTTACCGTTCCGGCAAAAACATCCAGACTTCCGCCGGCACCAATTAATATTTTCGCGCCGGTGGCATCCTTGTTTTTATCTATCCAGAGCTCCTGCTTTGGGGCGCCCAGACAAACGAGTACGATTTCTGCGCCACTCTTTGCAATTTCTGCGGCGATATGGCTGTCGTCCTTATGGTAGCCGTGGCTTGTGCCGGCGATTATAATCCCTGGATAAAGCTCGGAAATGCGAGAAGCCGCCATCTCCGCCACGCCGGGCTTGCCGCCGAATAAGTAAAGCTTTTTTCCCGCCTTGCCGGCATACGATAAAAGTGCACACGAAAGGTCATAGCCGGCTACGCGTCCGGCAACGGGGCGTCCTAAGATTTTTGCGCCGTACACCACGCCAATACCATCCGGCACGACCATATCGGCACGGTTTAAAACCTCTTCGTAGGCTTTGTTTCGGTAGGCGTGCATGATAATTTCCGGATTCGGGGTATAAATGGCGTGCGCACCCTCCGCCTCAAAAAACGATTTCGCGCGGGATAAGGCAGTTTGGAAATCGGCACGGTCCACCCTTACGCCCAGAATATCCACGGTATCGCGGCTAAAATTCTCCATACAGTATTTCTCCTTCACAATCCGTTATTTTTACCGGCAAAATCTGACCTGCCGGAGAGGTAGTATCTTTTGGGGCTCGCAGCTTTACACGAAGGAAGTGGGGTGTAAAGCCGGAAACTTCATCGGCCTTATGTTCAAACAGAACCGGCAAGGTTTTGCCGATGAAGGACGCGGCGTATGTATGACGAAGTGCGCTTGCCCTTTCAATCAGTTTCTTTGCCCGGCCCTCGCGTACATGACGGGGGAGATGCCCCTCCATACTGGCGGCGGCCGTCCCCTCTCTTTTAGAGTAGGGGAAAACATGGATGCCGGAGAGCTTTGCCGCATCTACAAAGGCGAGCGTTTCGGCAAACTCTGCCTCCGTTTCACCGGGGAAGCCGGTTATAATGTCGGTGGTAATCGCGGTGTCCGGCCGGATACCGCGGAGCTTTTCCAAAGTTTCTGCGTATTCCTCTGCCGTATACCGGCGGTTCATTCGTCGGAGAACCGAGGTGGAACCGCTTTGCAGGGAAATATGAAAATGAGGGCAAAGCTTTTCCGTATCTTCATAGGTTTTCAGAAGGTCCACCCCAAAGGCAGTGGGGTCAATCGAGCTTAAACGAATCCGCTCAATGCCTGGAATTTCCGAAACCTTACGGATAAGCCGGCTGAGATTTGTGTCACTTCCGCGTCCGTAGGAGGCTACATGTATACCGGTAAGCACTACCTCGCAAAAACCCCTCTCCGAAAGAAGGTTTATCTCCTCCAGTATCTCCGCCTCCCCGCGGCTTCGCACGCGGCCGCGGACGAAAGGGATAATGCAGTAGCTGCAAAAACGGTCACACCCGTCCTGAATTTTCACAAAAGCTCTGTCCCGCTCAGCGAAATCGGAAACCTTCATTTCCGTATAGGTGTTTATATGGGCGGGATTATCAATCAAAGCACGGTCGCACCTGTGTTCTACGGCCTCGACAACATGCTGTTTCTGGTTTACGCCCAAAACAACATCTACCTCCGGCATATTCTCCAGCGCGTCCTGCGAGGACTGTACCATACAACCTACCGCCGCGACTACTGACAGGGGGTTTTTTGCCTTGGCGCGTCGTAAAATCTGGCGGCATTTCCGCTCGCTTTCTGCCGTGACCGTACAGGTGTTAATCACATAAACATCGGCAAAAGCACTAAAAGGCACAACGGCATAGCCGGCCTCTATAAAAAGAGCTTCCATGGCGGCCGTTTCGTATTGATTTACGCGGCAGCCCAGCGTATAAAAAGCAACACTTTTTTTCATGGTATTTCCCTTTTACCTAAATTTTCTTCTATTGTATCATATTCCGCCCTCAAAGTCAAATGTAGCGAATTCTTTTTTCCACAAAACGCGCTATGCGGGAAAGTGCTTCGGTAATATTTTTTACCGAATAGGCATAGGAGCAACGGACAAAGCCCTCACCGCTTTCACCAAACGCATTTCCGGGAACGACCGCCACATTTTCCTCGTCTAAAAGCTTTTCGGCAAATGCAGTAGAGGAGAGGCCGGTATTTTGAATGGAGGGAAACACATAAAAGGCGCCCAGAGGCTCAAAACAGGAAAGTCCCATTTGGCGAAATCCGTCCACCATAAGGCGGCGCCGCCTTCCGTATTCTTCCCGCATGGCGGAAATATCGGCATCCCCGTTTTCCAGCGCACAGATGGCGGCATACTGGCCGGCGGTGGGGGCGGACATAATGGAAAACTGATGAATTTTTGTCATAAGCCGGACAATGGGGGCAGGACCGCAGGCATATCCCAGCCGCCAGCCGGTCATGGCGTACGCCTTGGAGAACCCGCTGACCAAAATGGTACGCGCCTGCATATCGGGCAGGGAGGCAATCGAAACATGCGTTTTTTCGTATGTCAGTTCTGCATAAATTTCGTCGCTTAAAACGAGCACTTCCGTTTCTCTTAGGACCGCCGCTATTTCTTCTAAATTCTCCCTTTCCATAATGGCACCGGTGGGGTTATTGGGATAGGGAAACACCAAAAGCTTTGTCCTTTTGGTAATGGCCTCCCGCAGCTGTTCAGCTGTTAAACGAAACCCATTTTTTTCCGTGGTTACAATCGGGATGGGCGTGCCACCGCAAAGCGTCACGCACGGGGAATAGCACACAAAGCTCGGCTCGGGAACCAAAACCTCATCACCGGGGGCTATAAGACTTCGCATGGCAAGGTCAATGGCCTCACTTGCACCAATCGTAATCAGCACTTCCTCCTCGGGACTATAGGACAGAGCATAGCGGCGGGACAAATAGGCACATACAGCCGCCCGTAAGGGAGGCAGCCCCGCGTTTTGGGTGTAGTGTGTATGTCCCTTTTCGAGCGCATCAATACCGGCATCGCGGATGTGTCGCGGTGTAACAAAATCCGGCTCTCCAACGCCGAGAGAAATCACATCGCGTCGCTCGGATAAAACATCAAAAAACTTCCGGATGCCGGAGGGCGGAATACTAAGGGCGCGTTCGGACAGTTTACGCGGGAGGTCTATCATAGGGAAATCACGCCCCTTTCGTCTTTTTCGGGTTTATCGAAAATAACACCGGCATCTTTATAGGTTTTCAGCACAAAATGCGTGCCGGTGCTGATAACAAACGGCATCGGAGCAAGCTTTTCCGCAACAAAAAGAGCAACATCCTTCATGGTTTTGCCTTCGCATATAAGGCCGATATCAAAACTGCCGGACATAAGCCAGACGGTTTTCACCTGTTCATACTGGTAAATGCGCTGGGCAATTTTGTCAAAGCCCTCGCCATGCTGGGGCGTAACGCGAAGTTCGATAAAAGCCACCACACGCGCAGTTTCTGTTTTTTCCCAATCCACTAATATTTTCTGGCCGACAACAATGCCTTCCTTTTCCAGCCTTTCCATTTCTGCGCGAACATCCTCTTCACGCCGCCCCAGCATAACGGCAATCTGATAAGGTGAAAGATGACTATCTTTTTCTAAAATGGCAAGAATTTTTTCCATTTTGTTACCTCCATCCAAAGTAAAGCCTTTCGTTTGTCTTATTTTGGGTGGATTACAGGGAAAATATAAAAAAATATTTTCTGTCCGGAAACAGAAAATATTTTTTACTTGTTTTATAAAATTTCCATGAGATTTTTAGGCGACCTCGTCAGTACGGTGTGGCCGTTTTCCGTAATATACAGCATATCCTCTATGCGTACACCGCCAAAATCCGGAATATAAATACCGGGTTCAATCGTACAGACATCGCCGCTCTCAACAGTATGTCGGGAACGCGGGGACAGTGTGGGATATTCATGAATGGCAAGGCCAACGCCATGCCCCAGCGCGTGTCCGAAATACTCGCCATACCCAAAGCCATCAATGCTATTTCTGGCGATACTGTCAAGCGTGGAAGCCTCCATGCCGTCCTTTGCGGCATTTTCAGCTAAGGTTTGCGCGTAAAGCACAATGTTATAGATTTCCTTCTGGCGCGCATTTGCCGGCCCAATGCAAACGGTGCGCGTAATATCCGAGCAATACCCGTCCAGCAGGCAACCAAAATCCATAGTGAGAAAATCACCTTTCTCCAACTTTTTGTCGCTGGCGGCGCCATGGGGAAGCGCACCGCGCCATCCGCTGGCACAAATCGTAGTAAAGGAGGGGAGCGCACCGGCCTCCCGCCGCATATACCCTTCTATAATGGCGGCCACCTCAAACTCGCGCATGCCGGGACAAATGCGCGTTACGGTATGCGCGAAGGCGGCATCCGCCAGGGCTACTGCCTTCTCTATAGCGGCAAGCTCACCCAAATCCTTGCTTTTACGAAGCATTAAAAGCGACTCGCTGATATCCGACCACTTGCGGCCGGGCAGCTTTTCTTGCAGATGCGAAAAGGCAAGTACGGAAAGATAGTCCTTTTCAAACGCTATCGTTTCCGTAAAGCCAAGAAGGTCCGAAAGAGCGGTGTCGTGCGGCAGAATGTCAAAATCTGCGGCCTCTGTCTTCGCTTGTAAGGTATAGCGCGAATCTACCAGCAGGAAAAGCCCTTCGTGCGTGATGACGGCCGTGCCTTCGCCACCGGTAAATCCTGTAACATAAAGAAGGGACACGGGCGAATGCAATATCGCTCCGTCTGCCGATAAGTCGGTTAATTTTCGGCGTAAAGCCGCAATACGCGTCAGCATGTATCTTCTTATTCTTCCTTCCCGAAACGGTTTAAAATCAAATCGCGCAGCCGTGCGGCTTCTTCGCGGATAACAGACAGGTTTTCGCCTTCCAGCATAACGCGGATACGCGGCTCCGTTCCCGAGGGACGGATTAAGATACGCCCGCGTCCGGCAAGCTCTTTCTCAATCCGCGTGATTTCGGCGGCAACAGAGGCATCGGAGGTCACAGTATAACGCGCATCACCCTTTACCGTAACATTCTCCAGAACCTGCGGCATCGGCGTCATACAAGATGCCAAATCGGCCGCGCTTTTACCTGTTTTCTGCATAATCTCCAAAAATTGCAGAGAGGAGATGAGGCCGTCACCGGTCGTAGCATGGTCGGCAAAAATGATGTGGCCGGATTGTTCGCCGCCCAAAACAAAGCCGGATTTTTTCATCTCTTCCAGAACATAACGGTCACCTACAGCGGTGCGAACGAGAGAAATGCCATTTTCCCGGCAGGCAATTTCAAGGCCGAGATTACTCATGACGGTCGCTACCAGCGTGTTGCCGGCAAGCTTATTTTCCTTTTGCAGCGAGATGGCGGCTACGGCCATAATCTGGTCACCGTCAATGAGGGTTCCACTATTGTCCACGAGGAGAACTCTGTCGCCGTCGCCATCAAATGCGATGCCGATATCGAAATTACCTTCCTTCACTAAAGCGGAAAGAGACTCCATGTGTGTAGAGCCGCACATATCGTTGATGTTAAGACCGTCCGGCGTATTGTGAATGGTGGTGACAGAAGCGCCAAGTGAAGAAAAAACCTCGGGCACACCCTTGCTGGTTGCGCCGTTTGCACAGTCCACCGCAATACGAAGACCGGAGAGGGAGGTATGTATCGTGCTGATGGCATACGAAATATACTTTTCCATCGCGCCTGTATCCAGAAAGGCACGGCCGATATCCCCGCCTGTTAAAATGGGAACGCTGTCGGCCTTTATTGCCGCCTCAATCGCATCCTCGGTTTCATCCGGCAGCTTGTAGCCATCGCCGCTGAAAAACTTTATGCCGTTGTATTTTGCGGGGTTATGCGAGGCGGAAATTACAACACCTGCCGCTGCGTCGGAATTTTTTGTCAGATATGCCACCGCCGGCGTGGACATAACGCCAAGACGACGGCAAGTTGCACCGGCGGATAAAACACCGGCTGCGAGTGCGCTCTCCAGCATATCGCAGGAAATGCGTGTGTCTGTTCCGATTAAGATAGTAGGTTTGCTCGTTTTTTGCGCTAAGACATAGGCGCCTGCACGACCAAGCTGGTAAGCCAGCATGGGTGTAAGCTCACTGCCGGCAACGCCGCGTACACCATCGGTTCCAAACAATCTGCTCATTTTTTTATCTCCTGTTCTTTTTTTATTTGAAGGGCAGCCGGAAACTAAGCGGCTGCTTTCTTATTTAAAAACCTTACTTGTCGGCTCCGAGCGCCTCTTCTATAATATGGGCGCTTCTGGTGATAAATGCAGAAAGAGCATCTTTATTTAAGGGACTTTGCGCCATGCGTGCCAAATCTAAAATCTGGGCGCACATGATTTTTGCCTTTTCGGCATCGTTTTCATCCATAAGCTTCTGAATAACAGAGCTGGCGGTGTTAATAACAAGCGTTTCCTCTGTCGGAAACAGGTCGGGGGAGATGCCGCCATACATTCTTGTCATTTCCTGCATACGGCGCGACTGTTCATTCACCGTCAGAATAGCCGGCATATCGTCCGCTCCGAGCGCCGCCGCGTCGAGTTTCAGCTTTTCATCACAGATGGCGTCCCGGAAAAGGGCCATGGCGGCTTCCTTCGCCGCATCATCGCCGTCACCCTTTAAGGCATCCGACACCGAGGCATCAATACGAAGGAAGGTGACACCCTCGTTTTTCGCCTCTATCATGGAAATAAACGCGCCGTCAATGATGGCGGGGAGTACCACAAGGTCAATTCCGCGGCTTTGGAACATGGAAACATACTGCCCCTGCGCCTCCATGTCGGTCGCGTAATACACCTGATTTTCATGTCCCTGCGCCTTTGCGGCTTCCAGATATTCGGGGAGAGTCATATACTTATCATCGGCCGTTTTAAAAATCAGGATTTCCTTTACGCGGTCATAAAACTTCTCATCGCGCAGGCAGCCGTATTTGATAAAGGGATTTATGTCATCCCAGTACCGGTTAAAATTGTCACGCTCGGTGTTATACAGGGAAGTCAGCTTGTCGGCCACCTTTTTCGTGATATGCGCCGAAACTTTTTTCACATATCCGTCATTTTGCAAAAAGCTGCGGGATACATTCAGCGGCAAATCGGGACAATCAATGCAGCCTTTGAGGAGAAGCAAAAACTCGGGAATGACCTCTTTGATATTATCGGCAATAAACACCTGATTATTATATAGCTTAATCTGCCCCTCTGTCGGCTCGTAGCCGTTTGTTTTGCGGGGGAAGTATAAAATGCCCTGCAGACGGAAGGGGTATTCAACATTCAGATGAATATAAAAGAGCGGGTCCTGAAAGTCCATAAAAACTTTTTTGTAAAAGTCTTTATATTCTTCCTCTGTGCAGGAAGAAGGATTTTTCAGCCAAAGCGGCATGGTATCGTTTATGCTTTCGGTGGGCTTGTCCTCCCCAACTTTTGAAAAATAGATGGGATAGGGGAGAAAGGCACAATATTTGGAAAGAATTTCGCGGATTTTATTCTCGTCCAGAAATTCGCTGTGCTCCTCGCCGATATGCAAAACAATTTCCGTTCCGCGCGTCTCCTTCGTGTCGTCGGAAATTTCATAATTCATGCCGCCGTCGCAGCTCCAGAAAACAGGGGCCGCGTCGGGAAGAAAGGAGCGCGTATGAATATCTACCCGCTCCGCCACCATAAAGGCGGAATAAAACCCGAGGCCAAAATGCCCGATTATACCGGCATCGCCTTCCGTTTTCTCCTTGTATTTCTGGATAAATTCTTCGGCACCCGAAAAAGCAATTTGCGTAATATATTTAACAACCTCTTCCTCCGTCATACCAATACCGTTATCCGTGACAGTGAGGGTTTTCGCATCTTTGTCAAGGCGTATATCCACAGAAAAGGCCGTATCCTCGGGAAATTCTGCCTCGCCGATGGCGGCGAGCTTTCTGAGCTTTGAAATGGCGTCACAACCATTGGAAACAAGCTCACGCAGGAATATGTCGCAATCCGAATAAAGCCATTTTTTTATAATCGGAAAAATGTTTTCTGTACTGATAGAAATGTCGCCGGTACGCATAAAATCGTCCCCTTCTTGCAAAAATTTACCCTTATATTATACCATATCCGCACTATTTGGTCAAGTTATTTTAAACGGCAAAACAAAAAAAGACGGCTCTTGGCCGCCGGAAGTATCTGTCCTTTATGTAGGGAGGAGGCGAAGGCTTCGCCTCCTGGACGATAAAGGCCAAAATGCTTGTGCCACCAGAGCACGCAAAAGGCTTTTAAAAGTCCCAAAATTTCTGCGTTTGCAGTTTCCTGCCATCTTATCTGCGCTTATGGGTAGGATGCTTTTTATGACATCCTTCGGAAATTTCGCTAAGTGCCTCACCGGTTTCAAACGAATAATCGCGGCACGCGGAAATGTCACCTAAAGCGACAAATCCAACTACATGGTCTCCCTCTACAACAGGAAGACGGCGCACCTTATCGTCTGCCATAACCTGTGCGGCGTCGTCAATTTCCGTTTCCGGCGTCACACACGAAACATCACGCGTCATGATTTCCTCTACGGAATGGGATTTCGGGTCCAGCCCTCTTGCCATATTCCGTATCACAATATCGCGGTCTGTGACAATCCCCACAAGGGTTTTGTCATTGTCCACTACGGGTACCGAACCGATATTATGCTGTCGCATGAGTGTAGCGGCATCCAGTACCGAAGCGTTTTCGTCAATTACGATAGCAGGGTCAGTCATGATGTCCTTTACAGTCATCTGCATCTGCTCCTCGGAGAGAATGGTAAGATACATTTTTCCGACCGGTCGGAAAAGCTGTGCCTTACGCTACATAGTATGGCCGTCTTCCTCCATTTCATGCGAAGAAAGAATTTCCAGATTTCGCTTTATGACTTCCTTGCCGCGCCAGGAGAAGGCGCGGTCTGCAAATGCAGATAAAAAAGCTTTGTTTGTTTCGGGAACGGACGAGAGAGAAAACAGCAGATTTTCGTAAAAATCCGGCAAGGGAGAAGCGGAAACGGCGGCATTATGCGGGCAGACAGTTTGGCAGATATCACACCCCCACACATACCCGCTTTTCTTTAAAATGGCGGCTTCTTTCTCGGTGAGTGCACCCTTCTTCTGGGAAATGGCAGAGGCGCAGCGCTCCGTATCAATTTTTCCGTTTTTCAGCGCACCGCCCGGGCATGCTGCCTCGCATTTCAGGCACCCGATACAGCTTTTTTGGGAAGGCGTGTCCGGCGGCAGCACAAGCGATGTTTCCACATATCCGATAAATACAAAGCTGCCGTATGTTTCATGTATCAAAAGTGTGTTTTTGCCATAAAAGCCAAGCCCGGCATTATAGGCAGTGCTTTTGTCATCCGGCTCGCCAATATCGACATGTATCCTGGTTTTGGTGTCGGGTGCAAGCGCTTCCATATATTCCGCGATACGAAGAAGATATTTTTTTGCCACGCGGTGATAGTCCGGCCCATAGGTATACATTGAAAGATTGCCGCGCATTTTTTCGCCGGTATAATACGGGAACAGGCAAACAACCCTTGAATATGTAGCCCCGTCACCGGAAATGCCGGCAACAGGAATGCCCAGAGAATGGACAAAATTCAAAATTTCGGTTTTAAAGGTTTTCTTCATAACTTTTAATCATACGACGCACCATCTCGCCGCCGATAGGACCGCCTTCGCTTCCGTTTTGTCGCGCCGTCTGGTCGCCTTTGTAATGGTCGTTGTTTTCCTTACAAAACTGGCTAAGACCCATATCTTCTGCGACCTCCAGCTTAAAGCGCGTAATCCCATCATAAGCCTCCGGCACCAAAAGTCTTGACTTTCTATAGTTTTTTGACATTCTATTCACCTCGGGCTTAGTGTGTCCGGGGAAAACAGTTTTATGTCATAAATTTTATTTTATAAAGCGGGGCGGGGCAGAATGCCCCGCCCCTAAAAGATTAGTCTTCCGCTTCAATGAGGCCATAGTTGCCATCCTTCCTTTTGTACACCACATCAATCTTGTCGCTTTCGTCATTATGGAAAACATAGAAGGAATGACCCAGTACATTCATCTGCAATATAGCCTCCTCCGGACTCATCGGCTTTAAGGCGTGCTTTTTGCTTTTTACAATTTTAAATTCTGTTTCTTCTGCCTCGGCCACCACCTCGGAGGGTGCCACAAAGGCTCCGCCGCGAAGTCTTTTCTCAAGGCGTGTTTTATTTTTCCGGATTTGCCGTTCCATCAAATCAATGGTGCGGTCAATGGAGGCATACATATCCTCGGTCGTATCCTCTGCGCGATACACAAACCCGCCGTAGTAGACGGTAAGCTCCGCGGTTTGCCTGTCCTTTTCTACCGACAGGGTAAGGTGCGCATCGGCGGCATCGTCAAAAAACTTATCCAGTTTCTGGAGCTTTTTCTCCGTGTAATTACGCATACCGGCGCTGATGTCAATTTTCTTCCCTGTAATGTTCACCTTCATAAAATCACTCCTTTTTATTTTAGCGGGAATCCCCGCGAAATAACAGATGAAAAAATGGTTTATTTTTCTTCTTCGAAGCCGATTTCCTCCTGCACGATGTATAAAGGACGGCCCTTCGACTCCTCATATATCCGCCCGATATATGACCCGATAATACCTAAAATAATTAAAATCACACCGTTAAACAGCAGTTGTACTGCCAATATAGAAGCCCAGCCCGGCGCTGTGGCCGCGCCCCAAAGCTTTTGTGCCAGGACAAAAAGGAGGTACAAAAAGCTAAGGCCCGAAAGGAAAAAACCAACCAAGGTTGCGAGTTTCAGCGGTTTATAGGAAAAGGAGGTAATCGCATCCATGGCAAGACGAAGCATCTTTTTAAGGGGGTACTTCGTTTCGCCGGCAAACCGCTCTTCGCGCACATAGGGGAGTGCATATTGCTTAAAGCCTACCCAGCTTACAAGACCGCGCACATAGCGGTTTCGCTCACCGAGGCGTTTCATGACATCGCAAACCTTTCGGTCCATCAGGCGAAAATCGCCGGTGTCAGTTGGGATGTCCACCTGTGTCATTTGTTTTAAAAATCGATAAAATGCCATGGCGGTCAATTTCTTAAAAATACTTTCTCCGTGGCGTTTTGTCCGCTTGCCGTAAACCACCTGATAGCCTTCCTTCCATTTTTCCACCATCAGGGGAATGACCTCCGGCGGGTCCTGCAAATCAGCATCTATAATCACCACGGCATCACCCTTCGCATAATCCATGCCGGCTGTAATGGCAATCTGATGTCCGAAATTTCTGGAAAAGCAAATAAGGCGTACCCGATTATCCTTCTCTGCGATTTCTGCGGCAAGCTGCGCTGTTTTATCGCGGCTACCATCATTAATGAATATTAGTTCATACTCCTCGCCGGTCTTTTGCATAACGCGAGTCAGGCGTGCATAGCTTTCGCCAATCACCTCTTCTTCATTGTAAAGTGGAACAACAACTGAAATCATTTTAAATACCCTCCTAATAAGTTAAAATCCAACTATTCATCCATTTCAAACAGGATAATACATATGTTTTGGGGACCGGCAGGCCGGAAACAAGCGGGAAAAAGGCAAGGAAAACAAGACCGATAGCCAAGATAAAAAGCCAGCATATGCGGTTGCCCCAAGTGTATCGCCGGCGAAGCTTATCCAGCCAAAACGCCAGCGCCAGCATGGTAAACGGCAGGCTCGCAAAATAATGATAGATAAAAACAACGCGCGTAACCACCATCCAGGGCACAAGCTGCGATAAAAATCCGACCGAAACAAAAAGCGAGATTCTGCTATCTTTGCCATAGGCCTGTCTACGCCGAAGGGCGGAATAGACTGCATAGCCCATACAAGATAGGATGGCGGCAAAACCGGACCACCAGAGAAGAGGGTTCCCCATGCCCACAATACTGGAGGTAATACCGCTCTGACCGAGGGGCGCGTTGCCGTAGTACCATATAGGGCGTACCACAAAAGGCCAGGTATACCACGGCGAACCAAAGGAATGTTCGGCTTTGAGGGTGCTGTGATAGGAAAACATATGCTTTTGATAGCGCCAGAAGTTTTGGAAGAAGTTCGTGGCACCGTCGTCTAAATGAATGGGAATATAACAGGCATAATAAATGGCAAACGGAACGAGCACAAAAAACAAAAGACAAAGTGCACATAGCCAAAGCGCTTTATACCCCTTCGCACGGATTCTTCTGCAAAGTGCGATAAAGAAGAGAATAGCAAGACCGGCACCGGCATAAAAGCCAATCCATTTAGAGGAAATGGCAAGGCCGAAGGAAATACCGGAAAGTGCGAGATACAGGCACGCTCTTTTAAAAGACAAAGTTTCTGCTTTCTCGTAGAAGAGGTACATAAAAAAGTACATGAGCAGAATAAAGAAAACGGGGTAGGAGTCAATGGTGGCAATACGCGTCTGGGAAAAATGCATGCAGTCAAAGGCCATGAGGAGCATCGTGATACTTGCCATGGCCGTACTTTTAAAAAGCTTTTTACCTAAGATGTACATAAGCGGCAGCATCAAAACGCCAAACAAAGTGCCCATAAAACGCCAGCCAAAGGGGTTCATGCCAAATAGCCGTATACCAATGCCGATAATATATTTTCCAAGCGGCGGATGCGTGTTTTCGTAGTGGGAAGGCACATGGTTTATATGCTCGAAAGCGGTGCGCGCGTGATAAATTTCATCAAAATAGGTGCTGTTGAGATAGGAAGGGCTGTCCTGTGCAAGGTGTTGCTCGTCAAAGAGCGTACTTCCCGAGGATACCGAAAGAATATTTCCGTCTTCCCCAAAAAACGCGGCTTCATAAACGGCATCTGCCTCTCCTGTAATCTGCACGCGGGCAAAGCGCGCGGTTTTGTAAAGCTTGTGGGTTGTCCACTTAAAACAGGGCGAACCTTCTACGGTGATGGGAGCATCCCAGTTTTGCCCATCGTTTGAAAAGGAAAAGTGGAGGTCACATTCCCCGATGCCCTTATATACAGTAGCATAGGCAATTTCGGATGGCTTGCCCAAATCCGCAATATTGTCCGAAGCCGCCGCAGTGGTGGGGGCGGCTGTGTTGCCAAGACCCGTAAAGGCTAAAAAAGCATACAAAGTCGTTGTGACTAAAACTATCAGAAAGTCCCTTTTTTCAAAGCGTGCCATCCGTTTTTCTTTTGGAAGGGCAGGGGAAAAAGTGCCGATATAAAGAGATACGCCAAGTTGCAGCATATAGCCGAAGAGCAAAAGATGCAACAGAGAAAGGAGAGAGGCCAGTGCGTCGGGCGCCATGGCATAGGTAATGCCTTGCCGGCTGAGGGCGTAAATATAGGCCACATTGGCATAGTGGAATATCGATAAAGCACAGGCGGAAAAGAGAATTCGCTTATCACGCCTGTATATATAGGCAAAAAGCAAAAGGGAAACCGCCGGAAATAAATATCGCTCGTGCATTTTTGTAGAAAGAAGAAACACGCCGGTAATAAGTAAGGCCGAGGCATAGAAATAACGCGAGTTATCTTTGCCTTTGTAAAAAATGAAGCACGCCACACATACGGCAAGAATGAGCCCTATGGTACCGATAGTGCCGTAGGAAACACCAAGAAACAGGGAGCTGTTTGCCAGTCCGTTTGCCCCGATTAAGGTAAACAGATTAAAGGCGTTTAAGGACGCAAAGGGGTAGGAGGCAAGCGTTTTTTCGTAAAGGGCAAAGATAAAGGCAGGCCCTTTTGCAAAAACGAAAGGCAGTATAAGGACAACGAAGGTGCCGGCAAAGCATGCGATGGCGGCCCAAAGCTGCCTGCCAAAATTTTCCGCGTCCCGGTTTTGCCAGATGGTTATGCCGTATATGGGCGCAAATAAAAGCGCCTGTGGTTTTATCAAAACAGCGGTGGCATACAGTACCGCGCTTTTTGAATATTTTCCCTCTGCAAGATATATAAGAGAGAAAAGAACAAACAAGGTGAAAACAGCATCTACCTGTCCCCAGATGGCCGAGTTCATCCATACTGCGGGGCACACGGCGTACAGGAGAGAAATACCAAGCGAAAGCGTTTCATTCTTCGTAATCTCCTGCGTTTTTCGGTATAAAAGAGCGACCAGAAGAACATCTGCCAAAATGGCGGGCATTTTGTAAAGCAGAGTATCCCAAATGGCAGAGGAAAAAATCGGCCGGATATAGCCGAGAACAGCCAGAATATGAATATATCCGGGCGGATAGTCGCAAAACACATCGTCTGCGTAAAAGTGCGTAAGACCTTCGGCCGCTGCCCGCGCACTCCAGCCGCGCCAACAGCTCATGTCGGTAGCGTACCCGTCCGTCATAAGCCCCAGGGCAAGACGGAGGGCAAGCGCAAACAGACAAGGAATAATCCAGCTTTTTGCTCCCCATGAAAATTTATTTAAAGCAGCACGCTGTGAAAAAAACAGGAAATAGAATAGTATGAATATGAGTGCATAAACAAATGCCGAAAGAGAGATGTGAAGCATGACCAAATCCTCCTGTATATAGTATACCATAATTTGTAAAAAAAGAAAAGCTATTTTGAAAAAATCTCTTTACTTTCCAAACGGCCGTATTGGTTCCAATGAAATTTTTCAAAAACCTCTTTTTTTTATTTGAAAAATGTGATATACTATACAAAAATTGACAGGGAGGAATGAATGTTGGCATTTTACAGTGATACAAAGGAAGAAGTCGTAAATGCCTTAAACACAGAGGCAAAAGCCGGCCTTTGTAGCGATGAGGTCAAAAAAAGACAGGAAAAATATGGCCTGAATAAGCTGAAGGAAAAAAAGAAAAAGACAAATTTGCAGCGGTTTTTGGAACAGTTTCAGGACACTATGATTTTAATATTGCTGGCAGCCGCGGCAGTTTCCTTCACGATAGCCTGTGTGGAGAAAAACCCGAAAGAGTTTTTTGAACCGCTGCTTATCCTTTTGATTGTGGTTTTAAATGCGGTTATGGGTGTTATGCAGGAGAGCAAGGCAGAAAGGGCGCTGGATGCACTTAAGAACATGTCGGCGCCACACGCCAAGGTCCTGCGTGACGGAAGAGAGGCCCTTATAGATGCTTCCGAACTTGTCCCGGGTGACATTATCCGTCTGGAAGCCGGCGATTTTATTCCGGCAGATGCCCGCCTTTTGGAAAGTGCAGGTCTTAAGAGCGAAGAGTCGGCCCTTACCGGGGAGTCCGTTCCTTCCGAAAAGGATGCAAACGCAAAACTGGAGACGGGTGCGCCCTTAGGTGACCGTAGCAATATGGTTTTCTCGGGCTGCAGCATCACTTACGGAACAGGACTTGCCGTGGTTACGGCAACCGGCATGGATACCGAAATGGGAAAAATTGCAAACTTATTGGATTCGGAAGAGGATGGTCAGACGCCGCTGCAGAAAAAGCTGGCAGAAATGGGCAAATACCTCGGCTTTCTGGCGCTGGGCGCTTGTTTCATTATCTTCCTCGTGGGTGTTTTAAATGGAATACCGGGCATGGAGATTTTCATGACGGCGGTTTCTCTTGCTGTTTCGGCCATTCCGGAGGGACTTCCGGCTATCGTTACCATTGTGCTTTCTATCGGCGTGCAGAGAATGGTGCGCCAAAATGCACTAATCCGTCGATTGCCCGCGGTGGAAACGCTGGGCAGTGCTTCGGTTATCTGTTCAGATAAAACCGGCACACTGACACAAAATCGTATGACGCTTACCAAGGCGTATGTAAACGAAGCGGAGAAGCCGGAAAATATCGGGGAGAACAATTCCGAAGCCGTGAAAAAGCTTCTTTGGTTTGCAACTCTTTGTTGTGACGGCTCTGTAGTTGTGAATGGAGATGAAGTACAGCATATCGGAGACCCGACGGAAACGGCCATTATCTACGCGGCCTATAAAAATGGTATGCCGAAGGAAAAGCTAAACGAGGCGTATCCGCGACTGGCCTCTCTGCCGTTTGACTCTGACAGAAAACTGATGAGCACCATTAATCGCATCGACGGCCGGCTTGTCGTTATTGTAAAAGGTGCATTTGATGTTATGGCGCGCCGGTGCGTAAACGGTGCCTTGGATGCGGCTACAAAAATGACAGAAGAAATGAGCGAAGATGCTCTGCGCGTTTTAGCCGTTGCATATAAAGAAATCGAGGAAGTGCCGGCGGATATCACAACAGAGGTGCTCGAAAGCGACCTGACCTTCATGGGCCTTGTGGGCATGATTGACCCGCCGCGCCCGGAAGCGAAGGAGGCCGTTGCCGTATGCCGCAAGGCAGGCATAAAGCCCGTTATGATTACGGGCGACCATGTCATTACGGCCTCTGCCATCGCGCGTGAGCTTGGCATTTTAGAAGAAGGCGACAGGGCGATTACCGGTGCGGAGCTTGACGATATGACGGACACAGAGCTGGATGCGGCCGTTGCGGATATATCGGTATACGCACGCGTTTCGCCGGAAAATAAAATCCGCATCGTAAGAGCCTGGCAGAGAAAGGGACAGGTCGTTTCCATGACGGGCGATGGTGTAAACGATGCCCCCGCGCTGAAAGCGGCAGATATCGGCTGTGCTATGGGTATTACCGGAACGGATGTGGCCAAAGGGGCGGCCGACATGACCTTGACGGACGATAATTTTGCCACCATTGTAGAGGCGGTGCGCGAAGGACGCGGCATATACGCCAATATCAAGAAGGTGGTAGGATTCCTTCTGGGAACGAACATAGGCGAGGTTATCACCGTCTTTGCCGCTATGCTTCTGTGGCACAAAACGCCGCTTTTGTCCATGCAGCTTCTCTGGATTAATCTGGTAACCGACAGCCTGCCGGCGATTGCGCTCGGCATGGAAGCAGTAGAAACTGATGTTATGGATAACAAACCAAAGCCCAAGGATGAGGGCATTTTTGCCAACGGACTTGGCGTTCGCGTAGTTTTACAGGGCATTATGTTCGGCGTGCTGACCTTAATCGGGTTCTGGGCAGGCGAAAAGGCGACAGGACAGCTGGAAGGCGGACAGACCGTGGCGTTTATGGTGCTGGCCCTTTGTCAGGTTGTGCAGGCCTTTAATATGCGTTCGGAGTCATCCTTGTTCCACATCGGCCCCTTCACTAACAAAAAGCTTTGCGGCGCGGCCGCCATTTCCACCCTTTTGGTGCTCCTTCTGTTATTTACACCGATTGGGTCTATATTCGGTCTTATAAGTTTGCCCGCAAGCTTGTATGTGCTGGGCCTAGTCTTGATTTTTATTCCCCTTTTGGTTATGGAAATATCAAAACTGTTCCGTCATTATGTCGTGGCAGGAAAAAAACAAAAATAAATGCAAAAAAGGTTTGCTTTTTCCCGAAAAATATGGTAGAATGAACGCAAATATGTCAAAAAAGGAAGGAAGATTACTATGGGTACATTAAAAGGCGCCTGTATTATCGGGCAGTCGGGCGGTCCTACATCGGTTATCAATGCAAGCGCATACGGCGCAATCAAGACAGCGCTGGAGTGTGAGGACATCACAAAGGTATACGGTGCTTGCAACGGCATCAAGGGTGTTCTGGACGATAATCTGATTGATATGGGAAAGGAAGATGCCGAAGAGCTGGCATACATGATGTATACGCCTTCTTCCGCTCTCGGCTCCTGCCGTTATAAGCTGAAGGATGCAGATGTGGACGACAGCGAATATAAGCGTATTCTTGAAATTTTCAAGAAATATGATGTGCGTTACTTTTTCTATAATGGCGGTAACGACTCGATGGATACCTGCAACAAAATTTCGAAGTTCATGCTTAAAAACGGCTATGAATGCCGCGTAATGGGTATTCCGAAGACGATTGACAATGACCTTGCCGGAACAGACCATTGCCCCGGCTACGGTTCTGCGGCAAAATATATTGCCACCTCGGTTATGGAAATTTACCATGATGCCCGCGTATACGATACCGGCATGGTTACCATTATTGAAGCTATGGGCCGTAATGCAGGCTGGCTCACAGCGGCAGCCGCCCTGGCAGGCAGCAAGGGATGCGGTGCAGACCTCATTTATCTGCCGGAGCTTCCTTTTGATTTAAATTCCTTCCTCGATAAAGTGGAAGCTATTTATAATAAAAACAAGAAGTGTATCGTTGTTGTGTCGGAAGGCATCAAGGATAAAGACGGCAAATACATTTCCGAATATGGAGCTGACCTTGCCAAGACGAAGGATAGCTTCGGTCATGCACAGCTCGGCGGTCTTGCCTCCTTCCTCGCTGACGAAGCGAAGAAGAGAACGGGCGCAAAGGTTCGCGGCATTGAGCTGAGCCTTCTCCAGCGCTGTGCCGCACATTGTGCTTCGCAGACAGACCTTGAAGAATCCTTTGCCGCCGGTAAAGCAGCCGTAGAAAATGCCGTTGCCGGTATTACCGATAAGATGGCCGGTTTTAAGCGCACCTACGAAAACGGCAAATATGTCTGCAAGGTAGAGTTGTTTGACTTAAATGTTGTAGCCAACACAGAAAAAACTGTTCCGCTTGATTGGATTAACGAAACAGGCGATGGCCTCAAACAGGAGTTTGTGGACTATGCTCTGCCGCTGATTCAGGGACAGACAAAGCTTGCCATTGAAGATGGTCTGCCGCGCTTTGTACGCCTTAAAAAGGTAAAAGCGGAATAACCAGTATAAAGCTAAAGGGAAGTAAAAACGGAGGTTTTTACTTCCCTTTTTGTATGCCCGAAAACGGATTTTCATAGTTTGGTGAAAGTGGGGAATACTAGTGGCGAGGTGAAAAAATGCAAACCTATTATCAAACCAATAACGACGGCAGTCTGGATATTATTCTATATGTTTCACCGGAGGAGTTTTCGCTGGACTTTTCCGCCTTCAAAAAGCTTTTTTTGGCCGGTGTTGAGGAGAAAAAGCGCGTGGCATTGGTGCGGCGGGTAAAAATTATTATTGCCGGCACCATCGTTTTATCCATACCCTTTTCTTTCTTCGCCAGAGTGGGCGCAAATGAGCGGTATGCCATGTCGTATGTATATTATGGAACGGGAGAGGCGCAACTCGAGAGTGTTTCGAGGGCGATGGATACGCTCTCTGTCGTTTCCCCGAGTTATTTCAATATCACCGAGGAAGGACATTTGTCAGTAGAAGGTCTGAGCGAAGGCTTCATACAAAAAATGCAGGCATCGGGCATTCGGGTTGTCCCCTTTTTAAGCAACCACTGGGACAGACAAAAAGGCATAAAGGCGCTGGAAAACGGGGAACGGCTGGCACAGGAAATAGCAGATGCCGTTGGGAAGTACAATTTGGATGGCGTGAATGTGGATATAGAAAATGTGACAGAGAAAGAGAGGGATGCGTACACGCGTTTTGTTGCACAGCTGCGAAAGCTTTTGCCTGCCGGTAAAGAGGTTTCGGTTGCCGTTGCCGCAAACCCGTGGGGAAGCGAAAAAGGGTGGGCAGGCTCCTATGATTATGCGGCGCTGGCAAAAGAGTGTGACCACCTTTTTATCATGGCGTACGATGAACATTACGAGGGCGGCGAAAAGGGCGCGGTGGCCAGCCTCTCTTTTGTTGAAAAATCCTTGCAATATGCCTTACAACATGTACCGCCGGAAAAAATAGTACTCGGCATCCCCTTTTACGGCCGAATCTGGGGCGGGGAATTATCGGGATACGGCGTATCTTTGCAGAGAATAGAAAATTTCACAAAGCAGTACAAGACAGAAAAACTGCGCGATGCCAAAACGGATACGCCCATTTTGCGGCTTACGATTGAAAACGCAGCGCAATCACCGACAATCGGCGGAAAAAAGCTGGCGCCCGGGCAGTACGATATCTATTATGAGGATGCCGATTCCATAAAAGATAAATTGGCCTTGGTAGCCAAATATGACCTTAAGGGTGCAGGGAATTGGAGTGCCGGACAGGAAACGGAGGATATCTGGAGTTATTATGAGCTGTGGCTTTGCGGTAAATATTTTTCAGATATATCGCAAAGCTTTGCCAAGGATGAAATCCTGCAGGTAACGGAAGAGGGACTTATGCGCGGGCAGAGTGACACTATTTTTGCACCCGCCGCATCGCTTTCAAGAGCAGAGGCGGCCGTTATTGCTACGCGCCTTTTGCCCCTTCGGGAGGAGGAGGGAGCTTTTTCGGATGTGCCGTCATCGCATTGGGCATACGAGGCTATCAGAAAGGTGGCGGCGGCGGGCCTTATGGTAGGGTATCCCGATGGGACATTTCGGCCGGAGGAAGCCGTCAGCCGCGCAGAACTCACGCTTTTGCTGGCGCGCATGATAGAGGCCGGATATACGGGGGATATGGAATTTTCGGATGTACCCGAAAACCACTGGGCAAAAGAGGAAATTGCGGCTTTGGCGCGCATGGGGATTTTGTCCGGCTATCCGGACGGGACCTTTCGTCCGGACGAAAAAATAAACCGCGGCGAAACCGCGGTTATTTTAAAGCGCATACAGGATTGGTTATAAAGAATGCTTTTTCAGAAGAGAAGAACGCATATCCCAAAGGGTCTGGGAGAGGTCCACATAGTATTTGTGGGGGTTTTCAAAACGCTTTACTTCCTCCCAAAGCTTATCAATTTCACTGGCGCAGTATTCCTTTATGGCCGGGAGAGATGGTGGGGAATATACAAGCTTGCCTTTGTCAAAAATTTTAACGAGGAGCTTTTCTGCGCGGAAATCCTTGATTTTCTTTCGTTTCCATTCGTGCTCGGGGTCAAATAATTCATATGGTACGGTCGTGTCTATTTCCTCGTCGTGCAGGGTAATAACATCGGCAATCGCCTTGTCGCTGTCGCGTTCGTAAAGCCGATATACCTGCTTGAAGCCGGGAAGTGTGATTTTCTCCACATTTTCGCTGAGCTTTATTTTCGGCTGCATTTCCTCGCCGTCCCATACAGCTGCCAGCTTATATACACCGCCGAAAACCGGTTCTGATTTGGAAGTAATCAGCCGTTCGCCAACACCAAAGGAGTCAATCTGCGCGCCCTGCATGAGAGTATCTCTAATGATGTACTCATCGAGCGAGTTCGACACAACAATCTGACAGGTCTCAAGTCCCGCATCGTCCAAAATCTTACGAATTTTTTTCGTAAGATAGGTAATGTCGCCACTGTCAATACGAACACCGGCCAGGCGGCAACCCATAGGCTCCAGTATTTCCTTGTGAACGCGGATGGCATTCGGCAGGCCCGATTTCAATACATTATAGGTATCAATGAGCAGCGTACAGCCCTTCGGATATGTTCGGGCATAGGTGGCAAAAGCCTCGTATTCTGTATCAAAGGTTTGCACCCAGCTGTGCGCCATGGTACCGAGCGCCGGAATATTATATTGCACATCCGATATCGTACAGGCAGAGCCGGCACATCCGCCAATATAAGCAGCACGCGAGCCGGCAATCGCCGCATCCGCCCCTTGGGCACGGCGGGAACCAAATTCCATAACCGGCCGACCTTCTGCAGCGCGGACAATGCGGTTTGCCTTCGTAGCAATCAGAGATTGGTGATTCATCGTGAGCAAAATCATGGTTTCCACAAGCTGCGCCTGCATAAGAGGACCTTTTATAATAACAAGAGGCTCTCTCGGAAAACATGGTGTACCTTCGCGCATGGCATACACATCACACGAGAAATGAAAATCTTTCAAATACTGTAAAAACCCTTCAGAAAACAGACCGCGTCCCCGAAGATAGGCGATGTCCTCATCCGAAAACGAAAGGGATTGTAAATATTCAATCATTTGCGCAAGGCCCGTTGCAATGGCAAAACCGCCGTTATCCGGCACCTTGCGGAAGAACATGTCAAAACAGGCGATTTTATCGGAAAGGCCGCTTTCAAAGTACCCATTTGCCATGGTAAACTCATAAAAGTCAGCGAGCATAGTAAGATTATTTTTCATTATCCATTCTCCAAAGCATCATTCAGCCAGTATTCCGCAATGTCCATCGCAGCATACATACCGCTGCGCTCTGCTTGCTTAATCATTCTTTCTTTTTTTCCGTCATTGAGCATAAGCTGAATCGTAACGCCTGTTGTAACCTCCAAATCCTTTTTCTTGGTACTGCTGGTTACAATCATAACAATCATATACTTTTCCTGCGGGTCACCATAATAAATCATGTTTCCCCGACGGACAAGCGGTTTCCCTTTATACTGGAGCATCTTTTCCATATTTAACTTCCTTTCTTTATTTTACACTATTTTAGCATATACAAGCAGAAAAAGCAAATCTTTTATATATCCAGAAATACTTTTCTGTTTTTTACAAGATAATCTGCACCGGACCAAACGGTCATGAACGCACAAAGGTACACCAGAATATCCACCAAAGGTTTTGGCAAGGACAAAATGGCAGCGGTAATGGCAACAAGCTGCATAACGGTTTTCAGTTTCCCCAGTTTTCCGGCGGCAATTACAATTCCCTTCGTAACGGCCACGAGGCGAAGACCGGAAACAATGAACTCGCGTGCGATAATAATCATAACAATCCAGAAGGCCACCATATTTCTTTCCATCAGGCAAAGGAGGGCGCCGGTGACTAAAAGCTTGTCAGCCAGCGGGTCCATGAATTTTCCGAAATTTGTTACCAGATTATTTTTGCGGGCGAGATAACCGTCCAGCCAATCCGTGAGCGACGCAATCACAAAGATAGCCGCGGCAATGGCAGAGTGAAACGGGATAGACTCTATCATGTAGACCGCCATAAAAATCGGGACTAAAACCATGCGTAATACTGTAAGCTTATTGGGGACATTCATCGATAACCTCTCCTATCATATCATATTCTTCTGCGGCAATCATTTTTACCTGTACAAAGGTACCTGCCGCCAGCTCTTTTTCTGAAGTGAAATACACTTTTCCGTCTATTTCCGGTCCATCTCCCGCGCTTCGTCCTACATAAAACATATCGGAAAAGCCTTCCACCAGCACCGTTTGCACCGTGCCGATTTTAGAAAGACAAGCCTTATGAGAAACCGCCTCGGCGATGGCATAAAGCTTTGCGCGGCGCGCCTCTTTGGTTTCTTCGTCCAGCTGCCCCAAAAGCCGTGCCGCCGGCGTGCCTTCCTCGGGTGAATATTTAAAAACGCCAAGTCTGTCAAAGAAACCTTCTTTCACAAAGTCACAAAGGGCGGTGAAGGCTTTTTCATCCTCGCCCGGAAACCCTACAATCAGGGAGGTGCGAAGAATGGCATCGGGAAGCTTTTGCCGGATTTTTTTCACCAGATTGCGTATGCCCTCCGCCGTATCCCGACGGCCCATTTTCCGCAAAATCTGATTGTCGATATGCTGAATGGGGATGTCAAGGTAAGGGAGAATGTTCTCGTGTTTTTCCATAACATCCAAAAGGGCATCATCAATCAGCTCCGCATATGTATAAAAAAGCCGTATCCACGGGAAACCAATATGCGCTATTTCCTCTAAAAGGGTGGCGATTTTGGGAGCACCATAGAGGTCCAGCCCATATCGTGTGGTGTCTTGCGCCACAATCGAAAGCTCCCGGACGCCGCTTTCATAAAGCGCGCGTGCCTCCGACAGTATGTTTTCCATACGACGGCTCCGATAAGGCCCGCGTATGGAAGGAATGGCACAGTAGGTACAATGATTATCGCAGCCTTCCGAAATTTTCAAAAAGGCCCGATAGGGTGGCGTTGCCAAAATGCGGGGCAAGCCTTCCGGATATGGGGCAGAGTTGCCGGACACCACACACCCCGTGTCATTTTCAATGAGCGTGGCAATACGCGGAAACTCGTCCACACCCACCACTAAATCAACCTCCGGAAGTTCCGAAAGGATTTCTTCCTTGTAGCGCTGCGCAAGGCAACCGGTAACAATCAACTTATGTAAACGACCGCTTGTTTTGTATTCGGCCGCTTCTAAAATCGTGGAAATGGCCTCCTCTTTTGCCGAATCAATAAAACCACAGGTGTTAATGACCAGCACCTCGGCATCCTCCGGCGTGTTCGTAATTGTAAAGCCCTTTTCCTGACATACACCAATCATAATTTCCGTATCGACAAGATTTTTCGAGCAACCAAGAGAGATAAATCCAATCTCAGTCATAGCTGTATAAAGCGCCCATGACAGACCGAACATACGCGGGCGCAAACCCCTTTCTGCAAAAATATCCGTAAATGCGGGCAAGCTCTTTTTCTGTGCGCCTGCCTTCGCCAAACCGTGCTTTCATCACAGACCCAAGGTCAAAATCCAGCTCGCCAAGAGCGGCATCAATAAATTCCTCTTCTATGCCGCGCATAGAAAGGTCACGCCGGATTCGCTCAGGCCCGTGTCCTTTAATGCGGGCCGCATCGTGAGAAAAGCGTCTTGCGTAATCGGCATGGTCAATATATCCGTTTTGCCGGTAATAAGCAGCAGCCTCTTTGGCGGAGTCCGGCGAAAAGCCTTTTTTTATCAGCGCTTCAAAAACCTCTTTTTCGGTCCGCTTTTTAGAAAGAACAAGGCGCAAAGCCGCGCTTTTTGCATCATCCATAGGATTCTCCTTTATGTAAACAGTTCCGTTATCACAAAATTGGCAATATCCATACCCCTGTTTGTAAGACGCACCCTTTCGCCTTCGCGAGCTAAAAGCCCAGCATCCAGAAGAAGTGGAATTTTAGGGTTTCCGTCATCCTTTACACCCTCCAGCATACGAAGACCGAGCATGTAGTATTCTTCACGCTTATCGGTTTCCGTTAAAGAAACTTCCGTTTCCCGTGCGTTGGCGCGTTTTATATATTCGTCAATATCTTCCACATTCGCATAGCGGATGCCCTCGTAATATCCGTGTGCGCCGGCACCAAGACCGATATACTCGCCCGAGCGCCAGTAATTGGTATTGTGAACGGCCGAAAAGCCGGGACGGGCAAAGTTTGAAATTTCATAATGGACAAAACCGTTTGCGGTGAGGATATCCCGGATGGTATAATACATTTCCCGTTCCACACTCTCTTCCGGTAAGGAAGAGGCATACCGGCAAAAGGGCGTACCCTCCTCAAGGCTTAGGGAATAGGTGGAAATGTGCGTTATGGGGAGAGAGATAAGCTTTTCCGTTGTTTCCTTCACCGACAATACCGACTGCCTGGGGAGACCGAATATAATGTCCGCCGATATATTGGAGAAACCGGCGGCCGCGGCATCCTGTATAGCCGCTACCGCTTCCTTGGCCGTATGTAATCGTCCAAGCAGCGTCAGCTCCTCGTCACACAAGGATTGTACGCCGATGCTTATCCGGTTATAACCGGCTTTATAAAGGGTAGATATTGTGTCCTTGGAAACGGTAGCAGGATTTGCCTCTATTGTAATTTCGCCCTCACAGGGGAAATGAAAAAGGATGGCTTCTAAAAGCCGCACTAAAAGCGGTGCTGGCAAGGCGGTCGGCGTGCCGCCGCCGATATAAATGGTTTCTACCGCTTGAGAGGGATAGGTTTTCATTTCTTTTATAAGCCTGTCCACATATTGCTCCATTTTGTCGTCCGCGCCCGTTACGGAAAAGAAGGCGCAGTAAGGGCATTTGCGCAGACAAAAGGGGAGATGTACATATACTCCTCTCATGAATCCAGCTTCAACACGGACATAAAGGCCTCCTGCGGAATGGAAACAGAGCCGACCTGTCGCATGCGTTTTTTGCCTTCCTTCTGTTTTTCCAGAAGCTTTTTCTTTCTGGTGATATCGCCACCGTAGCATTTGGCAAGAACATCCTTGCGGAGCGCACGCACCGTTTCGCGTGCAATAATCTTGCCGCCGATAGCGGCCTGAATCGGCACTTCAAAAAGCTGGCGGGGGATGGATTCCTTCAGCTTTTCGGCAATACGCCTTCCTCTTGCATAAGCCTTGGAGGCATGTACCACAAAACTGAGCGCGTCCACAATGTCACCATTGAGGAGCATATCAAGCTTTACGAGGTCACTCTTGACATAAGCCAGAAATTCGTAGTCAAAGGAGGCGTAGCCTCTTGTACGGGATTTCAGCGCATCAAAGAAGTCATAGATAATTTCATTTAAGGGAAGCTCGTAATGGAGCGACACTCTTCCTTCGTCAATGTATTTCATATCCTTATAGATGCCGCGCCTGTCCTGACAAAGCTCCATAACACTTCCCACATAAGGCTGGGGAAGCATAATGTGCGCATCTACAAACGGCTCTTCCATGTAATCAATCTCCGTCTGCGGCGGAAGATTGGTGGGATTATCGACAAAAACCACCGTGCCGTCCGTTTTGACAATACGGTAAATTACGCTGGGCGCCGTTGTCACCAAATCAATATTATATTCGCGCTCCAGCCTTTCCTGTATAATTTCCATGTGCAAAAGACCAAGGAAGCCACAACGGAAGCCAAAGCCCAGAGCAATACTCGTTTCCGGCTCATACATTAAGGAGGCATCGTTTAGTTTCAGCTTTTCCAGCGCCTCACGCAAATCATTATAGCGCGCACCATCCGCCGGATAAATACCGCTAAAGACCATGGGGCTTACTTCTTTATAACCGGGGAGCGGCTCCTTTGCGGGGGCAGAAACGGTTGTGATAGTATCGCCGACCTTAACATCCTGAACGGTCTTGATGCTGGCGGCAATATACCCAACCTCGCCGGCTAAAAGGGAGGAAGAGGGGGCAAAACCATCCGGCTTTAAATACCCAAGCTCCACAACCTCAAACTCCTTGCCGGTAGCCATAAAGCGAATGGTATCTCCGCGCCCGATAGCGCCTTCATGAATTCGCACATACACAATTACGCCCTTATAGCTATCATAGTAGGAGTCAAAAATCAGGGCGCGAAGGGGCGCGTCTTCCCCTCCTGAGGGGGCAGGAATATTATCAATGATATAATCAGGCAGACATTCAATGTTAATGCCCTGTTTGGCGCTTATGAGAGGCGCGTTTTCGGCCTCGATGCCAATTACATTTTCAATTTCGCGCTTTACAACATCCGGCTGGGCACTCGGTAAATCTATCTTATTGATAATGGGCAGAATTTCCAGATTATGCTCGAGGGCAAGATAAGTATTGGCAAGTGTTTGTGCTTCAATACCCTGCGCCGCATCGACTACTAAAAGTGCACCTTCGCAGGCAGCCAGAGAGCGGGAAACTTCATAGTTAAAATCCACATGACCCGGCGTGTCAATCAGGTTCAGGATATACTCGCCATCCGGCCTTTTATAGACAAGGCGCACCGCGCGTGCCTTGATAGTAATGCCGCGTTCGCGCTCTAAGTCCATATTATCAAGAAGCTGGTCCTCCATATCACGAGAGCTGACAATTCCGGTAAGTTCCAGAAGGCGGTCCGCCAGGGTGGACTTGCCATGGTCAATATGGGCAATGATAGAAAAATTACGAATATGCTCTTGTCGGCTGGACATAAAACGACTCCTTTTTTATTTCATTCTATATATGATACCATATTTTTGCGCAAAATGGAATAGAAAAAGTTAAAATTTTTCAATTAATTCTGAATAGTAGTGCAGTGTATACAAAAATACACAATATTTTAACAAAAATGAAATAATTTTGTTGACAAGTTCTCTTGCGCTATGTATAATATAAAAAAGGCCTGTACTACTTTTTAAAAGGCGGTAGATTATTTTGCTGATAAAACCACTCCTGTCTGCAACGGCGCTTTGCTCCTGCAGAACAGAATATATGACGGATAGCTTTTATATTAACGGAGCTTTGCCGCCAAGCGGCGCGGTTCCGCTCCAGAAGCCGTACTCTAAGGATGTACGGTCTCGTTTCGGTGTTTTCGCGGTAAGCGATGGTTTTGGCACTGCGGAGGCCGCAACAAACGCGGCACATAAGGCATTATCCATTTTAAAAAAATATCACGAAAAAATGGGCTCCGTTACGGTGGAGGCTGTGGGAAATGTTGTAGAGGCGTATGCAGAGGAAGCCAACAGCCAGATGCAGTCCTTCAGCGGCGGTATGGGCGCCTCTGTGGCCATGCTGGTAGTCAACCATGGTGTGGCTACAGCTATCAACACCGGCAGTGCGCGCGTATATTCCTATAAATCCGGAAGACTCAACCGCCTCAGCATAGACGATACAGAGGCGCAACACCTTTTGAATATCGGTGCCATTCGCCGCGAAGAGGCGAAGGACCATCCCAGCCGCCGCAAGCTTACCAGCGCGCTCGGCATGCTGGATGCTGCACCTACAAATCGTTTGCACATGTCCAGTCCCACGCCGATTGAAAATGGGGACATTTTTCTGCTTTGCTCCAACGGCCTTACGGATTACATTTCGGATGACCGTCTTGCCTATATTTTATCTCTCCGTATGAGCAACGAGCGGCTGGCACAGCGGCTTATCAGCGAAGCGGTGGCAAGAGGCGCGGACGATAATTTGTCTGTTGTTGTCGTAAGAAGCGGAAAGAGAGGAAAACCGTCTCCTATAAATCGAGGCATGGTAAAAGGCGGTATTGTCGTTATTTTTCTGGCAGTTCTGGCCGCGTTTTTGATTTCAAGACCGTGGCGTGCAAAGCCCGTCGAGCCAAATCCCGCGGACCCCGAAGTAGCATCGCCGACACCGGTTTCCATTCTCAGTACGCCGGCGGCAGAGGAGGATGCGTTTCAGCTTCGATAATAGCGCAGGGCGTTTTCCATAAACGCCCATTTTTCATGGTGATAAAGACAAAGAAAGGAAGGACGGAATATAGTGGTAAAGAAAAAAATTGCCGTTTTTGTTTCCGGTGGGGGAACGAATTTACAGGCACTGATTGACAGTATAGAAAAAGGAGAAGTACAATCGGCAGAAATTGCTTGTGTCATTTCCAACAAGGCCGATGCCTTCGCCTTGGAACGCGCCAAAAAAGCAGGTATACCGGCAAAGGCGATTGTGAAGGATTTTGAGGCCGGTGCGCTGGCCTTCATGGAGGAGTGTGGTGCGGAGCTTATTGTTCTGGCCGGATTTCTGTCCATTATCGGCAAAGGCATTTTGTCGAAATATAAAAACAGAATACTGAACATTCATCCGTCCCTGATTCCTTCTTTTTGCGGAAAAGGCTTCTATGGTCTGCATGTCCATGAAAAGGTACTGGAATACGGGGTTAAGCTGACGGGGGCGACGGTACATTTCGTTTCCGAGGAAGTAGACGGCGGCGTAATTATTATGCAAAAGGCTGTGGCCGTAAGGCATGACGATACGCCGGAAATCCTGCAAAAACGCGTTATGGAAGAGGCGGAATGGGTGATTTTGCCGCGTGCGGTGGAATTGGTCGCTTCCGGGCGCGTACAGATAAACGGCCGTATGGCTGTCATTACAGAATAAAGGTAGCAAGAAAGGAGAAGAACATGGAACTTAAAGAGTATTTAGGCAAAAACCCTTATCCCGGAAGAGGTGTCCTTTTGGGCAAAGCAGAAGGGAAGGCAATCATCGCTTATTTTATTATGGGGCGGAGCGAAAACAGCCGTAACCGCATTTTCGTAGAGGATGAAGGCGGCGTCCGCACAAAGGCATTTGACGAAAGCAAAATGCAGGACCCCTCTTTGATAATTTACTACCCGTATCGTAGAGTAGGGGAGAAACACATTATTACCAATGGCGACCAGACGGATACAATTTATGATTTTCTGCAAAAAGGCGCCTCGATGCAGGATGCACTTTATACGAGAGAATATGAGCCGGATGCACCGAACTACACGCCCCGCATTTCCGGCCTGCTGGAAGGCGGACGAGCCGTTTTATCCATACTGAAAAAGGATGCGGAAGGCGTAAACCGCAATTTCTTCTCTTATGATTTACAGGAGGGCGTCTGTCGCCTTATTCATACTTATCAGGCAAACGAAGAGCCGCTTCCCTCTTTTGAAGGGGAGCCGCGCCAATTCCCCCTTTCCGGCTCGGCTGCAGAAATTGCAGAAACAATATGGGCAAGCCTTGATGATGAGAATAAAGTTTCCCTTCTTGTCAAGGCCATCTCGGAAGACGGAACAGTAGAAACAAAGATTATCAACAAAAACGGGAGGTAGAACATGAACGAGTTAACCTTAAAGTACGGCTGTAATCCCAATCAGATTCCGGCAAAAATTTTTATGCAGGACGGTAGCGATTTGCCGGTTACGGTTTTAAACGGAAGACCGGGATACATAAACTTTCTCGATGCGCTCAACGCCTATCAGCTTGTAAAAGAACTGAAGGAAGCAACAGGACTTCCGGCAGCGGCATCCTTCAAGCATGTAAGTCCGGCTGGCGCCGCGGTAGCTTGTGAGCTTTCCGATACGCTGAAAAAAGTGTTTTTTGTAGACGACCTCGAACTTACGCCGATTGCGAGCGCTTACGCCGCCGCACGCGGTGCGGACCGCATGTCCTCCTATGGCGACTTTGCCGCCTTGTCGGATGTGTGCGATGCGGCTACGGCAAAAATCCTCTCTCGCGAGGTTTCCGACGGTGTAATTGCCCCCGGCTATACACCCGAGGCACTGGAATTTTTGAAGAAGAAGAGAAAGGGCGGCTACACCGTTTTGCAAATGGACACTGCCTATCTTCCGAAGCCGATTGAGAATAAGGATGTGTACGGGATTACCTTTGAACAGGGAAGAAATGCCCTGAAAATAGATGCCTCTATGCTGGAAAATCTGGTTACAGAAAATAAGGAACTTCCCGAAAATGCCAAGATTGACCTTTTAATTGCGCTCATCACCTTGAAATATACACAGTCCAATTCCGTTTGCTATGTAAAAGACAAGATGGCTATTGGGATAGGCGCCGGCCAGCAATCGCGTATTCATTGTACGCGCCTTGCCGGCAACAAAGCCGATATATGGCACCTGCGGGCACATGATAAGGTTTTAAACCTGCCCTTTAAGGACACACTCAGCCGCGCAGAACGCGACAATACGATTGATGTATATATTGGCGAGGAGTGCGACGATGTCCTTCGCGATGGTGCATGGCAGCTGTATTTCACTGAGAAACCCGAGCCGCTGACAGCGGAAGAAAAGAAGGCGTATCTCAAGAAGGTCACGGGTGTTTCCGTCGGCTCCGATGCTTTCTTCCCGTTCGGGGATAACATTGAGCGCGTTCGTAAAAGTGGTGTTTCTTATGTAGCACAGCCGGGCGGTTCTATCCGTGATGACCATGTAATTGACACTTGCAACCGCTACAATATTGCAATGGCCTTTACAGGCATTCGCCTTTTCCATCACTAAGAGAACGAGGGAGGACAACAGCATGAAGGTTTTAATTGTCGGCGGTGGCGGAAGAGAGCATGCCATCGCATGGAAGATAGCACAGAGCAGCAAAAAACCGGAGCTTTATTGTGCGCCGGGGAACGGCGGTATCGGCAAGCTTGCCACACTCGTTCCGATTGCGGCTACGGATATCGAGGGAATTTGCAATTTTGCGAAAGAGAATAAAATAGATTTAGTTGTGGTTGCGCCCGATGACCCGCTCGTGGCCGGAATGGTAGACGCGCTTTCGGCTTGCGGCATCCGCGCATTCGGTCCGAGCGCGGCGGCGGCACAGATTGAGGGAAGTAAAGTTTTTTCCAAGGAGCTCATGAAAAAATATAACATTCCCACGGCGCGCTACGAAACCTTTTCAGAGGCGGAGGCCGCTATCAGGTACCTCGAAAAGAGCGAATACCCCATCGTCATCAAGGCGGAGGGGCTGGCGCTTGGCAAGGGCGTTATTATTCCGCAAAACTTTGAAGAGGCAAGACAGGGCGTTCTCGATATTATGCAGGATAAGCAGTTCGGGGATGCCGGAAACCGCATCGTTATTGAAGAGTTTTTAACGGGCCGTGAGATATCGGTTTTAGCCTTCACGGACGGAAAAACCCTGCTCCCGATGTGCAGCGCACAGGACCACAAACGCGCGCTGGATAATGACGAGGGATTAAACACCGGCGGCATGGGCGCTTATTCGCCTTCTCCCATTTTTGATGCAAAAATGGAAAAAGAGTGCATGGAGAATATTTTTATTCCGACCATGGAGGCGATGCGAAAGGAAGGGCGTCCCTTTAAAGGCGTTTTGTATTTCGGACTGATGTCCACAAAGGATGGCGTCAAGGTCATTGAATACAACGCCCGTTTTGGTGACCCCGAAACACAGGCCGTTCTCCCGCGTATGGAAAATGACCTTCTGGAAATTATGGAGGCGATTATTGACGAGCGCCTTGATGAAATCGAGCTTTCGTTCTGCAAGGAAGCCGCCGCTTGTATTATTGCGGCAAGTGGCGGATATCCGAAGGCTTACCAGAAGGGTTATCCGATTTCCGGGCTTGATGATGTGGAGGGAGCCGTTGTTTTCCATAGCGGAACAAAAGAACAAAATAGCGAGTATGTAACGGCCGGCGGCCGCGTTTTAGGCGTTACGGCAATGGGCGCTACTTTGCGTGAGGCTGTGGATAAGGCCTACGAAAATATAAGAAAAATCAGTTTTCAGGACATACATTATCGTACCGATATCGGAAAGCATGGTGTGTAAGATGAAGCTTAATATCTGCCATTTATACCCCAATCTCTTAAATGCGTACGGCGATGTGGGGAATATACAAATTCTGAAAAGACGCGCCGAAAAACGCGGCATACAGGCCGAGGTACATTTGTGCGCGGCAGGAGAGCCGTTTGATGCGGATAATTACGATATTGTCATGCTGGGCGGCGGTCAGGATTTTGAGGTAAAGATGGTGCTGGCGGATTTAAAGGAGAAAAAAGAAAGCCTTGCGGCTTACATTGAGCGTGAGGGCGTTCTTTTAGCAATAGGAAACGGGTATCAGATTTTAGGGCGCTCGTTTATTTTCTCCGACGGACGGGAAGAGGAAGGTTTGTCGCTTTTCCCGATTACCACAATGCCGGATGAAAAAAGATTTGTCGGTAACGCGGCGATAGATGCAGGCGATTTTATGCTTGTAGGCTTTGAAAACCATAGTGGCCGAACATATATAGGGGAGGCAAAGCCGCTCGGGTGCGTGCTGGCAGGCTTCGGCAACAACGCAGAGGATGGCACAGAAGGTCTGGTTTATAAAAACGCCTTCTGCACATTCCTGCACGGGCCGGTCCTTTCCAAAAGTCCTGAATTTGCCGACCTTCTTCTTCAAAGAGCATTACGGCGAAGGTACGGGGAAATTTCCCTTTCACCACTTGCCGATACATGGGAGAAAAAGGCGCGCGCACATATACTGGAAAAGTTGCATATCACAGAATAAGAAAAGGCTGTAAAAAACAATGTTTTTTACAGCCTGATTTTTTTAATAACGGTTCTTCGTGAATTCAGCGCGGTATTCCGTCGGCGAAACGCCGCAATGCTTTTTAAATATGCGCGAAAAATAAGAGGTGTCCAGAATACCGATTTTTTTGGAAATCTGTTCTATGTTTAGCGTCGTTCCGGCAAGCATGCCCATAGCCTTGTACATCTTCATACGGTTAAAATAGGCCATGGGCGGTATGCCGTAAATGTTTTTAAACCGTTTTATAAAATAGGTTTGTTGCATGTGCACTATATTGGCGAGGTCATCATTTTTCAGGGTCTTATCGATGTTTTTCGCCATATATTCCAGTACGGGCCTAAACAGAATGCTTTCCTTGTCATTCTGTTTTTGCCGTTCTTCTGCATAAATTCGTATGATGTTTATGATGTTCGCGCACCAGGCAACATCATAAAGAGGATTTTTGTAAAGCTCCTTGCGGTAGGAATTTTCAAAAAGAGAACTCATTTCCCGGATGTCGGGGATATCGATGACATAGTTACCCTCCGTCAGTCCCAATACCTTCATAATCTCTTCACCGTTTGTCTTTACATCAAACGCCATTTCATACATGGAAAACCGCTCGGAGGCATGGGTATATGCCCGCATTTTCCCCTTTGGCAGAAAGGCGAGCTGTCCCGGTCTTACAATATAGCTTTCGGAATCTATGCTCAGAAAACACTCGCCCTCCAGCACCCAGAAGAAAATGTCATCTTGTCCCATGTGCCCAAGCGAGTCACCCTTCCAGACAATGGGCGGAACATACAAAAAAACGCCCACGGGTTTTATTTTTAAATCCTCTAATTTGAATATTTGACCTTTCAAAGCCATTCCTCCACTCAAAAAAATCCTATATAGTGCAGTATTGTCCTTGTGTATATTGAAAAACACTTAAAAATCAAGCGCAGACAAAAGATAAAAGATATAATTTTATCCATAAAAAAATAATTTTATCACTTTACATGTAGATAATAGCACAATATAATAAGCTTGTCAATCTTTTTATGGAAGCGGAGGTATTTGGATGAAAAAATATGTGCAGGTTGGCACGGGGTACCGCGGCATGGTGGCGTATGCAAGACCGATGGTGCAGGAGTATGGCGATTGTGCCGAGCTTTGCGGTGTATATGACATAAATCCCAAACGCGCAAAGTACCTGAGTGAATTTGTAGGCAAGGAAATTCCTGTGTATACGGATTTTGACGACATGCTTACGAAGGTAAAACCGGATGTTGTTATCATCACGACAAGGGATTGCGACCACGATTTTTATGCTATAAAGGCTATGCGTGCGGGCTGTGATGTCATCGTGGAAAAGCCCTTGACTACTACTTTTGAAAAGGCAATGGAAATCAAAAAAGTGCAAGAGGAAACGGGACGCGATGTTGTGGTTACCTTTAACCTTCGTTTTCACCCTTTTTATAAGCGCATAAAGGAAATTATTTCCTCCGGCGTTATCGGCAAGATTTTGAGTGTGCATTACGAATGGATGCTGGATACAAGCCATGGGGCCGACTATTTCCGCCGTTGGCACCGGGAACGCAAAAATTCAGGTTCCCTTCTGGTGCATAAATCCACCCACCATTTTGACCTTGCCAACTGGTTTTTGGAAGAGGAGCCGGTATCGGTAAATGCGTTTGGGACAAGCCGCTATTACGGACATACGAGGGAAGAGCGTTCGGAGCGCTGTCAGGACTGTCCCCATGCAAAAACATGTGCGTTTTATTTTGACATGACGGAAGATGAGGACCTCGTGAACATATACAAAAACTGCGAGGATGCCGACGGGTACTACCGCGACAGATGCGTGTTTTCGGACGATATTGATATTGAAGACAGCGTAAGCGTGAATGTGCAGTATTCCGGCGGTGCCGTTATGAGCTATTCGCTCACCGCACATTCCCCTTATGAGGGCATGTCCCTGACTTTGAACGGGACAGAAGGCAGAATGGAAATCACGGAAAAGAAACTTGACTCTTACGGCTATGATTTAAAGGCAAGGCGCGCAGTTAAAATATTTAACAGACAGGGCGAGGAAATAGAAATGCATATTCCGCAAAAATCAGCGGCCGGCCACGGCGGAGCCGATGATGAAATACGCGAAAGGTTGTTCCGCGACAAAAACAAGCCGGACCCGCTTTCGCAGATGGCCAATACGCATGCGGGACTTATGTCTATCGGTATAGGCATGGCCGCCAATCTTTCCATGCAGGAAAACCGCAGAGTAAACTTAAATGAATTTTATAAAAAATAAAGGAGAATGGAAATGGAAGTAAGAATTTGCAAAGACAGGGTAGAACTCGGAAAAAGCGCGGCCAGGCATGTCGCGATGGTTTTAAAGGATTGCATCAGAGAAAACGGAAGTGCCAGAATTGTGCTTTCCACAGGCGCTTCGCAGTTTGACACCATAAAGGCGTTGGCAGAGGAACCGGGCATTCGTTGGGAATGTGTGGAAATGTTCCACCTGGACGAATATGTTGACCTTCCCATAACGCATGTTGCCAGCTTCCGGAAGTATTTGCAGGAACGCTTTGTGGGCCGTGTCGGCAAGCTGAAGGCCGTTCATTTTGTTGACGGTACGAAGGAATGTATCGCCAAACTGACGGAAGAAATCCGAAAGGCACCCATTGATATCGGTCTTATCGGCATCGGTGAAAATTGTCATATTGCATTCAATGACCCGCCGGCAGATTTTGATACGAAGGAAGCGTACATCATTGTAAATCTTGACGAGCGCTGCAAAAAACAGCAGATGGGCGAAGGCTGGTTTGCTACGATTGACGATGTTCCAAAGCAAGCGGTTTCCATGACATGTTACCAGATTATGCAGTGCAAGCGCATCGTTTCCTGCGTGCCGTATAAGGTAAAAGCGGAGGCGGTTGAAAAGACGGTGAAGACAAAGGAAACCACCAATTTAGTTCCGTCCACGCTTTTAAAAACGCATCCCGACTTTATTCTTTACGCGGATGAAGACAGCGCGGCCGGCATAATGAGTATATAAAAGTCCATACAAAAAAGGTGTGCCGTGGCACACCTTTTTCCCTTATAGAATAATGCAAATGAGTCCGCCCGAGCCTTCGTTGATAATCCGCTCCAGCGTTTCCCGAAGCTTTCCTTGCGCCGCTTCGGGCATGCGGTATAGTTTATTGTGCAGACCTTCATTTACAAGCGCATGGAGAGATTTGCCAAAAAGGTTCGATTCCCAAATTTTCTTGGGGTCCACTTCAAATTCGCTGAGGAGATACTGCACCAGTTCCTCGGACTGTTTCTCCGTTCCCACAATGGGACTGACTTCCGTTTCCACATCGGCGCGGAGCATGTGAATGGAGGGTGCGCTGGCGCGAAGGCGGATACCAAACCGGCCGCCATGCCGCACAATTTCCGGCTCCTCCAAATGCAGGTCATCCACATCGGGTGTGACAATACCATAGCCGGTTTCCTCCACCTCGTGGAGGGCGTAGGCAAGCTTGTCGTATTTTCGCTTCGTGTCGGCAAGCTCCTGCATCAGGGACATCAGCTGCTCCTCGCCATCCACCGACATACCGGTAGTACGCGACAGGACCTCGTAAAAGAGGCCATCCGGCGCATCTACGGAAAAGCGCACACGGCCATTGGCGAGATTGATTTCCTGCATGTGGGCGGAGGCGGCATACGGACATTCTGTGATACGCGAGAGCATCTCTTCCATGTGACGGACGCAGGTGACGCCGTCAAGACTATCGGTAATGGCCCGGAGGAAGCTGGCCTTAATTTCGTCTGTATCCGGCAAACCATCTACCCAGCCGGGCAGGTCGATGGCAATTTCCGAAAGCGGAAATTCAAAGAGGACGCGTTCAATTAGCTGACCTATATCCTCTTTGTCAAGCAAGGCACAATTCAAGGGAAGAACAGGGGCACCGTACGCCTTCTCCATTTCCGTTTTCAGGGTTTGACAGGCCGCAGAATGTGGGTCGGTGCTGTTTAAGACAATAACAAAGGGCTTTCCCAGCGCAGAAAGCTCGGCAATCACACGCTCTTCCGCCGGCACATAGCTTTCGCGGCTGATTTCTGTGATGGAGCCGTCTGTGGTGATAACAAGGCCGATGGTGGAATGTTCTCTAATAACCTTTTGTGTGCCGATTTCGGCCGCGCGGTCAAACGGAATTTCCTCCGGCGACCATGGCGTTTTTACCATACGGATTTCGCCATCCTCTGTACTGCCCAGCGCTCCGTCCACAAGATATCCCACGCAATCTATCATGCGTACTTTTAAGTTTGCGGCATCGGTAAGATGGATTTCTACCGCCTCATTAGGAATAAATTTAGGCTCCGTTGTCATAATGGTTCGCCCGGCCGCACTTTGCGGCAGTTCATCCTGTGCGCGTTCGCGCTTATAGTCGCCCTCCATATTCGGTATTACCAGTAAATCCATAAATTTCTTAATGAAAGTGGATTTGCCGGTTCGCACAGGCCCAACTACCCCGATATAAATATCGCCGTCGGTCCTTTTGGCAATGTCCTCGTATATATGCATGTTTATCCTCCCTTTCGGAAATGTTTGTACAGTATATGGACGAAGTGTCCTGTATATGCCGAAAAAGTAAAAAAGACAGAAATTATGGATATATTGTAAAAATTCTCCCGGAAAGCTTGACAGAAGGATATAAATTCGGGTAAAATATATTAATATTACAGTATAAAATGAATCGAACAAAAGGAAGGTTTTTTTATGGCAATAAAAGCACCCCGCGGCACAGCGGACATATTACCCGTGGACGCCCCGATTTGGCGTTTTGTGGAAAAAACAGCGGCCGAAACAGCAAGGAATTTCGGCTTTGAAGAAATCCGGACGCCTGTGTTTGAACACACGGAGCTTTTTCAGCGCGGCGTAGGGGACACAACGGATGTCGTGCAAAAGGAAATGTATACCTTCAACGATAAGGGTGACAGAAGTATTACGCTTCGCCCGGAAGGAACGGCATCGGCCGCGCGTGCGTATATAGAGCATTCTCTCCATGCGTTGCCGCAGCCGGTAAAGCTCTATTATTGCGGCCCCTGCTATCGGTATGAAAAGCCGCAGGCAGGGCGCCTTCGCGAGTTTCACCAGTTTGGCATTGAGGCCTTTGGGAGTGAGGACCCTTCGCTCGATGCCGAAATCATTGCGCTGGCGGCTACCATTTTCAAAAACCTTGGCATCACAGGCCTTTCTCTAAATTTAAATAGCATTGGTTGCCCGTCTTGCCGCAAAACCTATAACGCGGCTTTAACAGCATATCTTTCTGCGCATAGCGAAACACTCTGCGAAACCTGCAACACGCGTCTTGAAAAAAACCCGATGCGTATTCTCGATTGCAAAAGTCCGGTTTGCAAAGAGGTGGCGGCCAATGCACCGCGGATACTTGACTATATTTGCGACGATTGCCGTGCACATTTTGCGGCGGTGCAGGATTATCTCTCTGCCATGCAAATCCCCTTTTCTATTGATGCCAGCATCGTTCGCGGTCTGGATTATTATACCCGTACGGTCTTTGAGTTTGTATCAACGCAAATTGGCGCCCAAGGGACGGTGTGCGGCGGTGGCCGCTACGATGGTCTTTTGGAAGAGCTTGGTGGAAATCCCGGCCCCGGTATTGGCTTTGCCACCGGTATTGAACGCATATTGCTTGTGCTTCGTGCACAGGAGGCGTTTTCACAAGAGCCGGATGTACCGCGTGTTTTTATTGCCTCTATCGGGCAGACAAAGGCGGCACTCGCGCTTTCGCAGAAACTACGCGAGGCCGGCGTTTATGCCGTGTGTGATGTGGCAGGAAGGAGCCTTAAGGCACAGATGAAAAATGCAGACCGCTCCGGCGCGGCGTTCTCTCTTGTTTTGGGAGAGGATGAGGTAAATACAGGCGTAGCACAGCTGAAAAACATGAAAACAGGCGAAAAAACGGAAATAAAGCTTGATGATATCAGCGCGCTCGCAGCTTTAATCTAAGGAGGAACAGATATGGAATTCAAAAGAACACATCGTTGCGCAGAACTGGCCGCCGGTAATGTGGGGGAAACTGTTGTTGTTATGGGCTGGGTACAGAAGGTAAGAGATTTGGGACACCTCATTTTTGTTGACCTTCGTGACCGCAGCGGTATCGTGCAGCTTGTCATGAATGCGGACAACGCGGAAATTTACAAGGTGGGACAAGGTCTGCATCAGGAATATGTAATAGAAGCGAAGGGCAAGGTATGCCGTCGTGCGGAGGGTATGACCAATGCCAACATGAAGACCGGCGAAATCGAAATCGAGGTTTCGGACCTGAACATTTTGTCAAGTGCGGACACACCGCCTTTCGTAGTATCCGAACAAACAAAGGTCAATGACGAGATGCGTCTTAAATACCGGTATTTGGACCTTCGCCGCGCAAATGTCATGCACCCTCTTAAGGTGCGCCATCAGGTGGCCTTTTTAACGCGTCAGTATTTTGACGAAAACGGTTTTTGGGAAATAGAAACGCCGATGCTGACCAAAAGCACGCCGGAAGGTGCGCGTGATTATCTCGTGCCCAGCCGCGTGCATCCGGGAAGCTTTTACGCCCTGCCGCAATCGCCGCAGCAGTACAAGCAGCTTCTTATGGTGTCGGGTATGGACCGTTATTTTCAGATAGTAAAATGCTTCCGCGACGAGGACCTTCGTGCCGACCGTCAGCCGGAATTTACACAGATTGACCTGGAAATGTCCTTCGTGGAGGTGGATGATGTTATCCGCGTAAACGAAGGCTATATTGCGCGGCTTATGAAGGAAATCCGCGGTATTGACATTCAGTTGCCGCTTCCGCGCCTGCCTTACAGTGAGGCGATGCGTCGCTTCGGCTCCGATAAGCCGGATACGCGCTTTGGAATGGAATTATGCGACCTTACGGAGGTGGTACGCGGCTGTAACTTCTCGGTATTTACTTCTGCAATAGAAGCCGGCGGAAGTGTCCGCTCCATCACCGTAAAGGGAGGAGCCTCCTTCTCCCGAAAGGAAATCGATGCACTCGGCGAATATGTAAAAACTTACCGCGCTAAGGGCCTTGCCTGGATTAGCCTTGGCGAGACGATAAAGAGCCCCATAGCCAAATTCTTTAGCGAAGAAGAGATGGATGCTATTATCAAAGCAGCAGAGGCAGAAAATGGCGACCTCATCTTAATCGTAGCCGATAAAAACAGCGTGGTCTGGGATTCTCTCGGAAATCTTCGCGTCCATATCGCCAAAAAGCTGGAGCTTCTGGATGAGAATAAGTGGAATTTCCTTTGGGTAACCGACTTCCCGCTTTTAGAATATGACGAAGAGGAAGGCCGCTATACGGCGAAGCACCATCCCTTCACCAGCCCGCGCGATGAGGACATACCGCTCCTTGAAACGGCGCCGGAGAAGGTGCTTGCCAAGGCCTATGACATTGTTTTAAACGGCGTCGAGATAGGCGGCGGCAGTATCCGTATTCATCGCAGCGACCTGCAGGAAAAAATGTTCCGTGCGATTGGCATGAGCCACGAAGAGGCGGAAGAACGCTTTGGTCATCTTCTGGAGGCTTTCCGTTTTGGTACGCCTCCGCATGGCGGTCTTGCGTACGGCCTTGACAGATTGGTCATGCTCCTTTGCGGTTGTCCCTCTATCCGCGATGTTATTGCCTTCCCGAAGGTGCAGAATGCCTCTGAACTTATGACGGCGGCACCCTCTGCCGTAGATAAAAAGCAGCTTGATGAGCTTGGCATCGCCATCACCGTCACGGAGAAAACTGAGTAAGGATGATGAAATATGATTGAAGTTTCCCATCTTTCCAAATGCTATGGGAATATTTATGCTGTCAGGGATATCAGTTTTAGCATAAAAAAAGGCGAAATCGTTGGCTTTTTAGGCCCTAACGGCGCCGGAAAATCAACGACTATGAATATGCTCACCGGATATATCTCCAGTACGAGCGGCTCCATCCGGATTAACGGCTATGATATTCTGGAAAATCCGATGGAGGCTAAAAAAAGCATCGGATACCTGCCGGAGCTTCCGCCTCTGTACCTGGACATGACGCTGGACGAATATCTGGATTTCGTGTATGACCTGAAAAAGCCGAGCCTGCCGCGCAAAAAGCATCTGGCAGAGATTAAGGAGCTGACAAGCCTTTCGCACATGGGAGGGCGGCTTTTGCGCAACTTCTCCAAAGGCTACCGGCAACGCGCCGGCCTTGCACAGGCACTTGTCGGAGACCCGCCGGTTCTTATTCTGGATGAACCTACGATTGGTCTGGACCCTGCACAAATCATTGAGTTTCGTAATGTGATTGCCGGTCTTGGCAAAACAACGATTATCAGCACGCATATTCTTTCCGAAGCCAGCAATATGTGTAGCCGCATGATGATTATAAATGGCGGCAAACTGATTGCAGAGGGCAGCCGCGAGGAAATTGCCGGCGAAAAGGATTTTCGTTATGCCATACAGCTGGCGGCATCGGCCGAGGCGGCCAAAACTGTGTTGGCAGGGGTGGACGGCGTTCTGGAAGTGAAAACGGAAGAGGAGAGCGAAAAAACGGCTTCTTTTTCGCTGGTATGCGAAAGAGATATCCGCACGGATGTCTTTGATGCGCTCGCCAAAGCCGGTATGCCCATCCTTCTTCTGAAAAAGGCCACGCCCACGCTGGAAGAGATTTTCTTGCAGACCGTATCGGCCAAAGGGAAGGAGGAGGCATAGTGAAAGCTATATTTTATCGCGAGCTGAAAGCTTATTTTCAGACCCCTGTGGGATATATCTTTATGGGGATGTTTTTAGCCGTTTCCGGGTATTTCTTTACGGTGTCCAATCTTTTGTCCAAGTCCTCGGACCTCGGGATGGTATTATCCAATATGTTGATGATGTTCCTGTTTTTAATACCGATTCTGACGATGCGGCTTTTAAGCGAAGAAAAAAACAGCCGTACAGACCAGCTTCTTCTCACGGCACCTATCAGCGTGCGTGACATCGTTTTGGGAAAATTTGCGGCGGCCGCGGCCATCTATCTTCTCACATTGGCCGTAACGCTCTTATATCTGTTGGTACTCGGCATACATAGCGAGCCTGCGTATGCCAAAATTTTCTGCAATTATTTCGGGTTTATTCTGCTCGGATTTTCGTTCATTTCCGTAGGTCTGTTTGTTTCTTCTCTGACGCAAAATCAGGCCTCGGCCGCGATGGCAACCTTTGCCGTTTTGTTACTTTTATACGCGCTGGAATGGTCGCGGAGCGCCCTGCACAGTCCCCTTTTGCTGGCTGTGCTTGATTGCCTCAGCATTACAAAATGGTATGGCGAATTTGAACTGGGCATACTGAGCATACCGGCGATTGTTTATTATATAAGTTTTACGGCTGTTTTTCTTTTGTGTACCATGCACACGGTAGACAGAAGGCGCTGGAGTTAGGAGCGGAGGATTGCGTATGAAATTAAAAACAAAAACAAGACGAACGCTCTCTGCGGCGACCTTTCTGGCGGCCACCATGGCAGCCATCCTTCTTCTTAATATCGTGGTAGGCGTGGCAGCAGACAAAATACAGCTTCGCTGGGATTTGACGGAAAATAAAATCTATGCGCTGACCGATGAAACGAAAGCCGTTTTAAAAGCACTTGACAAGGAGGTTACACTCTATTATTTTGCATCTGCCGGGCAGGAAAACGCGCAGATTCTCCGTACACTCGATATGTATAAAACGGCTTCCGGCATGCTTAAAATCATACAGAGTGACCCCAATACCGACCCGATTTCCGCCCGCCGTTTTACAGACAAGGGTATAGCGGTGCAGCAAAATACAATCGTTCTGGAGCGCGGCGAACGGTATCGCGCCATCTTGCCGAGCGAGATGTATCAGGGTTATACCACACAAACGGGACAAAGCTATGATAATGCCTATTTTGCGCTGGAACAGGGCATAACGCGTGCAGTTGCCTATGTGGCATCCGACAAAACGCAAAAGACGCTGTTTACCGTGGCACACAGCGAAAGAGATTCTGCCGCGGTAATTGATGCGTTGCAAAAAGAAAATATGGAAACCTACCAGATTGACCTCAAAACGGAGGAAATCCCCGATGAGATGGATGCGGTGTACATCATGGCACCGGCAGAGGATTTTACCGAAGAGGAAATTTTAAAGCTGGATGCTTTCTTGTCCGGTGGAAAAGGCGCACATATCTGTCTGGATGCGCGCCAGAAGCCTCTGCCGCGCCTTGAACAGTATTTAAAGGAATTCTGGGGCGTGACGCTATACCATGACCTTGTTTGCGAGGGGGATTCCTCCCGTACCTTAAACTATTCCTATATGTTTGTGCCGGATATGGGCCAGCACACCATAACCGAGGAGATTAGTGCCAAAGGTCTTGGCACCGTATTCATGTTTTCCCGGAGCCTTGCTCTTTCGGAAGCGGAAAATGTGGAATTTGTGCCGCTGGCAACCACTACGGATGCTGCCTTTTCCGTGCACGGCTCCGACCGGAATGTGACAGAGAATATCCGCGAAGGAAAAATGGCATTGGCCGCGGCGATGGAGAGAAAATCCAAGGAAGGAAACGACATGGGACGGCTTGTGGTTTCCGGCTCTTATCAGATGTATGATGCCTTCTTCATGGACGAGGCTGCTCTCGGCAATCGCTCCTTCCTGTACGGCGCCGCGAAATTCATAAACCATGATGAATCGGCTCTGCTTTCCGTATCTCCGAAAAGCTTATTTATGCGTATGGTGATGCTGAGCGACAGTATGACGGTCTTTTACATCGTACTTGTCGGGGTAGTGCCGGCACTTGGTTTCTTTGCCATGGGCATCCGGACATGGAAAAGGAGGCGTCATCTGTGAGGCATTGGAAAACCATCGTTTCGTTTCTGCTTGTATTTGCCGTTTTGGGCGGTGCATACTTTTTTCTGCAAAATTATGAGCCGGACGAGAACATAACGGGCTCCACATCAAAGCCCGCCATCCCGCTTCTTTCCCTGCAAACCGACCTTGTGCAAAAGCTTTGTGTTGAAAACGAAACGGGAACATTTGCATTTATACGGGAAGGGGATGGGTGGCTTGTGGAAGGGGCGCCTTCCATTACGCTTTATCCCGAGCGAATAGAATCCCTTTGCTTTTCTGCCGCATCCCTTTCGGCAGATGTCAAAATTGCGGACGCGCCGGATAATTTGGAGCTTTACGGGTTGGATACGCCGAAGGCCTCGGTAACCTTGTCCGACAAAGAAGGCAATAAAACCTTGTTTTTTATAGGGGACATGACCGCGACCGGAGACGGATACTATGTCTGCCTTGACAGCAATTCCGCGGTTTACCAGGTTCCCTCCGGAACTATCAGCCCGTTTTTAAATCCGCTTTCCGCGTTCCGTGTTATGACGATTACCAACCTGAATTTTTCTGACATTCGCGCCATTGCCATAAACAAAAGCGGTGAGACATTTCGCGTAGTTTATAAAGCGCCCGCCGAAGGGACGCCTTCCGGTGCGGTTTCCGCGTGGTTTATTGAAAGCCCTGAAGGGCGCGATGCAAATGACACGCTGGTACAGGAAAAACTGCTGCTGCCGATTAGTAAAATTACGGCATCCGGCATTGCCGCGGAGAACCTTGTTAAAAAGGATACATTCGGGTTTTCGGGCGATTATGCAGAGGTTTCCACCGATACGGAAACGATACGGTTTTTTGTGGGTACCCGAAACGGAGAAAGCTATGTTTATGTAGACGGCAAAGAAACCATATACGAAATGGGGAAGGAAACACTTTCCTTTATGTCAGTTACGCCGTTTGATATTCTGGAAAAAATGACAACCCTTATCCCGATAGACACGGTGAAAAGCATTGCGCTTTCCTTGTCAGGAACAGAGGCAAAAATGGAAATGGTACAAGAGGGCGAAACTGTAAAATACATGGTCAACGACAAGCCGGCGGGCGAGGATGCTTTTAAGTCCATGTATCTGGAATTGTCTGCTCTGACGGTGGACGGGACCGTTTCAAAAGTAGTGGATGTGCGGGGAAAGACGCCTTCTGCATCCATTGTCTACACCTTACAGGACGGCAGCACAACGACACTGGCCTATTATCCGTACGATGCTTTGAATTACGCAATTTTTGAAAATGGCGAAAACAGCTTTTATATGAAAAAAACAAAGCTTACGGAGCTTGCCGGAAAGCTTGCGCGCTTTTTGGAAAACCCAAAGGGGTAGAACGAGAAAAACATGAATTTTGGCGGATGAGAAAGACCTCATCCGTCTTTTGCTTTTTTTCTGACAAAATACACAAAACACATTGACGGCGAGGTGCAGATTATGGTATAATATAAAATGTTTAATTGGATGTTTTGGTCGCCTATGTAGCTTGTGTGACCGAGTACAACAAAAGGGAAAAGAGGGATATAAAACATGACAAAAAAACTCAGCGCGTTAATTCTTCTGCTCTGTATGGCACTAAGCTTTGCTTTGCCGGTTTCCGCGGCAGTAGGGATTGAGGAGGAATTTCTTTCCGAGAACAGATTAATACCTATGGAGGATTCCTTGGAACTTATACAAAACGGCGGCTTTGAATACACGGCCAGCGCCACCGCTTTGACCGCCTGGGGCCTGTCCGCGTATACCACTAACGATGAAAGCAAGATAGGTGGCACGGTCTTTAATCTGAACGATAAGAACAAGACAACCGGCGAGGCTAAGACGCAGATTGTATATAACGGCAACCGCGCGCTTCGTGTTACGAATGATGCGCAGTTAGGAGTCGGTGCTTCTAACAATGCTTCGCAGGGTTTTTCGCTAAAGCGTTCCGCCTCCATGGAAGAGTACAGATGCGAGCTGGGTGCATCCGTTTATCGGTTGAACGATAAGGGCGGTGCACAGATAGCGGCGATATTCACACGAAACGGCGTGTCGGACCGCATAGAGCTTGGTTTTGCCTTGGAAGAGGCGCCGGTAGGCCAATGGACGCGGAAAATAGTAGCCTTTACGCTTCCGGGCGACATAGAAAGCATTTCGCTCGTGCTTCGTTGTACGAGCGGCTCTGAACTCATCTGGGACGATATTTCCTTCCTGCAGGAATGTGACGCTACCTTTATAGCGGAAGCGCGCCCTACTGAGAAAAAATATCCGGTCGCGGGGACAGAGGCCAATATTTTAGATTTGCCCAGCGATGCAAAAGACGGAAATTGTGACTTTGAAACGGTACAAACAGGCAGCTTTGCCCCGTGGTCATTCGCGTCTTCTACGCCGTCTGCACAATCCTTCACTACGGCGGAAAATCACACAACCGGCGGAAGCCGCAGTGCGCTTCTCACAACCTCGCCGAGTTATACAAGAGCAACGGCTTATCATAAGATACCGACCAGCATCGTGCCGGGCGCGACCTACCAGCTGGAAGCTTTCATAAAGGTAGGCTCTGAAAACGCCACGACCTTTGGTTATGAAATTGACTGGTATGTGTATGACCCCGGGGAGGGAGAGGTGCATACGCAAATTCCTTCCGGTGCAGGCTATACATACCAACAAAAGGTGGAGGACGGCGGCTGGTATCAGTTTTTGCATGATTTTGTTGCCCCTTACCCGCCGGAAGGATACGATAGCTTTTCAAGTGCGCGGCTTCGCCTTCGTTCCTCCAGTTCCACCAATGAAGCGGTGCTTTATATAGACGATGTTTCGCTGTATATGACAAAGCTGCCGGATGTAGCCAATGTCTACTCCGACGAGGCAATTTATTATACAGAGTGGAAAGAGGGCGTTGTTTATGCAACGGTAGACCCGTATTACGAAGAAGCCATGACGGGCGGCAGCATGCGTTGTACCATCATGGATGGGGAAAAGGTACTGCAAACACCCGAGACCGTTTCCTTTGCGGAAGTAGACGGCGAACTGGTGGCAAACTGGACTTTCCCCACATCCCTCATGATAGCAAACAAAAAAGGCCAGACCTATTCGTACCGCGCCGAAATGCTCGATAGCGAGGGGAATGTACTGCAGACAATGCAGGACGCTATTTATCGGTTTGACCGTCCGCGCTATCTCGGCGCCGACGGCATTTTCCGCAAAAACGGCAAGGAATATAACCTCGGCGTTGCAAACTCTTGTAACATGTATTGGCTCGACCAGGGTGCGGCCGATAGCGGCATCCAGATTGTCCTGATGGTAGGCGATGGCGACCATACGCTGACGGAAAGGCTCGACTACGCACACGAGCACGGCCTCCTCGTTTTGGTGAACCTGGGCAACAGCCACTCCTGCGCCGGTAGCCCCGGAAGTGTTCTCAACACTATCAATATTGTAAATCAGGTCAAGAACCATCCGGCACTCTTTGGCTATAAGCTGCAGGATGAACCGATACAAAAAGGAACGCCGCTTGAGCATCTTATAAACGGATATGTAACCATTCGCGAGCTGGACCCGAACCATGTTATTTATTCCGATGACGGTGTATATGGTGCTTTCTGGGAGCTTGCCAGATGCACCGACTATATGGATAGCGATAGTTATCCGGGCAGAAACAACTCGGGCCAGATTATTTCCATGACCTCGGAGCTGGCAGAGAAAGCCTCCCGCGGCCGGAAGCCCTTTGCTATTTTACAGAAGGCTTACTTTAATGATTCCGATTCGTATCTTCCGACCATTGACGAGTTTCGTCACTACGCGTACCAGACCTTGTTTGCCGGTGCTGCCGGCTGGGGTTATCACCGCTTCGGCAAAAATGATGGTGGACCTCCCTTCATGGAACAGCCTGTCTGGAATGATGTAGTCGCGTGGGAGGAAAGCGGCGAGCAGGACATGATGTATGACTGCTTCGTAAACGGCAAATACCCGATGCTTGGTGCCTACGAAGATGACGACATGATGTGGCAGCTGTATGCCGCCGAAGGTAAGCTTTACGCCTTTATCGTCAACCGCGTGGGTAGTGTAAATAACAAATCCGGAAGCCAGACTGTAAATATTCCGGTGCGCGATGCCTCGCTTAGCAAAAATCTCGGTGCCTTCTCGGCCACCTGTAAATGGGGCCCGGCGGCAAGAAGAGGGCAAACGGCAAGCGGAACCGATAATCTTTCCGTTACCATCGGAAGCTTTACGGCAGAGGTGTGGGAAATCACGCTTGCAAACCCTGTAGATTTCTCGCATTATAAGACAGTAAAGTATAACGATATCGCCGATGCACCCTGGGCATATCAGGCGGTTGCCCGTCTGAAGGCGGAGGAGATTATCAACGAAGAAACAGCGCTTCGTTTTGCCCCTTATACGAATGTAACGCGCGGCGAATACGGCATGTTCCTGATAAGGGCGCTGGAGCTGACGGCAAAAACGACAAGTAACTTTGCCGATGTATCGAAAACAGATGAATATGCCAAAGAACTGGCAATCGGCAGATACCACAAAATTTTCCTGAAATTGGACGGCAACAGATTTGAGCCGGAAACGCCCATAACAAGAGGCGAAATGCTGGAAATGGCGGCGCGCGCCATGCGCGTAGCCGGCGGCCTTTCGGACGATGCTATAAACGCGTTTGGCGATGCGGCGACGCTTTACGACTGGGCGCTTTTGGATACGGCATCATTTATGCACGGCACCTTCCTTGCGGAAAAACGGGATGGTCTCGCCGAGGCTGATGGCTATGCCACGCGTGCAGAAGCAGCCGTTTTGATTGACCATATCAGACAATGGAAAACGAAGGGCGAAGAGCCGAAAGAAGGAAACTTCGCAAACGGCTACGCAAACTGGTCGTCTGCACAAGAAGCAGAAACTGTCTGGAATGCCTTTTTGAATGAAACAGAAAGTAACATGACAGCAGGCGGCATCTGGGACAGAACGATAACGGCAAACGGAAACACCTATTGGCTCGTTGCCAACGCCGGTGATACCGTGCAATCCACAGCGGCCCGCACGCACCAGTTTGCCACACGCACCGCCGTTTTACAAAGCAAGGGCGTGTCGGCGTACCTGGATGACGAACAGCAGCTTCAGGTTACCTTACCCCCCGGCGCGGTGGTTGTATATCGCTTGGCATCTGAAACCAATGGCTACCTTAAAAAGGACGGCATATACCTCGCGGCCTATGAGGACGGTGCCGCCGTATCTCTGCCGAGTGGCACTTATGGCGCATGGTACAAGTATGACGGTGAAATACCAAAGCTGGTAAACTTCCTTGAGGACGGCGATGTAATCACAGAGCTTGGCGCTACGGATACGCTTAAGTTCTTCTCCTGGAATTTATCGGCAATCGCACCTGCGGGACGCGCAATAGAATACGGCGAAAACGAGTTGTAAAGGCGTGGGGAATAGCAAAAATTCCTCCCCAAGCATAAGTTTTTAAAGCGGAAAGGCATTTGCCTTTCCGCTTTTTGCATAAAAAAATCTTCTTGAAAAGGCTTACACAGAAAAAATAAATACAAGAGTTGTATTTTAGGACAAAAAACGAAAAAAATTGTCCATTTTAGTATAAACAAGTAAATCTACCAAAGGTGAAACTCTGCTTTTGGACATAAAACGCGAAAGCTGTCCATTTTCGTATTGACAGCTTTTTTTCAAAATATTATAATGAAACCATAAGGTTCCCCGCGGGAACAATCGATAAGGAGTGAAGAAAGATGCTTAAAAAAATTTGTGCACTGTTTCTTCTGTGTAGTATGGCAATCGGGTTTTCTGTGCCGGCTACTGCAGCAGAACAACCCTTCGGTTTTACGGAAATCGAAAAGACTACACTGACTCCCTTCAAGGATTCGCTTGAAATTATATCAAACGGAAGCCTTGAGTACACAGAAACCGCGACATCGCTCGCAAGCTGGGGGACCGTTCACCCAATGAAGGACCAGAATTTTCTGGGAAGCGAAGTTATCATACATAATGATAAGGGCGCAACAGAGGGAGATGCCGCGTCCCGGATTGTAGAGGATGGCGCCCGCGCTGTGCGTATTATAAATCCGGAGGCGGAAGGCCTTTCTATGATTAATCAGTCCACCGCATTCAAGCGTTCGGAAACCCTGACTTCTTATAAGTGTGAGATGGGTGCTTCCATATATAAGGTTTCTGAAGCAAGCTCTATCGCGGTTGTGGCCATCGTAACACTCGACGATGGGGATGGCGGACAAACGGAGAAGCGCGTTCAGGTTGCTTTCAGCGACATCCCGGTAGGCCAGTGGGTAAGAAGACTAGCTACCTTTACCTTGCCGGCAGAGACCTTAAGTGTGCAATTGCAGATTCGCATGACAGGCAAGGGTGATATGATTGCCGATAATGTTGTCTTCCTGCAGGAAGCAGACCAGAAGCTGATTGACGAAGTAAAGCCGACGGAGAAAAAGCCGCTGGTGGAAGGCCAGATTCCCAACCATATGGGTACGCTCGACCCTGAGCACGGTGGAAATGTGGACTTTGAATATACACAGACACAGGAAAAACCGTGGTCCTTCATCCTGGACACCCCCGCAGAAAAACGCTTTTCTACAGATGAAAATCATACCCCGGGCGGCAAGCAGAGCCTCCTTCTCCAGAACATCACCGATATTCGTGGCAGATTATATCAGGACATCACCGGCCTTATACCCGGTGCTACCTATCAGCTCTGCTGGTGGTATAAGGTAGCAACACCTGTGCAAACATCCATCAGCTCCGAAGTAAAATTCTGGGATAAGCCCGCGCCCGGAGAATACGGAACAAACTTCGGTCCTACTCTTGGTGGCGGTTATTCTGCCTATCAAGACGGCAAGTGGCATGAGATGGTACTGGAGTGGACAGTGCCGTATCCGCCCGACGGTGGAAGTGACCTTAGTGCAGAGGTTTGTATCCGCATCGGTGGCGCAAACGGTTCGGCATACTTTGACGATGTATCCTTCTACATGGTAAAGCTGCCGGATGCCGCAAAGATAGCCTCAGATGAAGCGATTTACTATACCGAGTGGAGAGAGGGCACTATTTCCGCGACAGTGGATAACTACTATAAGGATGCTATGCGCGGTGGCAGTATGCGTTACAGCATTTTAGATGGTGATAAGGAACTGATGGCTCCCGTTACCGTACCCTTTATCGAAGGCGCAGACGGTGCCATCACCGCGGAAGGTGGTTTCCCCACCTCTTTGATGGAAGCCAACAAAAAAGGACAGACCTATTTCTATAAAGCTGAAATTATCGATAAGGACGGCAATGTCCTGCAGGTCAAAACAGACAAAATCTATCGTTTTGACAGACCGCATTACCTTGGCGCAGACGGTATTTTCCGCAAAAACGGAAAAGAATACACCCTTGGTGTCGGTAACAGTGCCAGCACGAAGGTTATCGCAAAGGACCCCGGCGCCGGCGGCGTGCAGATTATCCAGCTCGTTGGTGAAGGCGATATCCCGATTTTGGAAAGAATGGATATGGCTCATGAAGCCGGACTCCTCGTTATGCTGAACATGGGAACAAGTACCATGTGTGCCGGTGCACCTGCCAAAATTCAGCAGACGAGAGACACCGTCAGAAAAACAAAAGACCATCCGGCGCTCTTTGGCTACAAGATACAAGATGAGCCTACACAGAAGCTGACGAAGGAAGAATACCTGCGTGATGGTTATGTGGCCATCCGCGAGCTCGACCCGAACCATGTTATCTACTCTTGTGACGGTATTGACGGTGAATTCCCGAAACTGGCCCGCTATACCGACTGGATGGATAGTGACCATTATCCCGGTGGAGCCGGCTCTGCCAGCGACATTTATGAGACTTCAGAAAACGCAGAGGCAGCCTCTCGCGGCCGCAAGCCCTTCGCTATTTTGCAGAAGGCTTATCAGGTTCTGCCAAGGGACCTTTATATGCCAACTATTGATGAATACAGACACTATGCTTACCAGACGCTGTTTGCAGGTGCCGCCGGTTGGGGTTATCACCAGATAGGCTCCAACACTGCAGGCGACCCCTTTATGGACAGACCTGTTTGGCAGGAAATTGTACAGTGGAAAGCAAATGGCGAGCAGGATGCCCTTCTCGATTGTTTCGTATTCGGTAAATATCCGCTTATCAACGCCTATGAGGATGAAGAAATTAAGTGGCAGTTGTATGCTGTGGATGGCAAACTCTATGCCTTTGTACTCAACTGTGTAGGCGGCGTTGGCGCTACGGATGGCAGCAAGACCGTAGAAATTCCGCTGACGGATGCCTCGACAGGAAAAGCTTTAGGCGGTTTCTCGGCCACCTGTAAGTGGGGCGGAGAAGGAAGCGTACAGGGGACCGACAAGCTTGTAATAAATTCCCAAAACTTCACAGCACAAACCTGGGAAATTACGCTGAATACGCCTGCCAATTTCTCCGGCTATAAGATTGTAAAGTACAACGATATTTACAAGACACCCTGGGCATACCAGGCTGTTGCCAAACTGCATGAGAAGAAAGTTCTGAATGAAGATGTTTCCATGCTCTACCAGCCGCAGACGAATGTAACCCGTGGCGACTATGCGATGTTCCTCGTTCGTGCCCTCGGCCTCACGGCTGAAGCTACCGAAAACTTCGCAGATGTAAAGCCCTACGCCGAATACGCCGATGCACTTGCAATCGGTAAAGCACTCGGCATTTTCCAGGGACGCGGCGATAATATGTATGACCCCGAAAAGCCGGCAACCCGTGCTGAGCTTATGGCCCTGACCGCCCGTGCCCTTCGCCTTGTAGGAAAAGCGGTGGAAGGCGATGCGGCTTCTCTTGGTGCTTTTTCCGATAAAGCCAATATCCCCGAGTGGGCGCAAGGCGATGTAGCCGCGATGGTATCAATGGGTATTGTAAAAGGAAATGCCGACGGCACGGTAAACCCCAGCGGCAATACCACACGCGCAGAAGCGGCGGTAATCATCGACCGCGTTATGAATAACTGAAAAATCCTCCCCGAACAATAAAAATGCTAAAGCGGAAAGGCATTTGCCTTTCCGCTTTTTGCATAAAAAATCTTCTTGAAAAGGCTTACACAGAAAAAATAAATACAAGAGTTGTATTTTAGGACAAAAAACGAAAAAATTGTCCATTTTAGTATAAACAAGTAAATCTACCAAAGGTGAAACTCTGCTTTTGGACATAAAACGCGAAAGTTGTCCATTTTCGTATTGACAGCTTTTTTTCAAAAATGTTAGAATGAAACCATAAGGTTCCCCGCGGGAACAATCCATAAGGAGTGAAGAAAGATGATTAAAAAAATTTGTGCACTGTTTCTTCTGTGTAGTATGGCAATCGGGTTTTCCGTGCCGGCTATGGCTGCGGGGCCGTCCTTTATGGAGGAAGTTGGCCTGAGAGAAGTGGAAGAACTTACCCTGGTTCCGTTCAAGGACTCTCTTTCCATTATCGGTAACGGCGGATTCGAGCATACAGCGACAGAAGACTCGCTGGCAGACTGGGGCATTGTTACACCTGTAAAAGGGCAGAATTTTCTGAACAGTGACCTTGTAAGGCACAACAATAAAGGGATTGAAACGGGTGACCCTGCTTCGCAACTTGTGAGCGAGGGCGGCCGCGCCCTCCGTCTGATAAATAACAACGCAGAAGGACAGACGATGGTCAATCAGAGTGCCGCCTTCAAGCGTTCGGAATCCCTCACCGCCTATAGGTGTGAATACGGTCTTTCGGTATATAAGGTTTCTCCCACGAGCTCTATTGCATTAAACGCCATCGTAACTCTGGATGACGGCGAGGGCGGTCAGGTTGAAAAGAGTGTGCAGATTGCGTTCAGCGATGCCCCGGAGGGCCAGTGGGTCAGAAAAATGGCCGCTTTCACACTGCCGGCAGAAACCATAAGCATTTTACTGGTTATCCGTATGACCGGCAAGGGTGATATTATTATTGACGATGCTGTGTTCAATCAGGAAGCAGACCAGAAGCTGATTGATGAAGTAAAGCCCATTGAGAAAAAGCCGGCCTTAGAAGGCCAGCCGAAAAACCTTATCGGCAACCTCTACCCGAACGGTGGCAATGCAGATTTTGAATATGCCCAGCCGGCGGAAGAGTCCGACTACTATAATCCCGGCGAAGGTCCGTGGATATTCCTGGCAGACACACCGGCCGAAAAGCGTTTTTCCACAGAAGAAAACCATACGCCGGGCGGCACGCAGAGTATTCTGCTCCAGAACATCACCGATATCCGCGGGAGAGCATACATAAAGGTCGGCGACCTTGTACCCGGTGCCACCTATCAGCTTTCCTGGTGGTACAAGGTGGCACAGCCGACGCAGACCACCATCAGTTCTGAAGTAAAATTCTGGGATAAACCCAAGCCCGGCGAATACGGAACAAACTTCGGACCAACTCTTGGCGGCGGTTATTCTGCCTATCAGGATGGTGAGTGGCATGAGATTGTACTCGAATGGGCTGTGCCGTATCCGGCCGACGGCGGCAGAGACCTCAGCGCAGAAGTCTGTATCCGTATAGGCGGCCCGACCTGCTCTGCGTATTTTGACGATGTGGAATTTTACATGGTAAAAATGCCGGATGCCGCCGCGGTAAAAAGCGACGAGGCGATTTACTATACCGAATGGCGCGAAGGCACCATAAATGCTACCGCAGACCCCTATTTTGAGGAAGTTATGCGCGGCGGCTCTATGCGCTACACCATTTTAGATGGGGATAAGGAACTGATGGCTCCCGTTACCGTACCCTTTATTGAAGGGGCAGACGGTGCCATCACCGCAGAAGGTGCTTTCCCCACCTCTTTGATGGAAGCCAACAAAAAAGGACAGACCTATTTCTATAAAGCTGAAATTATCGACAGGGACGGCAATGTCCTGCAGGTAAAAACAGACAAAATTTTTCGCTTTGACAGACCGCATTACCTTGGTGTAGACGGTATTTTCCGCAAAAACGGCAAGGAATACAACATTGGTGTCGGCAACGGCGGTAACACGAAGCTGATAGCAAGAGACCCGCTTTCGGTCGGCGTAGAAGTCATTATGCTGGTTGGTGAAGGAACCATTCCGATTCTGGAAAGAATGGATATGGCGTATGAAGCCGGACTTATGGTTATGCTGAACATGGGTACAAGCACGATGTGCGCCGGTTCCCCTGCCAAAATTCAGCAGACGAGAGACACCGTTAGAAAAACAAAAGACCATCCGGCGCTCTTTGGCTATAAGGTGCAGGATGAGCCTACCCAGAAGCTGACGAAGGACGAATACCTGCGTGATGGTTATGTGGCCATCCGCGAGCTCGACCCGAACCATGTTATCTACTCTTGTGACGGTATTGACGGCGAATTCCCGAAACTCGCGCGTTACACCGACTATATGGACAGTGACCACTATCCCGGTGGCCAAGACTCGGCGTATCATATTTTTGACACTTCTGAAAATGCAGAAGCAGCCTCCCGCGGCCGCAAGCCTTACGCCATTTTGCAGAAGGCTTATCAGGTTGCACCGAGAGATATGTATATGCCTACACTTGACGAATACCGTCACTACGCATATCAGACGATGTTCTCCGGTGCTGCCGGCTGGGGCTTCCATCAGCTCGGCTCCAACACCGACGGCGACCCCGTGTATGACAGGCCCATCTGGCAGGAACTCGTACAATGGGAAGAAAGCGGCGAACAGGACGCCCTTCATGATTGCTTCGTAAACGGCAAATATCCGCTTATCAACGCCTATGAGGATGAAGAAATTATGTGGCAGTTGTATGCTGTGGATGGCAAACTCTATGCCTTTGTACTCAACTGTGTAGGCGGCGTTGGCGCTACGGATGGCAGCAAGACCGTAGAAATTCCGCTGACGGATGCCTCGACAGGAAAAGCCCTGGGCGGCTTCACGGCAAATTGCAAGTGGGGTGGAACGGGAAGTGCCAGCGGAACCGATAAGCTCACGATTGAAGTTCCCTCCTTCACGGCGCAGACTTGGGAAATCACGCTCAACACACCCGCAAATTTTGCCGGTCACAAGATAGTAAAATACAATGATATTTACAAGACACCCTGGGCATACCAGGCTGTTGCCAAACTGCATGAGAAGAACATTCTGAATGAAGATGTTTCCATGCTCTACCAGCCGCAGACGAATGTAACCCGTGGTGACTATGCGATGTTCCTCGTTCGTGCCCTCGGCCTCACGGCTGAAGCTACCGAAAACTTCGCAGATGTAAAGCCCTACGCCGAATACGCCGATGCACTTGCAATCGGTAAGGCACTTGGCATATTCAATGGCCGTGGCGAAAATATGTATGACCCCGAAAAGCCGGCCACACGCGCCGAGCTTATGGCACTCACCGCCCGTGCCCTTCGCCTTGTAGGCAAAGCGGCAGAAGGCGATGCCGCATCTCTTGATGCCTTCTCGGATAAAGCACTTATCCCCGAATGGGCAGCCGGCGATGTTGCCGCCATGGTTTCCATGGGAATTGTAAAAGGTAATGCCGATGGCACCGTAAACCCCAACGGCAATACCACACGCGCCGAGGCGGCAGTAATTGTTGACCGCGTTATGAACAACTGAAAAATCCTCCCCGAACAATAAAAATGTTAAAGCGGAAATGCAAAAGCCTTTCCGCTTTTTACATAAAAAATTTTTTGACAAGGTATATGTAGCAAAAAACGAATGAAAAAAGTTGCTTCCTGCGACAAAAAACGAAAAAAATGTCTATTTTGGCATAAAAAAGAAAGGATGCAAAAGAAAAAACGGTGTTTTTGGACATAAACCGAAAAAGTCGTCCGTTTTTGCCTTGACAGCTTTTTTTGTAAATGTTAGAATGAAATCATAGAGGCAGCAGTTTGGCGGTAATGTCGATGCCACCGTAAATCCCGGTGGCAATACCACGCACGCAGAAGTGGCGGTAATCATCGACCGCGCTATGGAAAGACACCATTTTGCGATGTCAAAGCCTGTGTTTTAGGACAAAAAATAGAAAAAATGGCAATATTTCATATTGACAGAGGTCTTTGAAATTTATAAAATAAGAGAAGAATGTATCTAAAAAAATAGGCGACACGAGAAACAAAAAGACAGGAGGACTTTTTGACATGACAAAAAAACTGTGCGCGCTATTACTTTTTCTCGCCATAGCTGTCGGCTTTGCTGTGCCGGCTGTAGCCGAGGCAGACCCATTTGGCGTTGCGGAAATTGAAAAGACAACATTGACGCCTTTTGTGGACGCACTTTCCATTATTGCAAACGGAGGCCTTGAGTATACTTCGGCTGCAAATGCCTTGGCAAGCTGGAGCCTGGGTTCCCCGATAGAGGACCAGAGGTTTTTAGGGAGCGAAGTTTTCATACATAACGATAAGCGCGTTACAGATGGCGATGCCGCATCCCGGATTGTAGAGGACGGCAATCGCGCCGTGCGTATGATAAATCCGACATCAGATGGGTTGACCCTTATGGCACAGACCGCCACCTTCAAGCGCTCGGAAACGCTGGCCTCTTATAAGTGTGAGGTGGGTGCTTCCCTTTACAAGGTTTCCGAAACAAGCTCCATCACGGTTGTGGCCATTGTAAATCTCGACAATGGGGAAGGTGGACAAACGGAAAAACGCTTTTCCATTCCATTTTCCGATATTCCGGTGGGGCAGTGGGTGAGAAGGCTTATTTCCTTCACCTTGCCGGTGGAAACCCTTTCCGCAAGCTTGCAGATTCGCATGTCGGGCAAGGGTGATGTAATTGCTGATAATGTTGTGTTTTTGCAGGAATGCGATGAGAAAATGATAGCCGCCGAAAAACCGGTGGAGAAGAAGCCGCGTGTAGAAGGCACGCCGGAAAATATGATTGGCCTTAATGACCCTGAGCATCATGGAAATACGGACTTTGAGTATGACCAGCCGGGCAGTACCCCGTGGTGGTTTGTGCTGGATACGCCGCACGAGGAGCGCTTTTCCACCGCCGAAAACCACACACCGGGCGGCAGTCGAAGCCTGTATATGGAAAACATAACCGACATCCGCGGCAGAGCGTATCAGCATGTTACCGACCTCGTTCCGGGTGCCACCTATCAGCTTTCCTGGTGGTACAAGGTGGCAACGCCCGTGCAAACGACCATTGGTTCTACAGGAAAATTCTGGGACAAAGAGGTGCCGGGAGCATACGGAACAAACTTCGGACCGCAGGTAAGCGGTGGTTACCCGGCGTTTCAGGACGGCGAGTGGCATGAGATGGTGCTGGAGTGGACGGCGCCGTATCCACCCCATGGTGGGCAAGTACTCAGCGCCGAGATTTATTTCAGCATCGGCGGCGCCAAGGGCGCGGCATACTTTGACGATATAACTATGTATATGGTAAAGGCGCCGGACCCGGCAAAGGTAGTGTCGGACGAGGCGATTTACTATACCGAGTGGAGAGAGGGCACCATTTCCGCGACGGTAGATAATTACTATAAGGAAACCTTGCGTGGCGGCTCCATGCGCTATACCATTTTGGATGGCGACAAGGAATTGATGCCGGCTGCGACTGTACCCTTTACGGAAGATGCAGATGGCATCATGCTGGCAGAAGGCGATTTCCCTACTTCCGTGATGGAAGCTAATAAAACAGGCCAGACCTATTCGTACCGCGCAGAAATCATGGATAAGGATGGCAATATTCTGCAAGTGGCAACGAACAAGATTTATCGGTTTGACAGGCCGCATTATCTGGGCGTAGACGGCATTTTCCGCAAAAACGGAAAAGAATACAACATCGGTGTCGGCAACAGCGCCACCACGAAGATTATAGCGCAGAACCCGGGCGCGGGCGGTGTACAGATAGTGCTTTTGGTCGGCGAAGGAGATATTGACCTCATCGACAAGATGGATATGGCTTATGAAGCCGGCTATCTCGTTATGCTGAACATGGGCGGCAGTTTAATTTGTGCCGGCTGTCCCACGCAGATTATGCAGACGAGAGATACCGTGCGTGCGGCAAAAGACCATCCGGCACTATTCGGATATAAGCTGCAGGATGAACCGACACAAAAAGAAACGCCGGAGGAACATTTGTTGGAGGCCTATGTGGCTATCCGTGAGCTTGACCCGAACCATGTTATCTATTCGGATGATAGCGTGGAGGGCGCGTTCCCGAGGCTGGCAAGATATACAGACTATATGGATACCGACCATTATCCGGGTAATGCAGATTCCGCCTCCATCATTCATTATAGCTCGCAGAAAGCAGGCGAGGCCTCTCGTGGCCGCAAACCCTTCGCCATTTTGCAAAAAGCTTATCAGGTCGAGCCGAAGGATATGTATATGCCCACCATTGATGAATACAGACACTATGCGTACCAGACGCTGTTTGCCGGTGCCGCCGGCTGGGGCTATCACCAGATTGGCTCCAACACCGCGGGCGCGCCGTTTATGGATAGACCCGTCTGGAAAGAAATTGTGAACTGGAAAGAAAGCGGCGAACAGGATGCCTTACTCGATTGCTTTGTAAACGGTAAATATCCGCTTATAAACGCCTATGCGGACGATGCGATTAAATGGCAGCTGTATGCTGTGGACGGCAAGCTTTATGCCTTTGTTTTAAACTGTGTGGGCGGCATTGGCGCGACAAGCGGCAGCAAGACTGTAGAAATTCCGCTTACAGATGCTTCGACAGGTAAAACCCTTGGTGGCTTTACGGCAAATTGCAAGTGGGGCGGAGAAGGAAGCATACAAGGAACCGATAAGCTTGTGATAGATTCCCAAAGCTTCACGGCGGAGGTCTGGGAAATCACGCTGGATACACCTGTGGCTTTCTCCGGCTACAAGATGGTAAAGTACAACGATATTTACAAGACACCATGGGCCTATCAGGCAGTTGCCAAGCTGCATGAGAAGAAAATTCTGAACGAAGATATTTCCATGTTTTACGAGCCGCAGGCGAATGTAACACGCGGCGACTATGCGATGTTCCTCGTCCGTGCTCTCGGTCTTACGGCGGATGCCACCGAGAACTTTGCGGATGTAAAGCCCTATGCGGAATATGCGGATGCTCTGGCAATCGGTAAAGCACTCGGCATTTTCCAGGGACGCGGCGATAATATGTATGACCCCGAAAAGCCGGCAACCCGTGCTGAGCTTATGGCACTGACTGCCCGTGCGATGCGCCTTAAAGGCGAGGTATCGGGCGATGCGGCGGCACTTGACGCTTTTGCCGATAAGGCTAATATTCCCCAGTGGGCGCAAGGCGATGTAGCCGCGATGGTGTCCCTCGGCATAGTAAAAGGTAATGCCGACGGCACCATCAATCCCGGCGGCAACACCACACGCGCAGAAGCGGCGGTAATCATTGACCGCGTTATGGAACACTAAGTTGTCCCCGCCCCTGCAGGGCATATGAGGCTAATGCCCTGCGGGGGATATCGTTTAGGAGAGTGAGTAGTATATGATTAAAAAATTGTGTGCATTATTAATTTTATGCAGCATAGTCCTTGGTTTTTCCGTGCCTGTTGCGGCCGAGGAGGACCCCTTTGGTGTCACGACGATTACCGAAACAACCCTGACGCCGTTTGTGGACGCGCTTGATATCGTGAAAAACGGCGGCATGGAGTACACAGACAGCGAAACGGCTTTGGCCGACTGGGGCCTCAGTGCCTCGGATGCGCAGGACTATCTTGGCAGTACGCTTGTGCAGCATAATGATATCCGCCTATCCGGCGCTGCGGCAGAAAATAAAATTGTTCGTACCGGCAACCGCGCCGTGCGGTTGATACATGCCGGCGGAAGCACGGAAACGCGTGCAACGCAGTCGCTTTCCTTTAAGCGGTCGGCCAGCTTGACTTCTTACAGATGCGAAGCAGGTGCTTCCTTCTACAAGCTTTCGGAGACAGCGCCTGCAGAAGTAAGAATGACCGTGACGCTGAAGAATGAGGACGGCACAACATGGACCAAAGTTGTTTCGATTAACTTTACGGATATTCCGGTAGGACAATGGACAACAAAAATGATAGCCTTCACCTTGCCGAAAGAAACAACAGGCGTTTCTATGGTGCTAAGGCTTTTGAACCATTCTGACTTTGTGGACGGCAAAACAGGCGACCTTATTGTGGACGATGTCTTTTTCCTTCAGCAAAGTGACGATGCGTTAATAGCGGAAGAAAAACCGACGGAAAAGAAGGCGCCTGTGGCAGGCACACCGGCGAACATTTTGGGCCTTGACGATGATGCTTATCACGGAAATGTAGACTTTGAGTATGCACAGCCGAGCACGAAGCCGTGGTGGTTTATACTGGATACACCGCAGGGAGAGCGCTTTTCCACAGCGGAAAACCACACACCCGGCGGTCAGCGGAGCTTGTATTTACAAAATATAACCAACATCCGTGGCAGAGCCTACCAGAATGTATGCAATCTGATTCCGGGTGCCACCTATCAGCTTTCCTGGTGGTATAAGGTGGCAACGCCGGTGAAGGTCTCTGTCAGCACGGAAACGAAATTCCATGATGCGGCGGTACCGGACGGCGATAATACAAGCATGGGAATTGAAAAAGGCGGCGGCTACACTTGTTATCAGGACGGCGAGTGGCACGAAATAGTAGTAGATATGGTTGCACCATATCCCGAAAACGGTTCGGAGTTTATAAGCGCGGTAGTTTGCATCCGTATCGGCGGAGCGAACACCTCGGCCTACTTTGATGATGTATCCATGTATATGGTAAAGAAACCGGATGTAGCCAAGATAGAATCGGATGAAGCGATTTATTACACAGAATGGAAAGAGGGCATCATCTCGGCGGAAATTAACGACTACTACAACGATGTTATGGAAAATGGCGGCAGTATGCGGTGTACCATTTTGGATGGGGAGACAGAGTTACAATCGCCGCAAACGATTTCCTTTGCGGAGGAGGACGGCAAACTGCGGGCCACATGGAAATTTCCCACATCCCTGATGACGGCCAATAAGACAGGGCAGACATATACATATAAGGCGGAGATACTGGATAGTGAGGGCCATGTTCTGGATGTGAAAACCGAAAGAATTTATCGGTTTGACCGTCCGCGTTACCTCGGCGCAGACGGTATTTTCCGCAAAAACGGAAAAGAATACAATATTGGCATAGGGAATAGTGGGAGTACAAAGGTTATTGCCAAAAACCCCGGTGCCGGCGGTGTGAAAATAATTATGCTTGTCGGGGAAGGAAATATCCCGCTGGAACAGAAAATGGATATAGCCTACGAGGCCGGCTATCTTGTTATGCTGAATATGGGGGACTCCTATACCTGTGCCGGCAGCCCGGCCCGAATTGAGCAGACGAGAGACACGGTTAAAAAAGCGAGAAATCATCCGGCGCTATTCGGATATAAGCTGCAGGATGAACCAACCCAGAAAGGGACGCCGGAAGAACATTTGCTTGATGGGTATGTAGCCATCCGCGAACTGGACCCGAACCATGTTGTGTATTCCTGTGATGGTATTATAGGGTTATTCCCTACGCTCGCGCGGTATACGGACTATATGGATAACGACCATTATCCCGGCGCAGACCAAGATTCGGGCTCCAGCGTTTATGATAGCTCTAAAAAAGCGGAGGAAGCCACGCGCGGCCGCAAACCGTTCGCCATTTTGCAAAAAGCGTATCAGGTTGAACCAAGTGATATGTATATGCCCACGATTGACGAGTACCGTCATTATGCCTACCAGACTCTGTTTGCCGGTGCCGCCGGCTGGGGCTACCACCAGTTAGGCTCTAACACCGCGGGGGACCCGTTTATGGACAGACCCGTATGGCAGGAGATTGTGGCGTGGAAGTCAGGTGGGGAGCAGGATATGCTGCTGGATTGCTTTGTAAACGGCAAATATCCGCTTATAAACGCCTATGCAGATGATGAGATTAAATGGCAGATGTACGCGGCAAATGGAAAACTGTATGTTTTCCTTCTGAACTTAGTGGGCGGCGTCAACCTTACGGACGGCAGCCGCACCGTAAGCATTCCGCTTACAGATGCCTCGACCGGGAGAACGCTGGGCAGCTTCTCGGCCACTTGTAAATGGGCGTCTGCAAGCAGAAAAGGGCAAACGGCAAGCGGAACAGATGCGCTTGTCGTTACCAGCGGCAATTTTACAGCGGAGGTCTGGGAAATCACGCTTGCAAATCCGGTGGATTTCTCGGACTATAAGACAGTAAAGTACAACGATATCGCCGATACCCCTTGGGCATATCAGGCGGTGGCACGCCTGAAGGACGGGGAAATCATAAACGAGGAAACAGCGCTTCGTTTTGCCCCGCGCGAGGAGATAACACGCGGTGAATACGGCATGTTCCTGATAAGGGCGCTTGGGCTGACATCAAGCAAAACCAGTACCTTCGCAGATGTACCACCCACGGCGGAATACGCCAAGGAGCTTCGCATCGGCAGAAATTTAGGTGTTTTCTTGAAGGTGGACGGAAACTATTTTAAGCCGGAAACGCCTATAACAAGAGGCGAAATGCTGGAAATGGCGGCGCGCGCCATGCGCGTAGCCGGCGGTCTTTCGGGCGATGCCATAAACGCGTTCGGCGATGCGGCAACGCTTTATGACTGGGCAATGGTGGATACGGCATCGTTTATGCACAGCACCTTCCTCCGCGAGAAACAGGAAGGCCTTGCTGTGGCCGGTGGCTATGCCACGCGTGCGGAGGCGGCCGTGCTGGTTGACCGCGTAAGACAATGGAATAGCGAAAATCAAAAAGCAGGAAATGGTGCGGTCGGCCTTGCAAACTGGCTTTCTGCTGTGGAAGCAGAAACTATCTGGAGCGCCTTTCTAAATGAAACCGGGGACAGCGCGTCAGGTGGCGTATGGAGCAAAACCATAACGGCAAACGGCAACCGGTACTATATAGTTTCTAATACGGGCAAAACGGAGGAAGAAACCTCCTGTGACTTCACAGAAAATACATGCACCGCCGTTTTGCAGAGCATGGGCGTCACGGCTCGTGCGGAAGATGGCGTGCTCTCGGTTACGCTCCCTGCCGGCACAGTAGCCGTATACCGTTTGGCCGCAGAGTCAAATGGGTATCT
>JAZSLT010000010.1:0-72571 GCA_045535515.1 Clostridia bacterium | reverse complement strand
GCGGCGGAATTTCATTCTACCACACGATGCCCGATTTGTCAAGAGAAAAATTAACTTTTTCAAAACAAATTGCTTTCGTGCGACAGCTTTAATAGTTTACCACGCGCCAGGGGAATTGTCAAGCTTTTTCTGAAAATTTTTTAAAAATAAATCTTTGCCCTTCATTTTTCCCGATTTTTCGGCATTTTTCGTTTTGGGAGGGGCGCAGATTTTTGGCATACGCTTGGACAACCACGCATATAATTGGGACAAGAAGGAGGCAAAAAGGCCATGAAAGCTTTACTCATTTGCGTCATTATTCTCGGCGCGTGGGGTATTGGCGAAAGCTATGGTGCCTGCACCCGTGCCCGTCTCGCGGCGCTTCGCCGTTTTTTGGAGGGCCTTTTAGCTTTGGAGGGGGAAATCCGCTTTGTTTTTGCCCCCTTGCCTGACGCGTTTTTAAAGGCAGCGCACGCCTGTCCGCTGTTTGGGGCGGCAGCCCGCTTTGCTGAGGACACGGATATCGTGCGTGCCTTCCGCCGCGCCGCAGAGGAGGACGGATGGGCAAAGGCGGAGACGGAAATTCTCGAAAGCTTTGCCCGGGGGCTCGCGGCCTCGGATGTGGAGGGGCAATTACAGAACATTGCCTATTGCCGCGAGCGGCTCTCTTCCCTTTTGCAAGCGCTGGAGGCGGATATGGGCCGCCTTGGAAGGCTGTACGGCAGTGCCGGCGCCATGGCCGGCCTCCTCGCCGTTATCCTGTTATTTTAAGGAGAAAATATGGATGTAGATTTGATTTTTCGGATTGCCGCCATCGGCATCATTGTTTCGGTGCTGCACCAGCTTCTCGTGCGGTCAGGGCGTGAGGAGCAGGCCATGATGACAACGCTGGCCGGTCTTATTGTTGTTCTTATGATACTGGTAAAGGAAATCAGCGCGCTGTTTGAAATGATTAAAAGCATCTTTCATCTTTAGGGGGAACCGCTTTGGAAATTCTGCGCCTTTGCGCCATCGGACTTGTGACCGCGCTTTTGGCCACCATGCTCCGCCAGCAAAAAAGCATACACGGCGTTTTGGTAAGCCTTGCCGGCGGCTGCCTTCTTTTGTTTTACACACTCCCCTATATGCGCGATATCCTTTCCTATATAGGAGAGCTTTCGGCGGAAATTGGTCTCAAAAGCGCCTATGTGGGGGCGATGGTACGCGTGATTGCCGTAGCTTTCATTACGGAATGTACGGCCGCTCTTTGCCGCGATGTGGGCGAGAGCGCGCTGGCCGCCAAGCTGGAAATGGCCGGAAAGCTCGTTATTCTCGGCGTTTCCATGCCCATTATCCGCTCGCTTTTTAGTACGGTGGTGTCGATTTTGCCATAAGGATTCTGATTATGAAAAAACTGCTTTTACTTTTTGTTCTGCTTTTCTCGGTTCTCCCCGCCAGTGCCGAGCCTATTTACGATGCGGCCGACGGCATCAGCGAAGAGGGACAGGCCGGCATACAGGAAATTTTAGAAGATTTCAGCTTCCGCGAGGCCGCCCTCTCCTTCGCCGAAGGGGCCGAGGGCGGCTTTTTGCACCGCATCTGGCGGGGGCTTGTCCGCTTTCTCTTCGGCGAGGTGCATGCCTCGCTTTCTGTTCCCCTTACGATTGCGGGTATTTCCGTTCTCTCCGGTCTTTTAGGGCATCTCGGCGGTGAAAAGGGTGCGGGGGAAATCGGCTTTTTCCTCGCCTACGCCTCGGCAGTTGGACTTGCGGCCGCCGCCGTAAGCGATGCCGCGGAGGTCGCGCGCCGCGCGGCAGAGGATATGTCCACCTTCACAGGGGCCGCCCTGCCTTCGCTGGCCGTTCTTTCCGCCTCGGCAGGCAGTCCCTCGGCCGCTGCTTTGCATCCTGCGCTCCTGTCGGCAAGTGCCGCCGCCTCACTCCTTATAAGCCGCGTAGGTGTTCCCGCGATGTACCTTTCCTTATCTCTTTCTGTAGTAGGAAATCTTTCGCCGCGCCAGCCGCTCCGCCTTGTCGCCGCCGTTTTCCGCCGCGCCGCCCTTTGGCTCGTGTGCGGAAGTCTGACGATTTTTTCTGCCGTCATCGGGGTTACAGGATACGCGGCCGGCACGCTGGACGGCGTGACCGCCAAAGGCATAAAGTACGCCTCCTCCAGTTTAATTCCTGTTTTGGGCGGCATTTTGTCGGACGCGGCAGAGGCGGTGAGCCTCGGTGCGCTCACCGTTAAAAACGCCGCCGGTGCCGCGGGTATGCTCCTTCTTCTGCTCCTGACCCTGTATCCCGTCATCAAAACGGCGCTTTCCGCTCTTTTGTACCGCCTGGCCGCGGCGATTTGCGCCACCGCCACCGACAGCCGCATCGTAGCGGCGCTTACGGATATGGCCGATATTCTGGCGACACTTTCGGGCATGACAGCGGCCGCGGGCGCGCTGTCCATATTGACAATAGGCATGCTCACGCGGCTTTCCGATATGGGGGTGATGCTCCGATGAGGGCGTACATCTTACGCGTTTTGGCGCTTTCTCTTTTAGCCTCGCTTTGCGACTTTTTTCTGCCCGAAGGCAAGATGCGCCGCTTTGCCTCGCCGCTTTTAGGCCTTGCCGTCACCGCCGCGGTCCTGCTCCCCGCCGCCTCCCTCCTCTCGCCAAAGGTGGATGCCGATGCCCTTTTGCCCGTAGCCGAAAGCGTGTTGGACGGCGACTTATATGCGCGGGGCGTGGAAGAGGAATACAAAAAAAGAATTGCGGCGGAGATTGCGGCGCGCGGCGGCACGGCGGAGGAAATTTTTCTCGATGACAGCTACGCGGTCGAGCGCGTTGTGCTTTCGGGCGAAGTGCCGTCATCGGCCATCTGGTATATCACTACAAAGCTGGAGGTGCCGCGAAGTCATGTGGAAATCCGATAAAATACAAAACTTTTTAGCACAAAAGAAGAATATTTCTCTTCTTTATATCATAGTAAGTATTTGTATACTTTTACTGGCATTCGGGCGTTGCACCCCCGAAAGAGCGGAGGAGGCGGCGGAAAAAGACGCGCCTCCCTCTCCGTCTCTTGCCCAGACGCTGGAAACGGTACTCGGCCGCATGCAGGGCGTGGACAGGGTGCAGGTAGCGGTGACCTTTGAAACCGGCACGGAAACCGTCCCCTTGCGCGACCGCGACGGAGAAGGCGAAACGGTCGTCACCATCGGCTCCGGCAGTGGCGAAAAAGTAGTGACGGAAAAGGAAATCATGCCCCGCGTACGCGGTGTGGTGGTCGTTTGCGGCGGCGTGGAAAATCCCGGAACGAAGGCCTCGGTTATCGCCGCCGTACAGGCGCTGACCGGTGCCGCGGCACATAGTATTGCGGTATTCCCCGCAAAATAAGAAAGGATGAGCATTATGGTTGTACTGAAACGAAAGCAGGTTCTTTTAGTTGGCATTGCCGCCTTGGTGGCGGTGGCCGGATACCTCAATTTTTCCTATGGAGACAGCACCCCCACGGACGCCGATACGCTCGGCGAGGTCAAGCTTGTCAGCAGCGACGCCGCGGAGAAGGGTGACTTTTTCAGCGAGGCGCGGCTGGAAAAGGAAATTGAGCGTTCGCAGAGCGTTGCCTCTCTCCAAGGCATCGCGCGTGACGCTTCCACGAGCGAGACGGCCCGCGCCGCGGCGGAGGCCGAGGTCGTAAATTTAGCGCGTCTTTCCGAGACGGAGAGCAGTATCGAAACGATGATTCGCGCCAAGGGCTTTCCCGATGCGGTGATTTATATTTCGGGCGATAAGGTGACGGCGATTGTAAAGGCCGAAAAGCTGGAGAGCGCGGATGTGGCAAAAATCGTGGAAGTGATTACGGCGCAAACCGGCATCCCGGCGGCCAACATTAACATTGTGGAGGCACAATAAAAGCGATGTGGACTTTGCTTTGACGAGGCACGCCTTCGGGTATCCCTCGCAAGCTCCCTTGCTTCGGTTCGGTTCGTTTGTTCTGCATCTTTTTTCCATCCCCTCATAAAAAGGAGCTGTAAAAAACATAATTTTTCACAGCTCCTTTTCTTATTTCCTCGTTGCCAGCGCAGCGCGGATTTTTTCATCGGTTTCGAGTTTTAAAAGTTCTTTTTTCCTTTCCCATTCCCGGTCGTCCCGTGCCTGTTCTGCGGCTATCTTTTGTGCCTCGCTTTCTTCTTCTCTTCGGATTTTCTCCAGAAAATCTTTTTCTTCTCTGGTGAGCGTGCCGGCTGCTATGCCTAAAATTTTGGCCGCTTCCTCATCGACTACACCCATCGCCACCACCTTGTCCAGCTGGTTTGCAAATTCCTTGGCCGTCGCGGTTTGTTCCATTTCCTCGCGGTCGAGCGCCAACTCCTCGCGGCGAAGCGCCTCCTCGCGGTCAAGCTTTTCGCGGTCAAACGCTTCCGTGCGCAGAAGGCTCGCCTGCTTGTCCGCCTCCGTTTGCACATCTTTTGCAAATTCTCTTTCCTTTTGGGCAAGCGATGTCTTTTCTGTATATTCGGAAAAGGCGCTGTCGGCCAGTGTATCTAAAACAGACAGCATTTCTATTTTCCCCTGTCGGTCTTTTAAATACCGCTCATACGCCATCTGTTCATATTGCGGCACCAGCTCCTGTGCGGCACGAAGGCGCATCGTTTCCGCGGTGGTGCCGCCTAAAAGCCCTCTCGAATTGGCGGACTGCTTTGCCGCCAGCATTGCCTGCTCCTGCGCCGCCTGCAGACTGCTGTCCGAGGCGGGGTCATAGGAAAATTCCGTATCGGCAAGCTCCGATAAAATCGTCTGCATTTGTTCCTTGTACGGATTTTCATACGCTTTGGGAATAAAGCTTTTGGCGTATGTTTCGTCTATCCAGTAATCGTCCCCCACGCGCAGAAGGCGGCTGTCATTTTTGTTCAGCTTCTGCCCGCCCACAATCGGGGAATCGCTTACGGCATCATATCCCACCGAAACACCGGCCGATACCAAAGTATTCCGAAGGGGCACAAAGCCCTCGGGTACCTTTTTTTCGGATGAATTCGTTTCTTCCTTGTTGTACATGCTCTTCCTCCTTCCTTTATATATAGCTTCGTTTTCTGGCTCTTAGTTCAAATTCCAGTGCGGAAATGGTGACCTTGCCCTCCCCCTCGAGTCGTATGCGCATCTGGGGCGCATCCTGCATACGGGGCGGGACATCGATAACCGTCTGTCCGCTTTTTGTAATCGTGGCTATGGTACGGAAGCCCTCGCCTCCTGTCCAGGGACTCAGCGCCACCGTAAACTGCGCCCCCTCCTCTACTTCCGCACGCACAAAGAGGCGGTGCCAGTTCTGGTGCAGAGAGTTTTCAAAGGTGTAGGGGCGGGAAACGCGCCGCCAGCACACCTTTTCCTCTCCGCCACCGAAAAGATATATGGTGCCGCCCTCGTCTGCCGCATAGAGGCGGCCGTCAAGAGAAGTAAATGCCGTCAGCGGCGTCGTATCTTCCTCGAACCATTCCCCTATTCTTGTGTCGTACGCAAGAATGTGGGTGCTGCCGTCTTTTTGCGGCAGCGCGATGTAATATCGTTCGCCGTCCGAGCCTGCTGCGATGCGCTCTTCTCTTTCCGTATCCAGATTTTCTATATATTTTTGTATCGGGAAACTGATGACGGCAGGCAATTTACCACCGCTGTAGCGATAGATGCCGTCGCGTCCCGCAAAGTATAAAATGCCGCCGATTTCCATAATGCTCGCCTGTGACACACACCCGATGTCGCGGCTGAGGCAAAGAAGGGAAAAGTTTACGGGGTCTGTGCCGTATAGCTCAAACATCGCGTTTTTCTTGAAATAAATCACATGGCCGCCGTAGGAAACAAGGCCGCCTGCATAGGCCTCCTTCGTCGTTTCCACCAGCTCCTGCCCCGCGTCGCCCGGGGCCGACCAATCGTTTATATCTTCTACGGCACAGTACCTTAGATACTTGTCCTTATCGGAAGCCGCAAACAAGTGCCACGCGTGGGTGGTCAGAAACTTGGCGTTTTGCGGTGCACCGCCTATGCCGGCCGATGTAATGGTCGTGCCGTCATATTTTTTACATTCCGTTCCGTCGGCAAACACAGCATAGTCCATAAAATCCGCTTCATAAACCCTGCCTGTATCCGCCGTAAAGAGCGTACCGGCATTTTCCCAGCTTCCATCCTTGCCTATATATAAATTCCGGCCGACCACGGCGGCGAGCGTCGTGCCGAAAATTGTACCGAAATACCGCACCTCGCCGCCCGGCAGCGGCGAAATGGCAGCGGTATCCCGCGGGGGGCGGGGAGAAAGGTGCGGGTAGACGGCCGAATGTAAGTTTTGCATCTCGGTCGCCATGCCCGCGGGGATTTCGGACGGCGGCAACCCCAGATGTATCCCGCCGCCCACGCTTGTTTCTATGTACCGTTTTTTGGAAGGTACATCGTTCCATAATCCTTTTCTCATTTTCTCCCCCCGCTTCCCACGATTTTCGTGACGGGGTATTTCCCGTCTTTTCCGTATTTTTCCTGTCGGGCGCGCGAGAGGAGCATGTTGTAGCTGACCTTGTAATTATTGGCAAGGGCCACATCCTCGCGTGCCTCGGCTATGGCGATGCAGAGCGAAAGCTTCAAAAGCTCCTCAAAATCGCCGTCGAGTCGAATCTCCTGCTCGGAAAAGGCCACGCCGGCCTCCTCGGCCTCCGCCGCGGTAAGAAGGCGTGCGGGGCGCACATAATACCATATCGTTATCTTTTCCCCTCGCCCCGGGCTCGGGTACAGCCCGATAAAGCCCTCCGTGGCCCCGAACCAGCCGATGCCGTTTGCATCGCCGATGCGCCGCGCCGCTATTTCCTTTCCGCCGACTACCACGGCGCTGATGCCACCCGCACATATGTCGGTCGGGATAGGATATATCGTCTGACCGCCCATGGCGCGGAAGGTAAAGCCCTCGCGCACACCCAGCACCTTGTAAAGCTCCCGTACGGCGCTGTCCAGCCACCGTATAAGCGTATCCTCTTCAAAGGCATTCGGCATTCTCGTTTTCACATCGGCCAGAATTTCTCCTACTCTCACACACATCTCCCCCTCATATAGCGCAGGCACTTTCGCGCCAGCCAGTACGCATTTTCATCCTCTTCCAGCTTTCGAAGCCAGAGGGCGGCATCTGTAATAACGCCTCTCTCTCCCAGCTCCCAAACGATGTCGTTTACGCTGGTCAGTTCCTCTACCTCTGCCACTTTTCTTTTCAGCTCCTTCCACTTTTCCCAATCGTTTTCAGCCAGGGCCGCGGGGCACATTTTACGGGAGGCGTCGTAATGCCGCACCACATTTTCTATTCCCGTTTCCCCCTTCAGCCTTCGCAAAAGGGCAACGGTATGCTCGAGCGCGCGCGAAAAGTCGCCATCCTCGTTTACGCAGATTTCCACCCCGATAGAGTTCTGGTTGGTTATGCCGTAGCGCCCCTTTCCGTCCCCGCAATGCCATGTATAATATTTTGTGTAATCATTTATCTGGAGCGCCCCGTTTTCGTCTACGACAAAATCGGCGCTCTGCCCTACATTTTTGCTGTTCCAGTACGAAAAGTGCGCCGCCGCATCCGCACCCTTTCGGGTGTTTCCCGTCGTGTGTACCACGATGTAGCGCGGCTTTTCCTTTCTCTCGGTTTTGTTGTAGGCTATTTGCATCTCGTTCCCCTCCTGCTTTTTAAAAATGCTCCCTGTCGGTGGGATTGTTGATAACGCCCAGCGCCGCAAGCGCCGCCAAAAGAAGCTCCGCAAATGTATCAAACTGCGGAATTTCCCATCCCACCCAGGTTTTCATCACAAAGGCGAAGAGCGCAAGACACGATGCCCATAAAATCGGGCTTTTCCATCGTTTATCCATGCAGTACCTCCTCCTTGATTTCGTCAATGCGGCGGTGTGCGCTTTTCACGCTCTCCTCCGCACAGGCCATGCGTTCCACCAGATTGTTATGCTTGGCCACCTTTTTTTCCAGCTGCTCGAGGCGATAGTTTGTCAGACGGCTCGCCGTCAGTATGCCGCCCACCGTTCCCACACAGGTTCCCAAAAAGGAAAGGCCGGCTATCGTTATCTCATTCATCCTTCCGCCTCCGTTACAATATGCTGTACACCGTATCGGCCGTGTAGGTGGTCATCATAAGCTTCTCTGTTCCTTCCGGTATATGGAATAAATACATCTTGCCATCGAGATATCGCGCTATCAGATATCGTCCGTCTATTTTCTGCGGATAGGTGTTTGCCGCCTCATTGATATTACATTCCATTTCCCGGTTTCCTTTAAAGCGATACAATTTTGTGACGCCGGCCGTGCTTTCCATCATCAGGTAGATTTCCCCTTCGGGGTCAACATTGATGCCTCGGAGGCATTGGCTGTTGTGCCGCCACGCCATAACCGTTGCGCCCGTTTCCATATCGGCCATCATCAGCCGTGAGCGGGCGAAGGCATAAATCTTTTTGTCCACAACAGCAAGGTCCTGAAAAATATAGCCGTCATGATTGCTTTCGATTGGGAAGTATTCGCCCTTTACTTCGCCGTTTATGTCGATACGCACAACGGCGTATTTCTGGCTCGAGGGAAGCACCATTGCCACATACAGGTCGTCCGATGCATCATGTGTCACCATGCGCACGCGGCTTTCGTAAATCGTGTCGGCATCGGCAGGAGGCGGCGTAAATTTTGCTTTTTTTGTCATATTTTTGGTGTAAATCCATTCCTGCTCTCCTGTGCTCTTTTTGAACTTCTCCACGCACAAGGTTGTATAGCTTGTCCCATGTTCCCAATAGACAATGCGAACGGAATCGTCCTTTGCAAAAACACCCTTCACCTCTATCGTTCCCGTTCTTGCCAGTGTATAGCTTCCCCAATCGTGCACCGCATTGATATGGGTCCGTCTTTCTACCTTCGCCACATTTCCTTCTAAAACGACATAATAAAGGGTGCCCTGATACATGGTGTGACAGGAGGTGTTTTCCGGCAGCTTGAATGTGTACCATTTCTTGTCTCCCCCATAAAGCCAGGAAACGGTATAAATATTGTCTCTGTCCCGATAGGCCACCATCATATTGCCGTTCACCTCATCGGTGTCTGCCGAAATAAAACTGGTGACATTCCTGTCCAGCACCGTTTCTCCTTCGTAGGTATACCGATGTCCTTCCTTGTGCAGCACAAGCTCCTGCCCCTTCAGCACCAGCGTCGCCGTGTCGAGCGTGTGCGTCTCCTCGTCCACCACCTTTATAGCACCCAGCTTCGCTTTTTCCGCATCGGTAAAGCTGTTTTGCGAAAGGCCCATCCCCTTCACTGTGTCCACCTTCTCGGAAAGGGTTGTTTTCAGGTTGCCGGCGAGGTGCTCCGGCCGGATGCACCCCTCCCGGAGTGCATCACCGCCCACGGCGCCCTCGGCTATTTTTTCCGCCGTCACCGCGCCGCTTGCGAGCTTCTCTGTTTTCACCGCCGCCGCGGCCAGCTTGTCTGTTGTCACGCTGCCGTCCGGATGGTCAAGCTCTGCCGCCTCTTTGTGGGAACGGAAGTCGGCATCCTTGGCCTGCAGGTCGTTGGTAACATTTTCAAGCCCTATCGTCTTTTTCGTCACCGCATGGGGATTATCCGTGTCCTCCATGTGCGCTACTGTGGAAGGTGCGATTGACAAAAACTGCTCTACACCCTCGTTTAAAATTTCGGATACACGCATATTCTCACTTCCTTCCCTTTTCCTTATTCGCTTTTGCCCGTAGAGCCGACAAGACCGCGCCAATCCACATAGCCTGTGTCAAAGCGGCAGTATCCGTAGAAGCGATAGTCCATCTTGTTGTCAATCTTTTCGCTGTCAAAGATGGGCTTTTCGCGCCACAGGAACATCAGGTTGTCCATGCTGCCGTCTTGTACAAACCACGGCTTATTTGTATCCGTGCCGTCATACAGATAATCCCATACCACAATGTCAAGGTGCGGAATGGTGTTCTTATCGTTGTTGGCTGTGCCTGCCTGTAAGGTGGAGCCAACGAGAGCGCGGGCCGTAAATTCCCAATCGGGGTGTACAACCAGCTTGTCCGCATGCGCGGCAACAAGCACGCCGGCCTCGTCCTTCTGAAGGCGCATTCTGGTCAGCGCTTCCTTGAGCTTCTCGTCCGTCAGCGCACCTTCCACGAGGTTAGAACAGCTTTCCGTGCCGTTTACCAGCGGATGATTTGCCGAAAACAGCGGTACGCCATCGTAGCCGTTTTCGGTAAAGCCGTCCAAAATCACGCGGGCGGCCTGCGATTCCTCGGTCGCCTGGAGTCCGCTGCCGAGCTTGGAGGCGCTGCCGCCTCGGCCACTTCCCTTCATCACATTGTAAAGGTCATCCTGTACAAGCTCCCAGGTCACCTCATACGCCTTGTCAAAGCGGCGGGCGGTGAAGGTGGCAATATCGCCCTGTGCGATGTCCGCCACATTAAAATCATTTCCTTCCGCGTTTTCCGCCCACTTGCCGAAAGCGCCGAGATGCGGGAAGGATTCTTCCTTCGCGTGCATTTCGTCTACCTTGAAAATTTCGGTATACTGCTTTTTCTTCTTGTTGTAGGTGTCAAAAAACACCTTTCTGTGTACCGGCGTCAAAAGCGCCGCAAAATTACTTCTTTCAAGTTTTGTTGCCATTTTCATTTTCCTTTCTTATTTTTTAATACGCATACTTGTAGCGGGCGTATTCCTGCGGCGTCATACCCGCACGCTCCGCCGCCCACTTTTCAGCCTCCGAAAGCTTTTTGTAGCCTTCATTTTCCGGCGCATCGCCACCGGAAAGCGCCGGAATATGCTTGGCCTTTTTCTCGGCCGCGCTCTTCTTTTCTTCCATCTCGCGTACCATTTTCTCCATTCTCTCCTCGGCAAACAGGGCGCCGTACGCCTCGCGGGGCGTGGTGCCTGTGCGGAGAATAAAGGCTTCGAGCGCTTCTCTTCGGCTGTCCACATCGGCATAGAAGGGGTTTTTGCGCATCTCGGCGTACATCGCCTCGCGCACGGCCTTCTCCTTGGCCTCGCGCAGCGCCCGCACCTTCTCCTGCTGCTCTAAAAAGAGAGCGGCCGCCGCCTCGTCAAGACCATAGGAGCGGACCAGCTTTCTCTTCTCGGCCTCGTCAATCTTCTCGACGAGCGCCGCCATACCGCTGACGCCCATATCGTCCATGAGCCGTTTTAATATGGCCAGCATTTCCGCCTTTTCCTTGTCCTCGGCCTCTTCCGCTTTTGCGCCTTCCTTCGCGGTATCTTCCACCTCTTTTGCCGTTTCTGTTTCGGCCTCTGCCTCTTGTGCATCCTCGGAAAGCGTGAAGAGAAGCTCCTCCGCCATCTCCGCCTGCGCGATTTTCGAGGCTGTGCCGACGCCTGCCGCCGTTTTTTTGTCCTGCGGCTTAGGACGCTTTTTTGTTTTTGCCATAATTTCCTCCTGTTTTCTTTACTTATACAGCGCCTTCGCTGCATATTCTCCCACCGTTACCGGCATGGGGCCGCGGTGTCCGCAATAGGGACAATGGCCGATTTTCTCCTCCGACCAGCCCTTGTCGCGAAGCGCCGCCCTCTCGCAGCGCGGACAAACGGGGTTGTCGCGCAGCTTTTCGATGTCAATGCTCTGTAAATACGCATGCCGCCGCATTCTCCGCGCAACGGCCTCGGGTAAATAAATCTGCATCCCTTTTCTCCTTCCTTCTCGTCCGCCGGTAAAAAGGTTACCGCTTGCGGCGCGGCGCGCCTTCTGCCGAAAGTCCTTCTGCCGCCGCATGTTCGATTTTGGCGCCTTTTTCCGCCTGTTTTCCGCCTTCATCCACTTCAGCCGGCGCCTCTCCCAGCGGCAGACCAAAATAGTCCGCCAAAAACGCGCGCACCTCGTGGGGCGTTACAAGCCCCTTGGCGTACAGGTCGCTCATCATCTGGTACGCCGCCGCCTTGTTGGTGGGAAGGCCTGCGCCCACCGTCACCACAAGGTCAAATGCCGCCTCCTTCGTGCCGCCGCCTCTTCGGCTTATGGCACGAAGGTCGCTGCCGCGGAAGAAAATAAATTCCGTCGGCTTGTCCGTCAGGCGAACGGCCACCTCCTCGGTCCAGTACGCCCGAATCATCTCGAGACAGTAGGCAAAGACCTCGGAAAGCGTTTCCTGGAGGAGAAGCTTTTTGTGCTGGATGGACATCTGCCCGCCCTGCTGGAGCACCATCGCCTCGGAAGCGGTGTTTACGCCTGCCTGCTTGGCACCCGTCATCTGGTCGGAAAAACGGGTGACGCGCTGGCTCTCGTAGCGAAGGGCGGTGTCGCGCCGCTGGAGAATGTATGCCGGAAGCGGCGGTGCCTCCAGATTCCGCACGGCCGAAACACTCGTGGTGGGAATGTTCAGGCCGGCCTCGTTTGTCATAGCATCTAAATCAATGCCGCTGCCCGTTTCAATCAGGCGCTGCGGATTGCCTGTAAGGCGTGCATTGATGCGGATTTGGTCGTCGAGGTCGTTGATAAGGTCCTGCAGCGGAATCAGCAGCTCCACATCCCCTTTGCCCCAGATGGAGCCTTCGCGGTAGTAAAGGGGGGTGAAAAAGTAAGGATACCGCCCGCCCGGATAAAAATCGGTTTCGCCCTCTTCAAAGCTGTCGGATAAAATCAGGCCGCAGCCTGTCATTTCCACCAGACGAAGCTTACCCCCTTCCTTCGTCCAGACCAGCATGTGCAAATAGGTGTCCTCGCCGCCTTCTTCTCCTTCAAACTGCGGTCTGTACCCCGGCACAATGGCATCTGCCACCGCATCGCCGTACTGTCTTCTCGCCCAATGTACCGTTTTGCAAACCGTTTCAATAATGAAGGCCGCCTCCTCGGTGCGGTAAACATCGGTAATACCCGGGTCTACAAAGATGTTCTGCGGACTGCACGCCTCAATAACCGGCAGCCCCGCCCCATCGAGCGCCGCCGGGTCAAACGACACGCGAAAAATTCCGGTTCCGTATTTTTCTCTGCGCCGCTCGTGCAGGTCGAGCTTTCGCGTCAGGCGGTTTTTTTCCTTGACAAACTCCAGCACCTTTTGCACGGTTTTCGCAAAGGGCGCATCGTCAGGCGTTACGGGTACGGGCAGTATCCCGATGCTCTGCTCCAAAAGCAGCGACACCTGCCCCTCCACATTGGCGTGGACAATGTTCGTGCTGCTTCCCGGGTCATTCTCCGACTCGGGCAGGTTTACATCGCCCTCCCAGTAGGCTTCGTAAAGCGCAAAGCGTTCTCCCAGTCCCCTGCGCGCCTTGTCCTGCCATGCACGAAGATAAAAATCCCGGTACTTTTTTGCCAGCTCCCTTTTCTCCTCGCTCATCAGGCTCTGGCGTATTCTTTTTTTGTTTTGCATGGTTTCACCCCCTTTTTCGTTTTATTCGGCAGAAAAAGCGGTCGGCATCTCCGCTATGGTAGCCCGCCTCTCTTCTTTCAAATAAACTTTGTGTTTTCGGGACAGTTTGCGGCTTTGCCGTTTTTCCGTTCCCCTGCCGACAAGCCCAGTATACCGCCTCGTTTTCTTTTTCACCACTTCATCTTTTGCGCACCTGTCCCTCGCGTGTTTTGTGCACCGCCATCGGGCGCGCGGCGCGCATCTCCCGCCCAAAAGAAGCGCGCATAATTTTTTCCAAAAAGATTTGACTTTGCCGGGCAAAAAAGGTATAATAGTTCATATAACATTTTAGGAGGTCTCTTATGAAACAGGAAAAACCAAAGACGAAGCTTTCCCGCGAAGCTCGTGAAGCTCTGGATAACAAAATTGTAACGGCCACGGCCATCGCCCTCGTGTCGGCGATGCTGCTCCTCTTTTTGTACAACTGGTTCGTTTCCATTTATGCGGAACAAACCAGAATTCTCATTCTCGCCATCGGATGGCTCGGCGTTTTGGGCGTGGCGGCAATGCTCGTTCTGTTCTTTGTTAAAAAGGACAAAAAATGGCTGTTCTTTATCCCCTATTTTGCCGTAGCCGCTTTCTTCATGCGCGAAATCCTGCATGGCACCATTACCGCTTTTCTGGCAGGGCTTTTATCTAAAATCCCCTTCCTTCCTATCGGCGGAGAAGCTACCACACTCGCGCGCTTTAATTTCCTTTATGTCTGCCTGGCCATCTATCTGATTGCCGCGTATATCTATTACGGCCTCAAGATTAAAAAGGGAAATGTAAAATAATCTGTATAGCAAAAAAGGATGGAATGCAAAAGCATTCCATCCTTTTTTAATGTCTGCCATAATTTCGCGTGCGAAGCACATTCAGCTCGCCGCAAGGCGAATTTAGCTGCCGCAGGCAATTTAGCTGACCGAAGGTCAATTTAGCTCCATTACAGCCGGATGCGTTTCTCCAAAACCGTAACTTCTTCCCCCTCGGTTTCCAAAATCGCATACGCGCCGCACGGCACACCCGGCGCGTCCTCCTCCGCCGCCGTGGGAGATGCGATGAGATAATAGGGAATACCGCCCTCTTTATGTACCCTTCCTATATGCTGGTGGCCGCAGATGGCGGCCTTTATATTGTCATGGCGGGCCAAAACGGCCTTCACCTCGTTTCTGTTTTTGAGGAACAGACATTCGTCCGTAATGCTTTCGTCCTCCGCTAAGGCAAAGTGGGTAAAAAGGATACACGGCAGCGTGTTTTTCTCTAAATCGATTTCGAGCCAGCGGAGCGTCTTTTCGGGGAGCACCCAAGTTCTGTGTATGCCGCCGCGCAAAAAGTCCTTTTCCGTATCGACATCCGTTGTCAGAAACACGAAATGATACCCGCCCCTGTCAAAGCTATAGGTCGTTTCATACCCTAAAATGGCCTCGACCTCCTTTTTACTGTCCATCATTTTCATATCGTGATTACCGAGTACCGTATAGCACGGGCAGGGAAACGCCTTTTGTCTCTCGAAAACAAGGCGAAGGCTCTCCTTGTCGCCCTCTTTATCGTTGTTATCCTGAATACTGTCGCCCAGATTGACAACAAAATCGACCTTTTCTTCCTCTGCCTTCTTAATAAGCGCCTGCAGCATCGCGTCGGCATACTGCACAAGCTTTTTACTCGTGTCAAATTTCGGCTCGGTGCCGCTATAGTAGTGAAGGTCCGCAAAAACCAATATTTTCATACTTCTTTTCTCCTTTAATTCTTTAATTCATCGCAAACCGCGCGTAAAGCTTTCCTGTCGCCTCCCGCACGGCGGGATATTTTCCGAGCGTTGGGTCCTCCGCCAAAAGGCGCGCGGCCTCCCTGTGCGCCAAAGTCAGAAGGCGGCTGTCTGCCAGCACATCGGCATATAATAGCTGCAGCTGCCCATGCTGCCGCACCCCGAAAAACTCGCCCGGCCCGCGAAGGCGAAGGTCCTCCTCGGCAATCCGGAACCCGTCCTCCGTGCGCTGCATGGTAGAAAGGCGCGCGCTCGCTTCCTTTGTGCGCGGCTCGGAAATGAGGATGCAATACGACTTTTCCGTACCGCGCCCCACGCGTCCGCGCAGCTGATGCAGCTGGGAAAGGCCAAAGCACTCGGCGTTTTCAATCACTATAACCGTGGCCGACGGCACATCGACGCCTACCTCCACCACCGTTGTCGATACGAGCACCTTCGGTTTCCCTGTAGAAAAGGCCTCCATAATTTTTTCCTTGTCGCGCATTTTGCCGTGCAGGGCCAAAACGGTGTCGGCGCCGAAAACATCGGAAAGCGCGGCCGCGTAGCTTTCCACATCGGAAAGTCCGCTCTCGCCCCCGTCCGTCGCCAGGGGACAAAGGATGTACGCACGGTTCCCCTTTTCCAGCTCCTTCTTTATAAAACGATAAATCCGCTCGCGATAGGAAGGCGGCACCGCAAAGGTTTCCACCGCCTGCCGTCCCTTTGGCCTCGCGGGCAAAACGGAAATATCCAAATCGCCGTAAAGTGTGAGCGAAAGGGTGCGCGGAATGGGCGTGGCACTCATCACCAGCACATGCGGGTTTTGGGAAAGGCCCGAGAGAAAGCCGCGCTGGCGAACGCCAAAGCGGTGCTGCTCGTCCACAATCACGAGCGCCACGCGTTCGAGCTTCAGCTTTTCACTTAAAACGGCCTGCGTCCCCACGATAACGCGCGCGGTGCCGTCGGCTATTTTTCTTTCGGCCTCGCGCCGCTCTCTCGCCGAAAGCTTGCCGGTTAAAAGACAAATTTCCTCGTGCGGCAAAAGCGCCGAAAGCGTGGCGGCGTGCTGGGCGGCCAGGAGCGTGGTAGGTGCCATCAGGAGCCCCTGTCCTCCTGAGGCGGCGGCGCGGTATAACGCGGCGGCGGCTACCGCCGTTTTGCCGCTGCCCACATCGCCCTCTATAAGGCGGTTCATCACGCGTCCGCTTTCCATATCGCGCCCGATATCCTCCACCGCCGCCGCCTGCCCCTTTGTAAGCGCAAAGGGAAGCGAGGCGAAAAACGGCGCCATATCACAAGACAGTACGAGTCCTTTCTTTTCGGAAAGGCTCTTTTTTTGTTGCTGCATGCCCGTAAAGAGGAGAAAAAGCTCCTCAAACTTCAGGCGCTCGAGCGCCCTTTGCGCCTCCTCCATGGAAGAAGGACGGTGCAGAGCGCGTACGGCTTCGGCTTTTTCCATAAGGCCGCCGGCGTGCCTTGCCTTCTCGGGCAAAATTTCGGGGAAATGCGGCGGCATCGCGGCAAGCGCGCTTTCGATAACGCCCGAAACCATCGTTTGCGTCACCTGCCCGCCAAGGGGATATACGGGAACGATTTTTCCAAGCTTTTTCGGCGGCGCACCCTGCGGCTCACAAATGGGCGCAAACATGCGGCGCACACCGCCGCGGATACTGACGCGGCCATACAGGGTATACTGTACCCCCTGCCGTATGCTCCGCATAATATACGGCGTATTCTGCCAGGTGACGCGCAAAAGGCCGCTCCCGTCGCGAAAGACTTGCGTATAGAGCGTTTTGCCGCCCGCGCGGCGCACCGCCATCGCCCCACTCGCCATCGCCAAAGTGCCTGTCCTCTCTCCGTCCAGAAGGCTTGCAATCGGCTTTTTCTCACGCCTGTCCTCATACCGAAGGGGCGCATACAAAAGGGCATCATAAATCGTAAAAATCCCGATTTCTTCCAGTTTTTCCTTCGTTTTTTCGCCTATACCGGCCAATGTATCTATGCTGTCGTCCAGCCGTACCATACCCCTTCTTCGCCCCCTATCCTTTTAAAATTTTTAAAGCATAAATTCCGGTTGTCTGTACATAATAAGTATACACAAAAAATGGCGGGAAAGCAAGCCTCGTGCGAAAAAAAAACGGCCCGCCGCCGGAGGATGCCCCTATGATTATTTCTTTTGCGCGAACGATTATTCTGTATTTTACCGTTATTCTGGCCATGCGCATTATGGGCAAGCGGCAAATCGGAGAGCTGCAGCCGTTTGAGCTGGTGGTAACGCTGATGCTCAGCGACCTTGCCGCCGTCCCCATGCAGGATACGGGTATTCCGCTTCTTTCCGGTCTTATTCCGATTTGTGCCCTCGTCATTTTGGAAATCGTTTTGTCCTTCGTCAGCCTAAAATCGGGGTACGCGCGCGCCTTTTTGCTGGGTCGGCCGGCCATTATCATCCGCGGCGGTGTTTTAGACGAGCGCGAGATGCGCCGCCTGCGCGTGAATATTGACGATGTGGAGGACGAGCTTCGCAAAAAGGACATCCAAAGCGTTTCGGAGGTGGAAATTGCGATTGTGGAAACGGACGGCAGCATCAGCGCCTTTCCGAAATCCGAGGGCGGCTCGCTTCCCTACACCCTTATAAGCGACGGCCGCGTTCTCTCGGAAAACCTTAAAAAATGCGGCCTTTCCGAAGAGAAGCTCCAAAAAATGCTGGGTGACACGCGCCCTCGCGATGTTTTCCTCGCTACCTACACAAAAAAAGACGGCCTCACATGGCAGAAAAAAGAAAAATAAGGAGGTTTTTATGCGCACCTTTATCTTTTCACTTGTCCTTCTTCTGGTGCTGGTGACCGGCCTCGTTTTTTATGACCGCTACCTTTATTCCGAGAGCGAAAACCTCGTCTCCCTTGTCGATGCGCTTTCCGCGGCCGCGGAGGAAGAGGATTGGGAGGAAAGCGAGCGGGCGATGGCAAGGCTCCATAGCGAATGGGAAAAAGCCTCGCCCCGCCTTGCCTCCTTTACCGACCACGCACTCCTCGATGATATCCTTATCACTACCGCCGCCGCCTCCGGCTTTCTCCGCATGCGCGAGGGGCCGGAGCTTGTGGCGGAGGCGAAAACGCTGCGCGCCCTTGCAGAGCATATCCACGCGCGGGAAAAATTATCCCTGTACAATATTTTTTAAGGAGATGTACCTATGAAAGCAATCATTATGGCGGGCGGCGAGGGTACGCGCCTGAGACCTTTAACCTCTTCTCTGCCAAAGCCCCTCTCCCGCATTGTAAACCGACCGGTCATGGAGCACATTATCGTGCTACTCAAAAAGCACGGCATCACCGAAATCGGCGTCACGCTCCAGTATATGCCGGAGCATATCCGCTCCTATTTTGGGGACGGCTCCGCCTTCGGCGTACACCTCACCTATTTTCTGGAGGACACGCCGCTTGGCACCGCCGGCAGCGTGAAAAACACGGGCGATTTTTTAGACGATGATTTTCTCGTTGTCAGCGGCGATGCCTTGACCGACGCGGACCTCTCTTCCTTCCTTGCCTTCCATAAAGCAAAGGGCGCCGAGGCCAGCCTCCTTCTTTCCCCCATGGATATTCCGCTTTCGTACGGCGTGGTGGTAACGGATAAAGAAGGCCGCATCGTCCGTTTTCTCGAAAAGCCGTCGTGGAGCCAGGTTTTTTCCGATACGGTCAACACCGGCATTTATATCTTAAACCCTTCCGTCCTGTCGCTTTGCACCTCGCTCCCCTCGGATTTTTCGAAGGATATTTTCCCGCGCCTTCTGGCGGAAAACCGCCCTTTATATGGATATGTTTCCTCTTCCTACTGGTGCGATATCGGCGATTTGGATGCGTACCGCCATTGTCATTATGATATTTTCGCCGGCAAAATCAGCCTTCCCATGGACGCCTGCCGCCTCTCGGAGGGCGTATATGCCGAGGAGGGCGCCGTTATTGAGGCCGGTGCCATTCTTACCCCGCCGGTGCTTATTGGGAAAAATTCCCACATCAAAAGCGGCGCCCGCGTGGATGCCTACACCTCTATCGGCGAAGGGTGCGTGGTGGAGTCGGGTGCCTCTATCAAGCGGAGTGTTCTTCTTGACCATGTAACGGTAGAAAAAAACGCACAAATCCGCGGCAGTATTGTTTGCAACCGCGCCCGGGTAGGCGAAGGTGCAGCCGTTTATGAGCAATCGGTTCTCGGCGAGGATTGCCGGGTGGGGGCGGATGCCGTTGTGCGGCCGGGCGTGCGCGTGTGGCCCTCCAAGGTAGTGGGGGCAGGCGAAATTCTGTCCACCAGCCTCGTGTGGGGAAGTATGCAGGCGGACGAGCTTTTTACAGAGCGCGGCGCAGGCGGACGCGTGGGGAGTGAGCTTACGCCCGCCTCTGCCCAAAAGCTCGGACAGGCCCTTTCCACGGTGCGGCGCGGGCGCATCGGTATTGCGGCGGACGGCAGTCCCGCAAGCCTTATGCTCAAATACGCCGTACAAAGCGGCATTATGTCCACAGGGCAAGAGGTGGTGGACTTTGGCAGCCAGCCGCTGCCCATTACGCGCTCGGCCGCGAAGGTGTACGGTCTTTCGGCCGCCGTACACGCCTCCACACAGGAAAACAGCGGCTTTTTAGAGATTTTAGGGAAAGGCGGCGGTGCGCTGTCCACGGAAGAAATGCGCACACTCCGCACGCGCTTTTCCAGGGAAGATTTTACGCTTGGCGAGGCAAGCGCCCTCCCTGCGGTCACCGATGCGTATGAATATAAGCTCTATTATCTTCGCCAGAATTTGCGCGGTACGGAGAAAATGCCCGAGATGCGCATTTTAGCCGCCTCCGCCTCGGATTGGGGCGACCGCCTTCTCTCCTCCGCCGCCGCCGAGCTCGGCTTTACCCTTCTTACGGAAGATGCCGCCCCCTCTCCCGACAATGCGGAAAAGCTTCGCCGCTTTGCCGAGCGGGTAGTAAAGGAGCGCTGCTTGTTTGGTGCCGTTTTGGACGAAAAGTGCGAACAGCTGCTTTTGGTAGATGAGCGCGGAAGAGTTCTCGATGCCGATGTCTACGCCCTCCTTTGCGCTCTCCTCGTGATGCGAAAGCACAAAAACGCCCGCATCCTCGCCCCCGCCTCCATGCCTCTTGTGCTGGAGGACATGGCGTCCCGATGGGGCGCCACCGTCATTCGCACGGCGGACTCTCCCGTCTCGCTTTTGTGCGGTCTTTCGGGCGGCGAGGCCGATATGGAGGAGCAGTTTATTCTCCGTTTTGATGCGGTGGGGGCCGTTATCCGGATTCTCGATTTCCTGCACCGCCAAAAGGTCACCCTTTCCTCCCTCATCGATGAAATTCCACCCTTTTATATACGGCGGCGCGAGGTGCCTTGCGCGCAGGGCGACAAGGGGCGCCTGATGCGCGTTTTATCGGAAAGCGCACCGGCGGAAAACAAAACAGACGGCGTAAGGTTTGAAGAAGCGCATGGCTGGGTGCTGATTTTGCCGGACAGCCGCCGCGCCGCCTGCCGGATTATCGCGCATGCCGACAAGGAGGAATACGCTGCAGAGCTAAGCGAAAAGTACGACGAAAAGCTCCGCGCTATATTGGAAGAGTCGTAAACCGAAGACAGAAAAAGGGATGAGAACGCGCATCGCTCTCATCCCTTTTTTATCTTTCTTACTCCTCTGTGTCTGCTTTTGCCTTGTCTATAACAGCCTGTGCCACATTCTGCGGCGCTTCCTCGTACCGCTCAAAGGCAAAGCTGAAATTGCCGCGTCCCTGCGTCATGGAACGAAGGTCGGTGGCGTACTTGTGCATCTCGCTCATCGGCACCTCAGCCTCCACTCTACCGAGGCCTTTGCCGATATGCTCCATACCTAAAATGCGGCCGCGACGCTTGTTGGCATCGCCTACCACATCGCCCATGTAGCTTTCCGGAATGGTAACCACGAGCTTACCAAACGGCTCCAGCAGTACAGGGCCTGCTTGTTTTAAGCCTTCCTTAAAGGCCAGCGAGGCCGCTACCTTAAACGCCATTTCCGAAGAGTCTACCGGATGGTAGGAGCCGTCCACCAGCGTAGCCTTCAGGCCCACAACGGGATAGCCGGCTAAAACGCCCTTCTGGATACATTCGCGAAGTCCCTTTTCTACGGCCGGGAAAAAGTTTTTCGGTACCGCGCCGCCGAAAATGTTGGTTTCAAAAATCAAATCGTCTGTATCGCCCGGCTCAAATTCAATCCATACATCACCAAACTGGCCATGTCCGCCGGACTGCTTTTTGTGCCGCCCCTGTACCTTAACCTTCTTGCGGAGCGTTTCGCGGTACGGCACCTTCGGCTCGGTCAAATCCACATCCACGCCGAATTTCGCCTTCAGCTTGCTGATAATCACATCGAGATGCTGCTCGCCTATACCGGAGATGACCTGCTGCCTCGTTTCGGTATTGTTATATACCTTAAAGCAGGGGTCCTCCTCCTCGAGCTTATGCAGACCGCTGCCGATTTTCTCCTCGTCCCCCTTCGCCTTCGGCAAGATGGCCAGAGAAAGGTTCGGCTCGGGGAAGGCAATGCCGGCGAGCGTAAGGGGAGCGGACGGCGAAGAAAGCGTCTGCCCCGTCTGTGTGGCGGCAAGCTTGGTAACGGCGCCGATATCGCCTGCACAGATAGAATCCACCTCTATCTGCTTTTTGCCGCGCATGATGTAAAGCTTTCCGATTTTCTCCTGCGTACCCGTAGCCGTATTCAGTACGGTGGAGTCGGCCTTTAAGGTGCCGGAATATACGCGGAACAGCGAAATTTTACCTACAAACTGGTCGGCAATCGTTTTAAATACGAACGCCGCCAGCGGTCCGTCGGGGTTCGGCGGCAGTACCACATCGGCACCGTCCTTATCCTTTGCAATCACTTCATTTAAAGTAAGCGGCGTGGGGAAATAATCAGCAATCGCGTCCATTACCTTCATAACGCCCATATTGGTCGTGGCACTTCCGCAGAATACCGGCACAATGGCCTCCTGCTTAAAGCCGTCCTTAATCGCCGCGCGGATTTCCTCAATGGTAAATTCCTCGCCCTCGAAATATTTTTCCATCAGCGCTTCGCTTGTTTCGGCCACCGCCTCCATCAGAAGGTGGCGCGCCTGCGTAAGCGTTTCGGTGCAGCTTTCGGGAATCGCGTCCATCTGGATTCGTTTGAGGCCCTCAAAGCGGTAGGGAATCATCTTCACCACATCCACATAGCCGATAAACTTGCCGTCCTCACGGATGGGAACCTGGAAGGGCGCTACCGATTTTCCGAAGGTCGCGTCCAGCTCGCGCATGGTACGGTCAAAGTTCGCATTTTCATCGTCCATTTTATTGACAAAGAACGCCGCCGGAATGTGCGCCTCGTGCGCGTACTCCCAAGCCTTTTCCGCACCGACGGAAACGCCGCTGCGGCCGGAAACGACGATAATCGCGGCCCCGGCTACGCGAATCCCCTCGTGCACTTCGCCGACAAAATCAAAAAATCCGGGTGTATCTATTACATTTATCTTCGTGCCGTTCCATTCGCACGGCACGAGTGAAGTGTTAATTGAAATAGCGCGCTTTATCTCCTCGGCATCGTAGTCGGAAATGGTCGTGCCGTCACTAATCTTGCCCAGTCTGTCTACAGCGCCGGCATTAAAGGCCATTGCCTCGGCAAAAGAGGTCTTTCCCGCCCCACCGTGGCCTAAAAGCACAACATTCCTGATTTTCTCTACTGCATACTTGTTCATATCCGTTCCTCCTCTATAATAAATGCTCGGAAAATACAGTATGATAATCCCGATACCTCTATTATAATATAAAAAACGAATTTACGAAATGCCTACTTTAAACAATCTTTTTTCAAAAAAATTGTGCAATTTTCACAAATTATTGTCGTGCGTCCGCATAAAACACCGTACCGGCCGCTGTTTTTATCTCCCAGACGGGGATAGCATCGGCGGTGCGGTAGCCGCTTTCTGCACGAAGCACCGCATAGCCGCTTGTAATGGCGGTGATTTCCCCCTTCCCGCCCGACCGGAGAAAATCTAAAAGCGCATCGGCCGCCGGCTTTATGGTGCCCCGCTCGTAATCCCTTTTCGTAATATTGGCCCAATCGCCCTCCATGCGCGCGATGGTGCCGTCCGCGGCCGGATATACAAAAAGCGCACTTTCAAAAAGCTGTACCCCGTCCACCATCTGCACAAACAAAACGGCCTCCCCCTCGCGATGCCCTTTTGCGTATTCCATGGAAAAGCCCATGCCGGAAAGCGCCTCCCGAAGGCGGGAAACATCTTTTTTTGTCGGCGTCACCGCCTCTTTTCCGCTTGCATACCGAAAGCCCTTTTCCATAAGGGAAACCGTTTGTCCCTCCCGCAGAAAAGCATCGCCGGCCCGCACGGCCTTCCCGCCTAAAATGCGTTCTGCCAGTGCCTCGGGCGCCGCGTTTAGGTTTTCGATTGTCAGCGCCCCGAGCCGCGGCGTTTTGTGCGGTATGGGTGCCGTGACCGTAATGCCGTTTTCAGAAAGCGCCGCGCCGGCCGCCTCTCCCTTTTCCTTCGCCGCTTTCCTTGCAGAAAGGGCCTCGGCCCCAAGAAGCGCCAGCAGAAAAATATTAATCGCTAAAAAGAGAAAAATTAAAACGGTTTTTATGCGGTACCAATTCATAGTTTCATCCCTCCTAGGATTTTTTCGAAACACAAAAACACCCCGAACAAAAGCGGCTGATGCAAAAGATAGACCGAAAGGCTGTGCCGCCCCAAAAACGCCAGAAAACGGCTGTGCTGCCGACTATTTTTCAGCGGCAGACGGCCGATAAACACGCCTATCAAAAACAGAAACAGGTGCGGCAGAAGCGGCACATAGTCGAGCGAGGTAAAAAGCGGCGCGGAAAAGCCGAAAATCGTAAGAAGACCGCCGCAATACCAACCGGCCGGCAAGGGGAGAAAAAGCAAAAATCCGTCTGGCACGCGGCAGGTAATAACAAAAAGAAGAATAGCTCCGGCAATTCCCAAAAGCGGCGGTATTTTCCGGAGCCACCGCCCGAAAACCGCATACAAAAGCATGCACGCACCAAGACAATGCAAAACACCAAACCATATCGCCTCGTCCGGAAAAAGCGCCCATGTCACCGCCGTCACGGCCGCGGCCCCGAGAAGGACGCGCCCCGCGCGAAGATAAGGCCTTTTGGAGAAACGGCAGCAAATGCCGGATATGCAAAAGAAAATAGCAATAAACACCGTCTGCACCGCGTCAAATGCGCGGCTCGAAAGCACCGCCCGGACAAGCGGCAACGGCAGCGCCAGAAAATCCGTCAGGTTAAACGCAATATGATGTAGTATCATGGCAAGGAGGGCTACGCCCCGCCATTCATCTATCCAAAAAATGCGCTCTTTTCCCATTTTCTTCTCCTTTTTCCGTCCCGAAGGGACATATCGCATCGAAGATATATCGCGTACGAAGTACATATCGCAAATTCCGTCAGGAATTTATATCGCTGAATTCGTGCACAATTTAGATGCCGACTTTTGGCGATATACTCACTTCGTTCGTGCGATATATTTTCACTCTGTTCAAATGCGATATAACTCCATTTCATTCCGTTGCGATATGATATAAATTCCTATTTCTCGTCCCGAAGGGACATATCGCATCGAAGATATATCGCGTACGAAGTACATATCGCAAATTCCGTCAGGAATTTATATCGCTGAATTTAATTGCTTTGCAATTAAATTCATTATACCACACCCCTTAAAAAAATGCAATCCTTTCCTGCACACCCCCTCCTCTCCGCGCATACAATGAAAACAAAAAGGCAGGTGTTTGTTTTGGAAATTTATGTCGTTCGCCGCGGCGATACGGTGCGCAGCATCGCCCGCCGGTACGGCGTTTCGTATCAGCGCATTTTGTCGGACAACGGTCTTGCCGCCTCTGACACGCTTGTCGTGGGGCAGGCGCTTCTCATTCTTTTCCCCGACGAGGTGTACACGGTGCGGCCGGGAGATTCGCTCTTCTCCATCGCGCGCGCCTTTGGCACCACCACGGGCGAAATACGCCGCAATAATCCCGAGCTGATTTTAAACCCCACCCTCCTTCCGGGGCAGCAGCTCACCATTTCCTTTCGGATGGATAAGAGGCGCACGCTCACCGTCTCCGGCTACGCCTACCCGAACATAAACCGCCCGACGCTCCGCACGACGCTTCCGTATCTTTCGCGCCTTACGGTGTTCGGCTACGGCTTTACGGCGGAGGGTACGCTCATCACCCTAAACGACCTCCCGCTTATCGAGGCGGCGCTTTCCGAAAATGTAGCGCCCTACATGCTCCTTTCCTCCATTACCGAGGACGGCAACTTCAGCGGCGAGCGCGCGTCCCTTCTTTTTCGGAATGAAGCCTTGCAAAACAAAGTGCTCGCCGCCATTATCGAAACGATGCAGCGAAAAGGGTATCAGGGGCTTGACATCGACTTTGAGTACATTTCCCCCGAGGACAGCGAAGGCTTTATCCGCTTCCTCGAAAATGCAACGGCGCAGCTGCACGCGGCCGGCTATCCCACCCATGTTGACCTTGCGCCCAAAACATACGCCGACCAGCCGGGCCTTCTTTACGAGGCGCACGACTACGGCGCGATTGGCGCGATTGTGGACACGGTGCTTCTCATGACCTACGAGTGGGGCTATTCCTACGGGCCGCCGCTGGCCGTAGCGCCACTTAACCGCGTTCGCGAGGTGGTGGAATATGCGGTAACGGAAATTCCGCCAGGTAAAATTCTCATGGGCATTCCGAATTACGGCTATGACTGGACGCTTCCTTATGAAAAGGGTGACCGCGCGACGAATATCGGGAACCAGCAGGCCGTCCGGCTGGCGGCGCAGTATGGCGCGGAAATCCAGTTTGATGCGCCTTCCCAATCGCCCTTCTTCCGCTATCGCGACGAGCGGGGAAGAGCGCACATCGTCTGGTTTGAGGATATCCGCAGTATAAGTGCGAAATATGACCTTATTGACGAATTTAACCTCCTCGGCAGCGGCTACTGGACGATTATGCGTCCCTTCCGCCAGAACTGGGCGTTTCTCGGCGCGGCGTACAATATCCGCAAAGGACGGCCGACCTTCGGATAAAATTTTGGTAAAATACTTGACAAAACGATAGAGGGGTGTTATACTTAGGTAAACCGTTGAGAAGGAGTAAGTACGCTTTATCCCTTTTTCAAAAGAGAGCCGCAGGCGGTGGGATTGCGGTGAAAAACATAAAGCCGAATGGACCTTCGAGGGCAAACAGAAACAGTTTTGGAGTATGGGCGCCGGAGTTTGGCTCTCCGTTACAAAAGGCCGGCATATGGTAGTATGCGTAGAGTGGGCGCAAAAGCGCCAAGCCGGGTGGCACCGCAGGATTTTATTCTCCTGTCCCAGCAAAATGGCGTGGGACAGGAGTTTTTGTTTTTGTCCCGCCAAAGAAAGGAGAACCCTTATGGCAAACGAAAAAATCCCTTATAAAATTTATCTCGAGGAGAAGGAGATGCCGCGCGCGTGGTACAATGTCCGCGCCGATATGAAAAACAAGCCGGCACCGCTTCTCCACCCCGAAACGCATCAGGTGATGACGGGGGCGGACCTTTCCTCCACCTTTTGCGACGAGCTTATCGCCCAGGAGCTGGACGATACCACCGCGTATTTTGAAATTCCCGAGGAAATCCGCGATTTTTACAAAATGTATCGCCCCTCACCCCTCGTGCGTGCGTATTGTCTCGAAAAAAAGCTGGAAACGCCCGCCAAAATCTATTATAAGTTTGAGGGCAACAACACAAGCGGCAGTCATAAGCTCAACTCCGCCATCGCGCAGGCCTATTATGCCAAACAGCAGGGGCTTCGCGGCGTAACCACCGAAACGGGGGCCGGCCAATGGGGCACGGCGCTTTCGATGGCGTGTGCGTACTTTGGCCTTGACTGCAAGGTATATATGGTAAAGGTTTCCTACGAGCAAAAGCCGTTCCGCCGCGAGGTTATGCGGACCTACGGCGCATCCGTCACCCCCTCGCCCTCTATGGAAACGGAAGTGGGCAAGCGGATTTTAGCGGCGCACCCCGGCACCACGGGTAGCCTCGGCTGTGCCATCAGCGAGGCGGTAGAGGCGGCTTCCAAAAAAGAAGGGTACCGCTATGTGCTCGGCAGCGTGTTAAATCAGGTTATGCTCCACCAGTCGGTCATTGGTCTGGAAACGAAGGCGGCGCTTGACAAATACGGCATAAAGCCGGATGTTATCATCGGCTGTGCCGGCGGCGGCTCCAATCTCGGCGGCTTAATTTCCCCGTTTGTGGGCGAAATGCTGCGCGGCGAGGCGGATTATCGCATTATTGCCGTAGAGCCTGCCTCCTGCCCGACGCTTACGCGCGGCACCTATGCGTATGATTATTGCGATACGGGCATGGTTTGTCCGCTCTCTAAAATGTATACCTTAGGCAGCGGTTTTATCCCGTCGTCCAGCCATTCGGGCGGTCTTCGCTATCACGGCATGAACAGCACGCTTTCCCAGCTGTATGCGGACGGGCTGATGGAAGCCACCTCGGTCTGCCAGACGGATGTTTTTGAGGCGGCACAGCAGTTTGCCAGGGTGGAAGGCATTTTGCCGGCGCCGGAGAGCAGCCATGCGATTCGCGTGGCGATTGACGAGGCGCTCCGCTGCAAGGAAACGGGCGAGGAAAAAACGATTGTGTTCGGTCTTACGGGAACGGGCTATTTCGATATGGTGGCCTACGGGAAGTTTAACGACGGCGAAATGTCGGACTTCATTCCCACCGACGAAGAAATTAAAAAGGCGCTCTCCTCTCTGCCGAAGGTAGAAGGGTAGCGCGCGGAAATAAAAACGAGGAGGAAAAGACATGAAAGCATTTATGGACAAGAATTTTATGCTGGAAACGAAGACAGCGCAAAAGCTGTACCACGATTATGCGGCCAAAATGCCGATTATCGACTACCATTGTCACTTAAATCCGAAGGAGATTTGTGAGGACAGACGCTTTAAAAACATTACGGAAATTATGCTGGGTGGCGACCATTACAAGTGGCGCGCCATGCGTTCAAACGGCATTTCTGAGGACTACATGACAGGGGATAAGCCGGACTTTGAGAAGTTTGAGGCGTTTGCCAAAACCCTGAAATATGCCATTGGCAACCCGCTTTTTCATTGGACGCATCTGGAGCTCCAGCGCTTTTTCGGGATTGACGATATCCTGAATGAAAAATCGGCAAAGGCCATTTACGAAAAGGCGAACAAAATGATTGCATCGGACGATTTTTCGGCCATGCGCCTGATTGAAAAGTCAAATGTGGAGCTTCTCTGCACGACCGATGACCCGCTTGACACGCTGGAATACCACATTGCGCTGCAAAAGCAAAACCGCGTGCGCGTTCTGCCCACCTTCCGGCCCGACAAGGCGGTAAACTGTGAGCTGGAAACCTTTGTGCCCTACATGAAGGACCTTGCCGCGCTCACCGGTACCACCTTCACGGATATTGACGCGCTCCTCTCTTCTCTTGCGGACAGAATTGATTTCTTCCACAAGGTAGGCTGCCGCCTTTCCGACCATGCGCTCGCCGGCGTTCCCTTTAAAAAGACCGACAAGGCAGAGGCCAACGCCGCCTTCAAAAAGGCGCTCGGTGGCGAAGCCCTGACGGAGGACGAAATCAACGCGTACAAGACATATATGCTCCTGTTCTTCGCCGCCGAGTACAAAAAACGCGGCTGGACGATGCAGCTGCACATCGGCGCCCTTCGCAACAACAACAGCCGCATGTACAAAAAGCTCGGTCCCGACACCGGCTTTGACTCGATTGACGATAAGTGCATCGCCGCCCCTCTCGCGGCACTTCTTGATGCGTGCAACGAGCAGGATATGCTGCCGAAAACGATTTTGTACACCTTAAATCCGAAGGATAACTATGTGCTGGCCACGATGCTCGGCAATTTCCAGGACACCGAGGCGCCGTCGAAAATTCAGTTCGGCTCCGGCTGGTGGTTCAATGACCAGCGCGACGGTATGGTGGAGCAGATGCGCTCGCTCGCGAATTTAGGCCTTCTCGGCCGCTTTGTCGGTATGCTGACGGACTCGCGCAGCTTTATGTCCTACCCGCGGCATGAATATTTCCGCCGCATTATGTGTAACCTTATCGGCGGCTGGGTAGAAAACGGCGAGTATCCGGCGGACTTTGAGGCGCTCGGCGAAATCGTAACCGGCATCAGTTACCAAAACGCTAAGAATTTCTTTCAGTTTTAGGGGTAGAAAAGGCGCACACCACACAAGGCAAGGTGTAATTCCATAATAAAACAGAAACAACATCGTTTTTGTGAATGATTTTATGAAAGGAATTCGTCAAGCGCGAATTCCTTTTTATTTTGTTGCCTTGTGTTTTGAACAAACTTCGCCGCTCGTCGTACCCATGTACGACTTCGGGTGCCCGAAAACAAGGCTTTGCCTCGTTTTCGCTCAGTTTGTCCAATCTGCGCACTTTTCTCCTCCCTAAAATACGGGTGGGGGTAGAAAAGGCGCACACTACCTTCCACATCAAAAAACGGTGGGCAAGGATTTTTCCTTGCCCACCTTCTTTATTCTGCTATAATCATTTTACAAAGCGTTTCCGTATCGTAGTGAAAGGTTGGTGCCTCGGCCGTCATCAGCACCGTCTCTGCCTCGGAAAGCGCAATTTTTGCCGCGGCGCTTTCATCCATCGCGGGCAGCGGCATCCGCTTTATAATGTGGTAGCCGTAGTCCGTTTGCACAGGCGCTGTAATTTCTCCCTCGGCCGCCGAGAAGGCCGCCTCTTCGAACGGCTTTACCATCTCGCCCTTTGTAAACACATACCCGTCCGGGTTCTGTTCCATACCGGGGTCGATGTTATGCTCTGCCAAAAGCGCGTCAAAATCCGCGCCCCCTGCGGCTTTTTCGTAAATTTCGCCGGCGAGTGCCTCGTCCTCGACTAAAATGTGCTTGGCGCATACAAAATTATCCGTATAGATTTTTGCAATATCGCGCTCGCGCAGCATAAAGTCCACAATCGGGCCGCCGTCCTGATAATACAGGTTTTCCATCCAGCGCGCGAGATACCCACTAAGCGGCACCGTAACTATTTTTGCCGTTTCGGTGGCGGCAAACTGCACCGTCAGCACATCCGCCTCCGAAAGGTAGGCCGCGGGGAAGGCCGCGCGTATGTAAAGCTGCTCGCTGACCGCCTCTGTCGCAAGATACGCGACTGTGTCGGCGTATTCTTCTTCCTCCATATCGCCGCGCCAGGTTTCATAATATTTATAAAGATACGCATACGCCGCCTTTAAGTCCCAAAGCGAAGCCGTTTGCGTGCCGCAGGAGAGAAGGACGGGCGCATCCTCTATCAGAATTTGCTTTGTGGCCGCCACATACTGTACCTGACAGGAGAGCGCCTCGCCGATAAACCGAAGGGGAACCATCGTTCTGCCCTCTACAATCTCCGGCGCCGCATCTAAAACGGTGGGCGCGCCGTTTATATAGGCCTCGCTCTGCCCGATAGTCAAGGTAATCTCCGTATCGGCTTTCTTTATTGTCACGCGGGCGGCTTCTGCCTCCCAGCCGACCGCGGCACCAAATGCCTCCGCTATCGCGCGCACCGGTACCATTGTGCGGCCTGCCGCGCTGATAAAGGGCGCGGCCTCAAGTGCCTTTTCCACCGCCGCACCTTCCTCCTCCATAAAGAAGGCGTTTTTGTCCACGGTAAATTCCACCGTCGCGGCAGAAGCTGTGCCGCACAGCAGTAAAACAGAAAGCGAAACCGCCAGAATTTTTCTTATCATCTGTATTACTCCTTCCCAAAATCCGCGCAAAGCTCCCGGCATAGTGCCGAAAGAGCGCGGTCGGTTTCTTCGTTTGGTGCCGATAAAATCTGCACGGTGCTTTCCGTAAAGGTCAGATTTTTACAGGGCGAAAGCGCCTCGCGCATCTTCTTCGCCGCCATGGGCGCCCACGAGCCGTTTTCGATGAGCGCCACGGTGCGGTTTTGGAAATTCCGCTCGACGAGCGCCTCGATAAAGGTACGCATAAAGGGGAACACATCGGCGTTATAGGTAGACGCCGCTAAAACGAGGTGGCTGTGCCTAAACGCATCCTCCACCGCCTCGGCCATATCCTCGCGCGCTAAATCGCAAACGCCCACGCGCGGGCAGCCTTCTCTTTTAAGCTTTTCCGAAAGCGCCAGCGCCGCCCGCTTTGTGTTGCCGTAAATCGAGGCGTACGCGATGAAAACGCCCGCACTCTCCGGCGTATAGGACGACCATGTTTTGTAAAGGTCTATATAATACCCGAGATTTTCCGAAAGCACCGGTCCATGCAGAGGGCAGATAGTGGAAATCTCCAAATTTTCCGCCTTTTTCAAAAGCGCCTGCACCTGTGCGCCGTATTTACCCACGATGCCGAAATAATACCGCCGCGCCTCGCACGCCCAGTCCTCTTCCGCATCGAGCGCGCCGAATTTTCCAAACCCGTCGGCCGAGAAGAGCACGCGGTCGGTGCTGTCGTAGGTTACGATAACCTCCGGCCAATGTACCATGGGCGCGGTCAGAAATGTCAGGTTGTGCCGGCCGAGCGAAAGCGTGTCGCCTTCTCCCACCACGACCTGCCGCGCGGCAAAATCGGTGCCGAAAAACTGGCGCATCATGGTAAAAGCCTTGGCGCTGGCCACAATTCTTGCCGCCTCGTATTTTTCCATAAAGGACACAATGTAGGCCGAATGGTCCGGCTCCATGTGCTGGATTATAAGATAATCGGGACTTTTCCCGCCCAGCGCCCCTTCGATGTTCCCGAGCCACTCCTCGCCAAACGGTGCGCCCACCGTATCGAAAACGGCCGTCTTTTCATCGGTAATTACATAGGAATTATACGCCATGCCGGCGGGTACCTTGTATTGTCCTTCAAACAGGTCTACCTCGTGGTCGTTTACCCCTACATACAAAATATCGTCGGTAATTTTCATTTTTCCTTCCTTTCCCTATTCCGCCGCATCGCTTTCGCGCATTGTCATTTCATAATATTGCTGGCGGGTTATCAGAACCTGCCGCGGCTTACTGCCCTCGTGCGGGCCGATAATGCCGCGCGCCTCCATCTGGTCTACAATGCGGCCGGCGCGGCTGTAGCCGACCTTGAGCCGCCTTTGTATCATCGAAACCGAGGCTTGTCCGCTTTCCACTACAATTTCAATGGCTTCGGGCAGAAGGTCGTCGCTGTCACCGGGGTCATCGTCCTCCGCCTCCTCGCCTCTTTCCAGTCTTTCCATAATTTCCTCATCGTATTCCGCCTCTTCGTCCCCGCGGACGAAATCGACAAGCCGCTCCACCTCGGCATCGGAAATAAACGCACCCTGCAGGCGTATCGGCTTGGATGCGCCAAAGGGCAGATAGAGCATATCACCTTTTCCCAAAAGCTTTTCGGCGCCCATCATATCGAGAATGGTACGGCTGTCAATTTGGCTGGCAACCGCAAACGCAATACGCGAGGGAATGTTCGCCTTGATAAGACCGGTAATAACATCGACGCTCGGGCGCTGGGTAGCGATGACAAGGTGCATGCCGGCCGCACGCCCCATCTGCGCCAGACGGCAAATCGCATCCTCCACCTCATGCGGCGCGGCCATCATAAGGTCGGCAAGCTCGTCCACCACAATAATAATGGATTCCATCGTTTTTTCGCCTTCGCTGACTAAAAACTCGTTATAGCCGGCAAGGTTTCGCACATTACTTTCCGAGAAAAGCTTGTAGCGGCGGAGCATCTCCGTCACCGCCCAGTTTAAGGCACCGGCCGCTTTTCGGGGGTCTGTCACAACAGGAATTAAAAGATGGGGAAGGCCGTTATAAACTTTTAGCTCCACCACCTTCGGGTCAATCATCAAAAGGCGCACATCCTCCGGCGCCGCCTTGTAGATAAGGCTTGCAATCAGCGTGTTTATGCAAACGCTTTTACCGGAGCCGGTGGCACCGGCAATGAGAAGGTGCGGCATTTTGGAAAGGTCCGCCACCATCGTTTCGCCGGAAATCGTTTTACCCACCGCAAACGCCGTCTTCGCCTTGAAATTCTTAAATTCCGGCGTTTCCAGCATTTCGCGTAAAGTGACGGTCGTTCCCTTTTGGTTCGGAACCTCAATGCCCACCGCCGCTTTTCCGGGGATAGGGGCCTCAATACGCACCGCCGTAGCGGCCAGGTTTAGGGCAATATCGTCTGCAAGATTTACAATTTTGCTGACCTTGACGCCGGCGCTCGGCTGCAGCTCGTATCTTGTAATGTTCGGGCCCTTCGTAACCTCTAAAATCTTCGCCTCCACGCCAAAGCTCTTTAATGTTTCCACGAGCTTTCGCGCGCTTTCGCGCAAATCCTCCGCCTTTTCGCTTTTCGCACTCATCGGTCTTTCCAGAAGGTCGGTGGAAGGATAAACATAAATGCGCTCCTCCCTCCGCTCGGTAATCTCCGCCGCGATTTCCGAAACGGCTACCGGCGGGGCGGCCTCCTCTTCCGCCTCGGCCGTGTTCTCTTCCGCGGGTGTATCTATCGGGACTTCCGCCTCGTCCGACACATCGTTTACCGTCATCTGGTCATGCGTGAAAATTTTGATTTTATTAAAGTCGAAAGGCTCCTCTTCTCCCTCGGCCGGTGCCTCCGCCTTCTTTTTCTTTACGGGGGGCTTGTCCGCTGCCGGCCTTTCTTCCTTTACCGGACGCGCATTTCTCTTATTCTCGAAATACAGCCTTGCCCTTTCCACGATATCCGAAACGGAAACGCCCGTCATGTTGCCGAGAATCAGAAGCATCGCCAGAATAAATACAACCGCCGAAACGGCCACATCCGCAAGCTTTACCATCGTGGTCGCAAGTAGTCCCCCTATAATGCCGCCCGCGCCGTGGTTTTCATAATACAGGGCAAAATCCCACGAGTGGTTGCCGCGGAACAAATGCAAAACTGCGCTCAACAAAACAAGGAGCACCATGCCCTGTATATAGTACCGCCGAACCCTTTTAAAATCGCGCTGCACAAGGTAATGCAGACCGAAAACAAGAAGAAAAACAGGCAGGGCATACCCGACCGCGCCCATCGTGCCAAGCACGAGCGCGCCCACCGCGCTGCCTAAGGGCGAGGCCGCCGCCTCCGTATACAGGCAAAGCGCCGCAATAATGCCTGCGGCAATCCATATTATCGCCCACATCTCCCGCGTCATGCCGTTTTTCTTCGGCACGCTTTTGGCGGGAATCCGTTTTCTCTGTGCCATACCTTACCCTCCGAAATGCAAAATGATGGCCAGTATCCCGGCCGCCGCGCAGTAATAGGAAAAATAATGAAAGCGGCTTTTTTGTACGAGGCGAAGTAGCCAGCGAATCGCCAGAAAACCGCTGACGGCGGCTACCGCCATACCGGCGAGCGCAGGGCCTATGCTAATCCCAATCGTACCGCTTTTTATAATATCTACCGCATCGAGCAGCGCCGCGCCCAGTATAGCCGGAATGGACAAAATAAAGGAATATTTTACGGCAAATTCACGCGCATAGCCGGCCGAGAGCGCCCCCACAATCGTAGAGCCGGAGCGGCTGATGCCGGGCAAAATCGCCACCGCCTGAAAAAGGCCGACGAAAAGCGAGGAGGGGTACGAGGCCGTTTCCATCGTTTTCTTCCCCTCGGCCATTTTGTCGGAAAGCCAGAGAAGCAGTGCCGTTATAAAAAGGCAGATGCCCACACAATAAAGCGGCAATGTAGGGATAACATCCTTTAAAGCCACGCCCACCACGCCGGCGGGAATGGAGCCGATAATCACCATCAGCACAAAGCGGCGGTACGGCGATTTAAAGTCCGGCTTTCCGCGCAAGGCGTCCCACACCATACAAAAAAATTCACGCACGAGCGCCCATATATCCTTGTAATACATCAGGAAAACAGCAAAAAGCGTTCCGATATGTAACAAAATGTCCATCGTGAGCGTTGTCGAAAGGGCATCCGCGCCTAAAATCCGCTTGAAAATGGCGAGATGACCGGAGCTTGACACAGGCAGAAACTCCGTCAGTCCCTGAATTAAACCAAGCAGCATGGATTCTACATATTGCAAGGGTAATACCTCCTCTTTTTACATATACTATAAGTATAGCACATTCCTTTTAAAAATGCCAGCTTTTTTTGCGCGCGGAAAATAAGAAAATTGTTTTTCCATAAAAAATGTAAAAACTCTTGCTTTTTTCCTTGGAATAAACTATAATAGCTAATAATCGAGGCTGGTTTTTCCGCCTCGTCCATTAGAAAGGAAGATGAAAAATGATTTTTGAAAAAGTAGCCGATATTATCGCAGAACAGCTTGGTATGGATGCCGCAAGCATTACGGAAAGTGACTCTTTTGTTGACACCCTCGGTGCCGATTCGCTGGACCTTGTGGAGCTGATTATGTCCTTTGAGGATGAGTTTTCTCTCTCCATTTCCGATGAAGAGGCGGAGAGCATCCGCACCGTAGGCGATGCCGTTTCCTACATTAAATCGCATGCCTAAGACAGCTCTTGCCTTTTTTGAAGCACGGATGGCGCACACCTTTGTCCGCCCCGCGCTTCTTTTAGAGGCGCTTACACACAGCTCCTTCGCCAACGAAAACCGCTGTGCCTCCAATGAGCGGCTGGAGTTTTTGGGGGATGCCGTCCTCAGTATTATTGTGAGTGACTATCTGTTTGCCCGCACCCCTTCCATTTCCGAGGGGGAGATGACGCGGGTGCGCGCCCAGAGCGTATGCGAGGGGGCGCTCGCTTTTCATGCCCAAAAAATGGATATCGGCCGCTACCTTCGTCTCGGACGGGGCGAGGCGGCAAGCGGCGGAAGAACGCGTCCTTCGGTTTTGGCCGATGCTATGGAGGCGCTGATTGCCGCGCTGTATTTAGACGGCGGGCGCGAAAAAGCCGAAAAATATGTGCTTTCCTTTTTGACCGAAACGATAGAAGAGGCTATCGGCGGCGGTGCCGCGCGCGATTATAAAACGGCGCTGCAGGAACGCCTGCAGGGCAAAAATGTCGCTTCTGTCCGCTATGTCGTCATAGAGGAAAACGGACCGGACCATGCGAAGGAGTTTACCGTTTCCGCGTTTTGGGAAGGGACATGTCTCGGAACGGGGCGCGGCAAAACGAAAAAGGCGGCCGAGCAAGCGGCGGCCAAAGAGGCGCTGGAGGGCCTTATATGAAAACGCGTTTTTGTATTCCGATTTTTATTCCCCATCTGGGTTGTGCGCACGATTGCGTCTTTTGCAACCAAAGGTCGGTGACGAATGTGCAGGCGGCGCCTTCTGCGGAAAGCGTCGCTTTTTCTATCGGGCAATTTTTAGAAAAGAACCCGCAAAAACGCGCCGAGGTGGCCTTTTTCGGCGGCAGCTTTACCGGTATTTCGCGCGAGGCGCAAGTTTCTTACCTTTCCGCCGCATCGCCGTTTTTAAAAAGCGGACGGGTGGAAAGCATCCGCATTTCCACGCGGCCGGACCTGATAGATGCCGAAACGGTGGATTTTCTCACCTCTTATGGAGTGAAAACAATAGAGCTTGGCGCGCAGTCGATGTCGGATGCCGTGCTTTCTGCCTCCGGCCGCGGCCACACGAGCGAGGATACCTGCCGCGCCGCCGCGCTTATAAGGAGGGGCGGTGCCACATTAGGTCTGCAGATGATGACGGGGCTTCCGGCCTCCACGCCCGAGACCGAGCTTTTGACGGCGCGCCGCTTTGTAGAAATGGGCGCCGATATCGCGCGCATTTATCCGACGGTTGTATTCTCCGCTTCGCCGCTTTGCCGTATGCTGGAGGAGGGGCGCTATACGCCGCCCTCCATGGAAGATACCATCGCGCGTGCGGCCGCCTGCCTTTCTGTTTTGGAGGACGGCGGCGTGCAGGTTATCCGCATAGGCCTGCAGGAAACGGACACGCTTTTTTCTACGGTGAAAGGCGGCGCATACCATCCGGCGATGGGGCAGCTTGTGCGGGCAAGAGTATGGCGAAACCGCCTTGAACGCGCCGTTTCCCGGCTCCGGGGGCCGGAAATCACTATTTTTTGCGAGGAAAAGCTGACCTCCTTGGTGGTCGGGCAGAAAAAAGAGAATTTTATTTATTTATCCGAAAAATACGGCGTTCGTCTCCGCCTTGTCCGCGCCGAAAAAGGGTGTGCGGCGTATGCGGCAGGAGAAACAGCCCCTGTATAAAGAAAGGAAACAAGCATGATTGAAATTTCAAAAAATCTGGAGGCCATTCACGAGAAAAAGGGCTTTATCTGTGATATGGACGGTGTTATCTATCACGGCTCGCGTCTCCTTGAAGGGGTGGACCGTTTTCTCGATTGGCTCCGCCGCGAAAAAAAGGAGTTTCTCTTTTTAACGAACAGCAGCGAGCGCTCCCCGCGTGAGCTTTCTCAGAAGATGGCGCGGCTGGGGCTGGATATTGACGCGTCCCACTTTTACACAAGCGCCCTCGCCACCGCCTCCTTCCTCTCGAGCCAATGCCCGGGCGGAAGCGCGTATGTTATCGGCGAGCCGGGCCTTACGGGCGCGCTTTATGATGCCGGAATTGCCATGAACGACTATAATCCCGACTATGTGGTCGTCGGCGAAAGCCGTTCCTACAGCTTTGAAAAGATTGAACACGCCATTCGCCTTGTCCTTGGCGGTGCCAAACTCATCGGTACGAATACCGACCTTACGGGACCTTCCGAACGCGGCCTTTTACCGGCCTGCCGCGCGCTGACGGCGCCCATCGAGCTGGCCACAGGGCGAAGTGCTTATTTTATCGGAAAGCCGAACCCGATTATCATGCGCCACGCCATGCGAAAGCTCGGCACACGGCGGCAGGGCACGGCTATCGTGGGGGACAGAATGGACACCGACATTCTCTCCGGTATTCAGACGGAGATTGACACCATTTTGGTTCTCAGCGGCGTAACGGGCGAGAAGGAGCTTTCCGAATTCCCCTACCGTCCCAGCTACATCCTGCCGGATGTCGGCCACATTCCGCCGCAATGAGGATATTTACGGCCGGAAAAAATGACGACGGCAAGCGGGTAGACGCGTTTTTTGCGCGCCTTATGCCCACTGCGCCCAAAAGTCTGATTTATAAATATATGCGGACGGGGAAAATAAAGGTCTGCGGCAAAAAACCGGCGCCGGGCGCGCGCCTATGCGAAGGGGACGAGATTAAATTCTTCGGGGACGAGGCGCTCCTGTCTTGCGCGCCTGCCGCACCAAAAAAAGCCGGGGGCGTTTCGGTTTTCTATGAGGACGAGCATATTGCGCTCCTTGTAAAGCCGGCACACCTTGCCACCCAGCCGGATAAAACGCACACCGAAAATACGCTCATAGACCGCTTTTTGTGGTATCTTTATGAAAAGGGCGCCTTTTCGCCAAAGGCTGAAAACGGCTTTACGCCGGCCCTTTGTAACCGCCTGGATTTTAACACGCGCGGCCTTGTTATCGGCGCCAAAACGCTTGTCTCTCTTCGCGCCATGAACGAGAAAATCAGGAAGGGCGAAGTACGAAAGCTATACCTTTGCCGCGTGGAGGGTGTGCCAAATCCAAAAGAAGGCATCCTTCGCGGTGCGCTTTTAAAAGATGAAAAAACGAACAAGAGCCGCATCGGCGACGGCGGCAAACGCGCCGAAACGCACTACCGCACGCTTTCCTCGGACGGGAAAACGAGCCTAGTAGAGGCGGAGCTTTTTTCCGGCCGCTCGCACCAGATACGCGTGCACCTTGCCTCTATCGGCTGTCCGCTCGTCGGCGATGCCAAATACGGAAGCGGCGGCAGGGGGCAGGATTTATGCGCCTATAAAATCCATTTTGCCTTTTCGCCTGACGGCGGCCCACTTGATGCCGTTGCCGGCAAAACCTTTGTACTTTCGGAAGAAATAAACGGAAGGAGAAAATAAAATGAGCAATTTTTTCGCCCTGCTCTCCCGTATGAAATATATTGACCGCTGGGCGCTGATGCGCTCTACGCGGCAGGAAACCCTGAGCGAGCACACCATGGAGGTCGCGATGCTTTCGCACGCGCTGGCCACCTTGGGAAATTGCTACCTCGGCAAAAAGCACGATGCCGCCTTTTGCGCGCTCATTGCGCTTTATCACGATGCGCCGGAAATTATCACCGGCGATATGCCAACGCCCGTAAAGTATAATAATCCAAATCTCGCCCGGGCGTATAAGACGCTTGAGAAGGAAACGGAGGAAAAGCTTGTCGGGATGCTGCCCGAGGAAATGCGCGCCGCCTTTTCGCCCCTGATTTCTCCCGAAAATGAGGAAGCACGCGCGATTGTGAAGGCGGCGGACAAGCTTTCGGCGTATATCAAATGTATAGAAGAAGAGAAAAGCGGCAACCGCGAGTTTTCGGCCGCGAAGGAAAGCATACGGCGCGCGCTGGATGAGAGCGGCGTAGAAGAAGTGCAGCTCTTTTTCGACCATTTTATTGAAGGATATGGAAAAACGCTCGACGCCCTCACGGGGGAGGGCTTTTAAAAAAGCAAAAAATGGGGAATGTAAAAAAAGTCCAGACCGCAAAAAGGCAGAGATAACAAAGAATACAGAGTATCCTTCGCCTGTAAATTATTTAAAATCACCATAAATGTTGAAAAACATCTGTTTTCCAGATGTTTTTCTTCAAATTATATGCCTTTTTGCTATTGCCAAATCTCACCTCTCGCCGTGCCCTCGCACGCCTTCGGGTTACCACAAAGCAAGGCTTTACCTTGCTTTGTGTTCGATTTGGACAATTCTGAATCGTTTTTTCCTATTCCCCAAGGGACCGTAAATTAATTTGCCGAATTAATTTACAGTCCCTTTCTTTTATAAGTAAAATTCTCGTTGCCGCAAGGCAACATATCGAGCCGCGAGGCATATCGAGCAGGCGTAGCCTGTATATCGCATTTGCAAGGCAAATATATCGCACCTTATTTTTCTCCTGCCAGACGATACCGAAACGCCTCGCCAATATGGTGCGCCTCCACCTTTTCGGCACAGTCAAGGTCGGCAATCGTGCGCGCCACCTTTAAAATGCGCGTGTAGGCGCGTGCGGAAAGGTGGAGCGAAGAAAAAGCCTCGCGCGCCATTCTTTCGGCCTCGCCCGAAAGGTGACAATGCGCCTCTACATCCGCGGTAAGCTGGGCGTTACAGAAAAGACCAAGCTTCGCCAGCCTTTCGGCCTGACGGGCGCGCGCCCTCGTCACCCTCTCGCGGATGGCGGCCGAGCTTTCGGCCGGCGGCGCGGAGAGGTCGTCGTATGTCACCGTTTCGGCCTCCACCTTTAAATCAATTCTGTCCATAAGCGGACCGCTGATGCGCCCCGTATAGCGCGCAATCGAGGCGGCGGTGCAGCGACAATGGTGCGTCTTATCGCCGTAATAGCCGCAGCGGCAGGGGTTCATCGCCGCGACCAGCATAAAATCGCTGGGGTAGGTGTGCGTGGCGGCGGCACGGGTAACCGTTACCACCCCGTCCTCCATCGGCTGGCGAAGGACCTCCATGGCATCGCGCCGAAATTCCGGCAGCTCATCCAAAAACAAAACGCCGCGGTGCGCCAGCGAAATTTCCCCCGGACGCACGCTCACGCCGCCACCGGCAAGACCGGCGGTCGATGCGCTGTGATGCGGCGCGCGGAAGGGGCGCGCGGTTATAAGCGGTGCGGCAGACGGCAAAAGGCCGGCCGCGCTGTGAATTTTCGTGACCTCCAGCGCTTCCTCTGCCGTCAGAGGCGGCAAAATGGAAGGAAGGCGCTGTGCCAGCATGCTTTTGCCGGAGCCGGGCGCGCCGACAATCAGTATATTATGGCCGCCGGCGGCGGCAATTTCCATCGCGCGTTTTACGGTTTCCTGTCCCTTTACCTCGGAAAAATCGCCGGAAGGCGCGCACCCTTCCGCAAGAAGCGCCTGCAAATCGACCGTCACCCGCTCCGGCTTTTCCGCACCGGAAATATACGCCATTACCTCAGCCAGCGTAGATGCGCCGTATACCTCGGCATCCTGACAAAGCGCGCCCTCGCGCGCATTTTCTTTGGGTACAATTACTTTTTTTCTTCCGCCGCGTGCCGCGCCCATCACAAGGGAAAGAACGCCCGGCACCGGCCGAAGCTCGCCCGCGAGGGACAGCTCGCCAATCAGCACAAATTCGTCGGCATCTCCCCTTACCTCTTCCGTAGCAAGCAGAAGGGCGGCGGCAATCGGCAGGTCAAACATGCTGCCCACCTTTTTAAGGTCGGCCGGTGCCAGATTTACCGTAAGCCGGCGCGCCGGAAAGGAAAAGCCGCAGTTTTTGATGGCCGCGCGAACGCGCTCTCTCGCTTCCTTTACCACGGCATCGGGAAGCCCCACCACCTCAAAACCGGGCAATCCCTGGGATACATCGGCCTCCACCACGACCATCTGGCCGTCAATGCCTGTAAGGCAGGCGGTATTCACTTTGGTAAACATCGCCATTCCTCCTTTTATCGTATGGCAATAACCGCTGCAAAGCACCCGCGCTTCCCGCCCGTTTTGCGGTGCGAAAAGAAGGTTTCGCTGTGGCATGCGGTACAGATGTTCATGTTTTCTATCTTGGTAAGCCCCTCGTCCTGCAAGGTTTTTTCCACCGCGGCGGACAAATTGATGTAGTATTTTTCGCCCCGTTTTTCGGAAAATCCGGCATTTTCGGGGAAGGCCTTTACAAATTCCTCGTGCACCGGCGCATCCACCGCAAAGCAGCACGCGCCGATATGCGGCCCGATTACCGCATGGATGTCCGCGCTCTTGCTCCCGAATTCCGTTTGCATAAGGGCGGCGGTTTTGGCGGCGATTTTTCCTACGGTGCCGCGCCAGCCGCTATGGCAAACGCCCACCGCGCGCGCCCTCGGGTCACAAAAAAGCACCGGCACGCAATCGGCAAAATAAGCAAGAAGCGGCAGATGTGGCTCGTTTGTCACAAGGCCGTCCACCCCTTCCGAAAACCGCGGCCGCACAATGCCGCGCCCGGCGTCCTCCGTCCCTACGCGCAAAACACGGTCGGTATGCTCTTGATTTGTGGACACGATTTTCTCGTACGAGATGCCAAAAGCCTCTGCGAGGCGGCGGTAATTTTCCGAAAGCGCCGCCTCCTCGTCCCCGCAGCGCGTGCCGAGATTTAACGCGGATAAATGCCCCTTTGATACGCCGCCTTCCCGCGTTGTAATGCCGGCGGTGCAAAAGGGATATTCCGTAAAAGCGGCAAAATAGGGAATCGCCGCGCGGATTTTAGGAAACATGGTTTCTCCTTTTTCTCGTCCCGAAGGGACATATCGAGTTACTTGCAGCATATCACAAATTCCGAGAAGAATTTATATCGCCGCGCCCGAAGCGCTACAGCATATAATACTCGCACAGGAAAAGATAGCAGTTCGGTGCATGCGCCATCTCGGAAAGCGTTGTCCGCCCCCCCGTCAGGCCGTCCATCACCGCCTCTGCCGTTTCCCTGTCGGCTTTCTTTTTGATTTCGCCCTCTCCGTAGCGCCGCGCATATTCTACGCCCGCCTCTACCATAAGAGTTTCGGGCGATTGGCACCACGCGGCCATGTGCCCCGTATTGCCGTACGGGGCAATATTATCCGCTATCTGCCGCAGTACCCCTTGCGTATTGTTATATTCCTCTTTTTCTATGCCGAACATCTCCGTATACCCGTGGTAAGGGCCGGCACAACAGGTCTGAGGGCAAATCGCGCCGCACTCCGCCACCTGCCGGATAAGCTCCGGCATAATGGTACAATCGGTGGCGAAAAAGGCGGTGTTTGCGCCGTAATCGCCCACCTTCTGGGGCACATCCTCCTCAATAAACTGGCGCGCCTCCTCTTTTCCGCCCTCGGCCGTGAGGGGGTCGGGCGTGGTAATATCGATAAACTCTATCCCCAGCTCGCCGCACCGCTCGACCATAAGCTCCCTTCGGCGCAGAAACGGCTCGGACAAAAGATGGCGCGCAAAGGTGTAATGAATAAACCGCTTTGCACCCATGCGGTACGCCTCGTTTATGATTTCCGTACCCATCGTATATACATCCGGCGCCAGCACCATGTCGGCCGTTTGCGCGGCAAAGCCGGCATCCTCGGCAGCGGTGCCTACAAGAAAGAGAACATCGGGCCGCTTTTCCTCGGCCATTTTTGCGGCCTCGTCAATCCCCGCAACTGCTGGCACGAACAAAATGGCACGAAGCGACTTATCCTCTAAAAGCTCGGCGCAGATGGAAACGGTTTTCTCGGCCGAGCGGTCCCCAGGATAGGTGCGCCGCACCACATACGGCTCCTCCCGTTCAAGACGCGCGGCCACCTCGGCCGCCTCGCCCCCTTCGCCTGTTATAATCGCAATCTTCCACGGTGCCTCTTCGCCCCCGCCGCCTTCTTTCCGGCAACCGGCGGGCAGGAAAAGCACCGCGCACAGCAAAATACAAAATAATTTTTTTCCCATAATATATGCCTTTCTTCGCGTGATTTAACGCTTTCGGGAACGCGTCCTCTATGCGCCGCTTTCCTCGCGTATGTATCCCCTTCGTAAAAGTCCCTCTAAAAAATCAAAAATACATTCTGCCAGCTTTTCAGGATTATGGCGTGCCAGATTTTCTTTTCGCCCTAAAACCTCGGCCCCGATAAGACCGATGCCCCTTTCCCGAAACCGCGGCGCGTCCACCAAAACGGGGCCTACGCCCTCCTCGGCATAGCGCCGGCGCACCGCATCCTCTATTTTTTCGGTGTTGACGACGCAATAATCAATGATGCCCTCTCCGCCGTGCTGCAAAATAGCCTCCACATGGTCAAAGGCCGTATACCCCTCGGTTTCACCCGGCTGGCCCATCACATTACAAACATAGATTTTCGGCGCACTTGTCCTCCGCAGCGCATCGGCCACGCCTTCTACCAGAAGATTTGGAATAATGCTGGTATAAAGGCTGCCCGGGCCGAGCAAAATGGCATCCGCCTCGCGTATGCTTTCCAGAACACCTGTTGCCGCCTTCGCCTTTTGCGGCACCAGCCGCACCTTTTCAATGCGGCCGCCATGCTCGTTTGTGGCATCCCCGATATGGGATTCCCCCTGCACCTCAGCGCCGTCGGAAAACCGCGCGGTAATGTGGATATCCTCGGTCGTCACCGGCAACACGCGGCCGGAAATCGCCAGTACCTCGCCGGTGCGGCGAATGGCCTCCTCAAAGCTTCCGCACATGCTATCCATGGCGGCGATAATGAGATTGCCAAGGCTCTGGCCGCTCAGCTCTCCGCCGGAAAAGCGGTACCGGAAAAGGCTTTCCATCACCGGCTCGGCATCGGCCAGCGCCACAAGGCAGTTTCGCACATCGCCGGGCGGCAGCATCCCGAGGTCTTCTCTAAGACGCCCGCTCCCGCCGCCGTCATCGGCCATCGTGACAATCGCCGTCAGATTTCGCGTGTACTTCTTCAGGCCGCGGAGCATTGTGGACATCCCCGTTCCGCCGCCAATCGTTACGATTTTGCGTTCCTTCATTTTCGCGCCCTGCCTTTCCGCCTTATCGGCGCTCGAAGTCAGATTTCGGGTGCTTGCATAAGGGGCAAACCCAGTCCTCGGGCAAATCGGCAAACGGTATGCCCTCCTTCTCCTCGTCATACACATAGCCGCATATTTTGCATACCCATGCGCCCTTTTCCGCCTTCGGGGCAGGCTTTACACGGGCAAAATAATACGCGTATGTCATGGACGGCTTCTCGCACAAAACCTCGCTCTCCGCAATCTCCGCGATAAACATAAGGTGGGAGCCGAGGTCTATCTCCTTCGTCACGCGGCAGGAAATATAGGCGTTTGCGGCCTCGGTCAAGTAGTAAATCCCCTGTCCGTCGCGCGCCTTGCCCGAAAGGCCTTCCCATTTATCCACCTCGCGGCCTGTCTGAAAGCCGAACCGCTCAAAAAGGGAGAAGGGTACGCCCTCATGCAAAACGGACAGCGTAAACCGCCCTGTCTTTTGTATCATTTCCGCCGTGTAATTCGCTTTGGATACACAAACGCTCATCTGTACCGGTACATTCGCGGCCTGCATCGCCGTATTGACAATACAACCGCCGTCCTTTCCTTCCTCGTGACAGGACAGGACAAACAGACCGTAGGAAAGATGGTAAAGGGCTTTTTCGTTCATTTTGCTCCTCCTTTATGACGATAATAAGGCGAGTTTCCCCGCCCTATTATATTTCCTTTATTCTGCTTCGTCCGCAGCTTCCTCTGCCGTTTCCTCATTTTCTGCCTCTTCATGCTCCGCAAGGGCAATCGACACGACCTGCACGCCCTCCTCCATACGGATAAGACGGACGCCCTGTGTATTTCGGCCAATGCTGCTGACACCCCCCGCTGGCAGACGGATGATAATACCTTCACTTGTGATAATCATAATATCCTCGCTGTCGGTCACGGTGCTGATACCCACAAGCTTTCCTGTCGTTTCCGTAATCTTGTAGGTGCGGATACCGATACCGCCGCGGGTTTGCGTTTTATACGCATCGAGTGTGGTGCGCTTGCCGTAGCCGCCTTCGGTGACGACTAAAAGCTCCGCATCGTCACGCGCGGTGGTCATGCCGGCCACCATATCGCCGCTCCGAAGCTTTATCGCGCGTACGCCGTGCGCCGCTCTGCCCATCGGGCGTACATCCTCCTCGAGGAAACGGATAGCCATACCGTCATGCGTGCCGATAATAACATTGTCGCCCGGCCGTACCATGCGGACCGCCATCAGCTCGTCGCCTTCATTTAAACCAATGGCGTTGAGGCCGCCGCGTCTTGCCATGTTAAACTCCGAAAGCATCGTTTTCTTAATCGTGCCGGCGCGCGTTGCCATAATAAGGGCGCTGTTTTCCTCAAACTCGCGCACGCCCAGCATCGTCATAATCTTCTCGTCCTGCGCAAGCGGCAGAAGGTTTACAATCGCCGTACCCTTTGCCTGCCGGCCGGCCTCGGGAATCTGGTAGCCTTTTAAGTGGTACATTCTTCCGCGATTGGTAAAGAACAGAATGTGCGCATGGGTGGAGGCGGTGAAGATGGTTTCCACAAAGTCCTCCTCGCGCGTGCTGAGGCCGGTGATGCCGCGCCCGCCGCGCCGCTGGCTACGGTAGGTGCTGGTGGGCAGACGCTTGATGTATCCGAAATGCGTAAGCGTAAAGACACATTCTTCCTCGTCAATCATATCCTCATCGTCAATATCGCCGACCATCGCGGTAATTTCGGTACGGCGGTCATCGCCGTACTTATCGCGGATGGCACCCAGCTCGTCGCGGATAATGTCGCGCACCATGCTCTCGTTTGCCAGAACCTCGGTATAGTACGCAATCTTTTCCATAAGGTCCTTGTATTCCGCATCAATTTTCTCGCGCTCCAGACCCTGCAGTCTTGCAAGGCGCATGTCGAGGATTGCCTGTGCCTGCACCTCGGAAAGGCCGAAGGCTTCCATCAGGCGGGGCTTTGCATCGTCATAGCTCTGGCGGATAATGCGGATAATTTCGTCAATATGGTCGAGGGCAATCCGAAGGCCCTCGAGTATGTGGGCGCGCGCCTCTGCCTTTTTCTTGTCAAAGGCGGTGCGGCGGCGGATAACCTCCTCCTGAAATACAATATAATGCCAGAGCATCTCTTTTATGTTTAAAATTTGCGGCTGACCATTTACAATCGCCAGCATAATCGCGCCGAAGGTTTCCTGCATCTGCGTATTTTTATACAGCTGATTGAGGACAACATTGCCGTTTGCCTCGCGTTTAAGCTCTATAACAATACGCATACCGTCCCTGTCGCTCTCATCGCGCAGGTCGCTGATGCCTTCAATGCGTTTTTCCTTCACAAGCTCCGCAATTTTCTGGATAAGGCGCGCCTTGTTGACCTGATACGGAATTTCCGTCACGATAATCCGTTCTCTGCCGCCATGCTCCTCCACCTCGGCGCGGGCGCGCATGATAATATGGCCGCGGCCTTTTGTGTACATACTGCGGATGCCGCTCCGGCCTAAAATAAGACCGGCGGTCGGAAAATCAGGGCCTTTTATAATTTCCATCAGCTCTTCGATGGAAATTTCAGGGTCCTCCAGCATCGCATGGATAGCTTCCACGATTTCCGAAAGATTATGCGGCGGAATGTTCGTGGCCATACCTACGGCAATACCCGAGGAGCCGTTTACGAGCAGGTTCGGGAAACGCGAGGGCAGAACGGTCGGCTCTTTCAGCCGCTCATCGAAGTTCGGCACAAAGTCCACCGTTTCCTTCTCAATATCCGCCACCATCTCCTGCGAAAGGCGGCTCATTCTCGCCTCGGTGTAACGGTAAGCCGCAGGGGGGTCGCCGTCCACCGAACCGAAGTTACCTTGTCCGTCAATCAAAGGATAACGGAGCGAAAAGTCCTGCGCCAGACGAACGAGCGCATCGTAAACAGACGCATCACCATGCGGATGGTACCGGCCCAGCACATCACCGACGGTGGTGGCACACTTGCGGTACGCCTTGTCGGCCGTGATGCCGTCCTCGTTCATCGTATATAAAATTCTTCTGTGTACAGGCTTTAAACCGTCGCGCACATCGGGCAGGGCGCGGCCGATAATAACACTCATGGCGTAATCGATGTACGCCGTTTTCATCTCCCGGCTTATCTCCACGGGAATAATTTTTTCGTTTTCAATATTAAACATGTTTTATTCCCTCCTCAGATATCCAGGTTTTTAACGCTTGTGGCGTGTTCAATGATGTAATCGCGCCGCGGCTCTACCTTGTCGCCCATCAGGATTGTGAAAATCTCGTCCGCGGCAATCGCATCCTCCAGCTCCACGCGAAGGAGCGTTCTCGTTTCGGGGTTCATGGTCGTTTCCCACAGCTGGTCGGCGTTCATTTCACCAAGACCTTTGTAGCGCTGTACTTTTGCATCCTCGCCGATTTCCTGCAGCGCGAGCGCCAGCTCCTCATCGTTGTAGGCGTATTTTTCTTTTTTGCCCTTATACACCTTGTAAAGCGGCGGCTGTGCGAGGTATATTCTGCCCGTATCAATCAGCGGCCGCATAAAGCGGAAAAAGAAGGTAAGCAGGAGCGTTCGGATATGCGAGCCGTCCACATCGGCATCGGCCATGATGATAATTTTGCCGTACCGTACCTTTTCTATGTCAAACTCGTCACCGATACCGGCGCCGATGGCCGTGATAACAGGCGTCAGCTTATCGTTGCCGATAACCTTGTCAATCCGGCTTTTTTCTACATTCAGCATCTTGCCCCAGAGGGATAAGATGGCCTGAAACTTGCGGTCACGCCCTTGCTTTGCGGAGCCGCCGGCGCTATCACCCTCAACGATGTAAATTTCCGTAAAGGTCGTATCGCGCGAGGAGCAATCGGCAAGCTTTCCGGGAAGCGCCATACTGTCAAGGCTCGTTTTCCTTCTCGCAAGGTCGCGTGCGCGTCTGGCTGCATCGCGCGCTCTGGCCGAGAGAATGGCTTTTTCCAGGATAGTGCGCGCCACCGTGGGATTTTCCTCAAAATAGGTGGCCAGCTTATCATTGATAAGACCTTCCACAAGCGTACGCATTTCGCTGTTGCCGAGCTTCGTTTTCGTCTGCCCTTCAAACTGCGCCTCCTGCAGCTTTACGCTGATAATCGCCGTAATGCCTTCGCGTACATCTTCGCCGGAGAAATTGCTGTCGCTGTCCTTTAAGAGCTTATTCTTTCGCGCATAGTCGTTTAGCACCTTCGTAAGACCGGCGCGGAAGCCCGTTTCGTGCATACCGCCCTCGGTCGTTTTAATATCGTTGGCAAAGCTTACCACCGTTTCCGTATAGCTGTCGGTATACTGAAGCGCAATCTGTGCGCTTCGCACCTCTTCCTCCACCTCAAGATAAATCACTTCCGAGTGGAGCGGTGTCTTGCTCTTATTTAAGTATTCTACAAAGGAACGGATACCGCCCTCATAGAAAAGCTCGCGGCTTTGGCCCTCGCCGCGTCTGTCGGTCAGCGTAATCTTTACGCCGCCGTTTAAGAAGGCCTGCTCGCGCATTCTTTTGAGGAGCACCTCAAAATCGTACACCAGCTCGTCAAAAATCTCAGGGTCGGGCTTAAAATGTACGCGCGTACCCTTTTTGTCGGTAGGGCCGACCTTCTGGAGCGGACAAAGCACCTCGCCCCTTTTATATTCCTGATGGTATTCCTCGCCGTCTTTATAGACATTAACCTCCAGAAACTCGGAAAGCGCGTTTACAACCGACGCACCAACGCCGTGCAAACCGCCCGATACCTTGTATCCGCCGCCGCCGAATTTACCGCCTGCGTGCAGCACGGTAAAGACAACCTCTACAGCCGGCAGACCTGTCTGCGGCTGGATGCTGACGGGAATACCGCGGCCGTTATCGGTTACGGTGATGGAATTGTCCTCCTCAATCGTAACCTCTATGTGGTCACAATAGCCGGCAAGCGCCTCGTCGATAGAGTTATCCACGATTTCGTATACCAGATGATGCAGACCCATCGAGGAAGTGGAGCCAATATACATGCCGGGGCGCTTTCGTACGGCCTCCAGCCCTTCCAGAACCTGTATCTGACTGCCTTCGTATTTTTCGTTTTGTTCTTGCATAGCGTTTTGTTCCTGCATAAGCTTATTCCTTTCTTCCCGCTTTTTTGCCCCACCTTTGGCATCTTTTCTCCAGCGTTGCGCTGGTAACGGGGGTTATATACACACACGCGCGCGTCACCACAAAGGATTTTGGCAAATCCGGCGTTGTGGTTACCACGCGTCCCTCCATCTCGTGCTTTCGTAAAAATTCACGAGTCACGCGCGATGTGCTGGTATTTTCTAAATCCATTATACCTACTATATCTTGTATCAAGACAGCGTATTCGCCGCCTATGTGGACATACATACGGTGCCCTCCTTAACCGCAAAAAACCGCATTTCGCCTGTTTTCTCCACGGCCTCTTTCTCGGTACAGGTTAAAATAACTTGCTTGTTTTTTGTATGGGAAAGAAGAAATGCTCTTCTTTCTGCATCCAGCTCCCCTAAAATATCATCGAGAAAAACGGCAGGGGCCTCGCCGGTTTCCTTTTCCAGGAGTGCGCCTTGTGCCAGCTTCATCGAAACGGCGGCGGTGCGCATCTGCCCCTGGGAGGCATAGGCGCGTGCCTCGCGTCCGCCGATAAGAAAGCGGATTTCGTCCCGATGCGGGCCAATAAGCGAAAGGCCTTGCTGGATTTCCGCATCCCGCTTTTTCTCAAGCGCCGCATATAGCGCATCCCTTTGCTCCGCCTCATTTTCCCGAAGGGGGGCACAAGGGGCGTATAAAACCTCCAAAACCTCGTCCTTGCCGGCTATCTGCCGGTGAAATTCAGCAGCAAGCGGCGAGAGCGCGAGGAAAAAGTTTCTTCTGTACTGCATAATTTGCGCGCCGGCTGCGGCCAGCTGGGTATTCCACACCGCAAGGCTTTCTTTTTCGGGATTTTTCTTCAGCGCGGCATTTTTTTGTTTCCACGCGCGGATATAGGTACGAAGTGCGCCATAATAGGCCGGACGGGCGGCGCAGATGGCGCTGTCCATAAACCGCCGCCGCACCTCAGGTGCGCCTGTTATAATGTGCAGCTCATCAGGACTAAAAAGCACGGCCGGGAATTGCCCAAGCAGCTCACTCGTTTTTTCCAGTTTTACGCCGCCGAGCTTTAAAAGCTTTCTTTTTCCGGGACTTATGGTGATTTCCGCCGTCATATCCCTGCCAAAGGCCGCATATTCGGTTTTCACCGTTGCCGCCTCCTCGGAAAACCGAATAAGCTCACTTTCTCCGCCTGCGCGAAAGCTTTTGGCGGCCGTAAAGAGCCAAAGCGCCTCGAGTAAATTCGTTTTTCCGCCGGCATTTTTTCCGTATATGACATTCGTTCCCGGGCAAAATTCTATATCTGCCTCTTTATAATTTCTGAAATTGGAAAGAATGAGCCGTTTGACAACCATGTTTTTTTCTATCCCTCAATTTTAATTTTGATATCCTCGCCTTCCACCATATCCCCGCCGCGAAGCTTTCTGCCTCTTCTCGTTTCCACCTCTCCGTTTACGAGAAAACAGCCTTCCTGTATCTGCTCCTTTGCCTCGCCGCCGGAAAGACCGAGAACATGCTTTACGGCCTGGTCCAGCTTTATATATTCTCCCCGAAGAACGATAATCTCTTCCATTTTTTCTCCTTTATTCGCTGATACGCACCGGCAAGACCATAAACAAAAATTCATCCCCCTCGGCCGGCTTTATAATGCAGGGGTTGCGGCTGCCGTTAAATTCCATGATAATTTCTTCGCAGTCACATACCGACAGGGCGTCGTGCAAATACCGCTGGTTAAAGCCAATGCGGATCTCGCTGCCGCAATCGGGAATTTCAATCACATCATGCGCTTTGCCGACGGCTGTGACGCAGTCTATCGAAAGCGTATCATTGGAAAGCGTCATAATCACCGGATTTTTATACACATCGGTCGATACAATGGGGTCCGCGCGCTCTACACATGTCAGCACATCGCGGACCGAAAGGCGCGTCTGAATTTTAAAATCACCCGGAATAATCTGCTTATACTGGAAATATTCGCCCGACAAAAGGCGCGACACGACCTTAATCTGCCCGAAGGTAAACTGCACATGCTTTGTGCTGGCTGTAATGAAAACAGGCGCATCACCATCCGGCAAAATGCGGGAAAGCTCCAAAAGCGTTCTCGCCGGCACGATAAAGCTGTACGGCTCCTCGTCCGGATTTTCCGAAAGCGGCTCGTTATGAATGGCCATGCGAAAACCATCGAGCGCAACCATGTGAAACGCCTTCGGCTCAATTTCAAAGTAAACACCCGTGAGGGAAGGTCTTTCATTTTTAATCGCGGCGGCATACGCCGTCTGGCGAATGGCCTTTTTTAAGGTTTCTGCGCCGACAGTAATGCCGGAATCCTCAAGGACGGAAGGAATATCCGGAAACTCCTCGGGATTCATACCGAGAATGTTATAAACGGATTTTCCGTTTTGTACGGTAGTGGAAAAATTCTCCGAAACGGTAATATCCGCCATGCCGGACGGAAGCTTCCTTATAACCTCCGAGAAAACACGGACATCGCCCGTTACAATCGCGCCGTCTTCGCGGATTTCAGCCGGTATGCGGCACTCGATGGCAAGCTCTAAATTATTAGCCGTCAGCACAAGGCTGTCCGCATCCGTACTTAAAAGGATACCCTCGAGTATCGGCATGGATGCCTTATTTGCGGCCGCCTTCATAACAATAGAAACGGCATCGGAAAGAGATTGCTTTTCACACGAAAAAATCATGATTTGTCCTCCGTTTTTTAAAGGGCGCTCCTCTGAAAAGGAAAACGCGCTAATATATATAATAATAAAATAGTATTTATAGTAGAGCATGTGGAAAGGACGGAAAAGTCCTTTTTTCGCCGAAAACAGGCACTTTTTATAGTGGAAAACTATTCTGTGATATCCTTCTTGAGTGTGGATATTTCCATATGGAAGGCATGGTCCTCCTGCATGGCGGATTCCACTTCATTTATGCCATACATAACGGTTGTGTGGTGCTTATCCAGGTATTTCGCAATTTTAAGGTGCGAATACCCTAAAATCTCGCGCATCATATACATCACAACCTGCCTTGCGCGGGCAATATTCTTTGTGCGTTTGTTGCCCATAATATCTTCTTTTTTTACATGATAGAATTTGGCACAGGCATCCACAATTTCCTCGGGGCTTACATTCGGCCCGCCTGTTGCGTGGTAGCTTTTCATCGCATCCAGCGCCACATCTATCGTAATTTCGCTGTTTATAAGGCCGCGATACGCGAGTACGCGGTTGAAAACACCCTCCAGCTCGCGGATATTGGAGGTAATTTTCTCGGCAATCAGCTCCAGAATTTCATCGGGAATTTCAATTTTTTCGAGCTGTGCTTTTTTGCGCAGAATGGCTACTCTCGTTTCATAGTCAGGCGCATACAAATCGCCGATAATGCCCCATTCAAAGCGCGAACGAAGCCTGTCCTCCAGCGTTTTCAGCTCTTTGGGCGGCCGGTCACTCGTGATGATAATCTGTTTATTGGCATCGTAAAGCGTATTAAAGGTATGGAAAAATTCCTCTTCCGTTACCTTTTTGCCGGCGATAAACTGAATATCGTCCACCATCAGAACATCCACGCTGCGGTATTTCTCGCGGAATTCATCGTTTCTCGAATCCTTGATGGAGTTAATCAGCTCATTGGTAAAGGTTTCGGCCGAAATGTACATTACCTGCATATCGTGGTTATTTTCAATGATAAAGTTGCCGATAGCATGCAGAAGATGCGTTTTGCCAAGCCCTACGCCGCCGTACAAAAACAAGGGATTATAGGTCCTGGCCGGCGTTTCGGCAACGGCAAGCGAGGCCGCGTGCGCAAAACGGTTGGAGCCGCCGACGACGAAGCTGTCAAAGGTATACTTCGGATTTAACGGCATACCGAGATTTCGGGCGGCCTTCTCTTCCTTCTTTTCCTCGGGTGCCTCGCCGATATGTACCACGAGCGTACAGCGGTGACCGGAAACCTCGTACACGGCATTTTGAATCAGCTCCTTGTAGCGGTGGTCCACCATGTTTTTGTTTACCTCATTTGGTACAGAAACATTTAAAAAATTGTTTTCAATAGAAAGTGGGGAAATTGCTAAAATCCAGGTCTTGTAGCCGACCGGCGTAACCTCTTCCTCAATCAGAGGCAAAGCATGTTCCCAGATATTTAAAAGTTCGCCATCCATGTATAGAAAAATCCTTTCCCAAAAAGTGATAATATGCAAGCCTTTTTACCGGCGGAAAAGTGGAAAACAAAAAAACCGGAAGATGTGGAAAACAGGCAAATCGCGGCAAAATCAGCTTGTTTTATGTGGATAAGTATGTGGAAAAGTGAAAAAGTACGAAAATAAGTGTGGAAAACAAGACCTTTCCTTCTATATCCACTCCATCCTATTATACCAAAAAAATTCCTTTTTTGCAAGAAGAAAAAACAGAAAAAAGAAAATTTTTTTCTTTCAGTATAGAACAAAAAAACGAAAGGGAAAAGGGCAAAAAACAGGCACCGCAAAAAGGCAAAAAGAGAGCAGATAAAAGCCGCTATAAAATGTTTCACGTGAAACAATTTATATTTTTTTCCTTTTTTTGTTTCACGTGAAACAAGTTTGTGTTATAATGGGATAAATAGCAGAAGAAACTATATAAAAGGGAGATAGTCATGGCAAGAATAATAGCAATAGCCAACCAGAAGGGCGGCGTGGGAAAAACCACGACCTCTGTGAATTTAGCGGCTTGTCTGGCAAAAAAAGGCCAAAAAGTTCTTCTTGTGGATATGGACCCGCAGGGAAATGCAACGAGCGGACTCGGCATTGACAACCGGACAATAGAACATTCCGTATACGATGTCCTCATTGAAGCAAAAAAAATGGAAGAGGTTATTGTAAAAACGGAGTTTCGAAATCTTTTCGTTTGTCCCTCCAGCCTGGCGCTTTCCGGTGCGGAAATTGAGCTTGTGGGGCTCATGGCGCGTGAATATCGCCTGAAAGAGGCCCTTTCCGACATACAGGCGGATTACGATTTTATTTTTATTGATTGTCCGCCGTCACTCAGTCTCATTACCTTAAATGCGCTGACGGCTTGCGGCTCCGTTCTCATGCCCATCCAATGCGAATACTATGCGCTGGAAGGCCTCAGCCAGCTTACGGCCACGATAAAAAGAGTGAAAAAGCTTTTAAATCCGCAGATTGAAATAGAAGGCGTTTTGATGACCATGTTTTCCTCGCGCACCAATCTCGCAATTCAGGTGGTGGACGAGGTGAAAAAGTTTTTCCCGCAAAAGGTATACAAAACGATTATCCCGCGTAATGTCCGCCTTTCCGAGGCTCCCGGCTTTGGACAACCTGTCATCGTGTATGACCCCCACAGCCGCGGCGCGGAAAGCTATATGGACTTGGCGCAGGAGGTACTGGACCGACCAATGGAAACAGAATAAATATAATAGGAAGGAAGTGGTTATATGGCTAAGGGTGGACTTGGAAAAGGACTGGATGCCCTGTTCACTTCTGCAGATTTCCCGCAAAACGAACCGGATAGCAATAAAATCGTATATCTGCGGATTGCCGAAGTAGAGCCGAATAAGGACCAGCCGCGAAAAAGCTTTTCCGCCGAGCAGCTGGAGGAGCTGGCAGCCTCCGTGCGGGAGCATGGCATTATTCAGCCTATCGTTGTTTCTAAGAACGAAAACGGCTTTTACACGATTATTGCCGGCGAGCGGCGGTGGCGTGCGGCCCGAATGGCAGATTTAAAGGAAATTCCGGCCATTATCCGGGAATACGATGAGAAAACGGCCAGCGAAATTGCTCTGATTGAAAACTTGCAGCGGGAAAATTTAAATCCCATGGAAGAGGCAGAGGGCTTTCGTAACCTTATGGATTTATACGGCATGACGCAGGAGGAAATCAGCGAAAAAATCGGAAAAAGCCGAAGCGCCGTTGCCAACGCCCTGCGCCTTCTGGCGCTGAAGGAGCCGGTCAGAAAACTGGTGCGCGAAGGAAAAATATCGGCGGGCCATGCCAGAACACTCCTTGCGGCGGCTGATGCCGACCAGCTTTCTCTTGCCGAGAGAGTCATCCGCGAAGGCCTTTCCGTCAGAGAGCTGGAGCGGCTGGTAAGTCTTGGCCGGCCGGCGAAGAAGGCACCGGTAAAATATACCGCAGAAATCCGGGATATGGAGGAAAGGTTCTCTAAAAAAATCGGCTCGCGTGTGCGCCTTTGCGGAAACGCCAAAAAAGGGAAAATTGAAATTTCCTACGGGACGGCAGCCGAATTTGAACGAATTATGGAAATTTTTGGAATTTAGGCGGCTTTCAAAATTGCGTTTTAAGGCGCATAAAAATAAAAAGGAATATAAACATATACAAAAAGGCTTTCTTTTCGTATAAACGAATTTTGAGCCTTAGAGAAAGGGCGGAGTAAAATGAACAAAAATTCTAAGTCTTTTTGGATGTATACCATCATCCTCTTTACGGTTGCACTTGTACTGGTGCTTCTGAGTCTGGCGATGCTGGGGAACCAGAGCTATAAAAGCAATCTGCAGAATCTGCAAACCGAAAACGCACAGCTGGCAGAGGCGAAGGTGAAAAATGAAATGACGATTTCGGGGCTGGAAGAAAAAACGCGTCAGCTTACGGCAGAGCTTGAGAACAGCCGAAACGCGGCCGAGGTGTATGCCGGTGCCGTCGAGGCCATTTATATAGCGGACGGGCTGTGCGAGCGCGGCGAGTATAAGGAGGCCCGGGAAACGCTGGATACGGTGGACCCTTCTATATTGAAGGAGCATATAAAAGGAAGATATGACAGAGTAAAAGCGGATATAGACAGAAAAATAGACTAAGGAGAGAGAAAAATGTTAGACATTAAGCGACTGAGAACGGAAACCGAGGAAATAAAAAAAGCGCTGGCAAGAAGAAAAGAGGAAATAGATATTGACGCTGTCCTTGCGCTGGATGAGAAGCGCCGCGCCCTTCTTTTTGAGGCGGAGCAGCTCAAAGCCAGACAAAATGAGGTTTCTAAGGAAATCCCGAAAATGAAAAAGGCGGGCGAGGACACGACAGCGATATTTGCCGAAATGCGCGAAATTTCCGATAAAATCAAGGCGCTGGACAGCCAGACGCGCGAAATAGAGGAAGAGCAGGAAACGCGACTCCTTCGCATCCCGAACATTCCCAATCCCACCGTGCCCGACGGCGACACCGACGAGGATAATGTAGAAATCCGCCGCTTTGGTACGCCCACGGAATTTCCCTTCGAGCCGAAGGCGCATTGGGACTTGGGCGAGAGCCTCGGCATACTGGATTTTGCCTCTGCCGCTAAAATCACAGGCGCGCGCTTTACGGTGTACCGCGGCCTTGGCGCAAGGCTCGAGCGTGCGATAATCAGCTATTTTCTCGATAAGCATACGGTGGAGAACGGCTACACGGAAATTCTGCCGCCGTACATGGTACACAGAAACAGCATGGTCGGCACAGGCCAGCTGCCAAAATTTGAAGAGGATGCCTTTAAGGTAACGGATACGGATTACTTCCTTATTCCGACAGCCGAGGTGCCGGTCACCAATTTATACCGCGACCAGATACTCGACGGCGCGGCACTCCCCATAAAGCACGCGGCGTATTCCGCCTGTTTCCGTGCGGAGGCCGGCAGCGCAGGGCGCGACACGCGCGGCCTTATCCGCCAGCATCAGTTTAATAAGGTAGAGCTTGTAAAGTTTACAAAGCCGGAGGATTCCTATGAGGAGCTGGAAAAGCTCACACGGGATGCCGAAAGCGTTTTGCAGGGCCTGGGCCTTCCCTACCGCGTCGTAAAAATCTGCGTGGGCGACCTTGGCTTTACGGCCGCGATGAAGTATGACATCGAGGTATGGATGCCGAGCTACGGCCGGTATGTGGAAATCTCTTCCTGCAGTAATTTCGAGGACTTCCAGGCACGCCGCGCCTCCATCCGCTACCGCGACGGAAATGGAAAAGCGCAGCTGGTACACACCTTAAACGGCTCCGGTGTAGCCGTTGGCAGAACGGTGGCCGCCGTTTTGGAAAACTTCCAGCGAGATGACGGCAGCATCGTAATTCCCGAGGTACTTCGTCCGTACATGGGAACCGACATCATCGAAAAATGAGAAAAAAACAGCTTGCGCTTATCCTCATAGCAGCTCTTTTATGCACAGGAGGCGGCGTGCTGACAGCAGAGCTTGTGCGGCGGGGGAAGACAGCTCCCGCCGTATCTGTTTCCACACCGCTGCCCACGCCAAAGGTGGAAACCATCGTCATCTCCTGTGCCGGTGATACCACACTCGGCAGCGACCCCCTCTTTTCCTACGGGGGCAGTTTTCATGCCCGTTTTCAGGAGGAAGAGAAAAGGAGCGCGTATTTTCTCGAGGCGGTCTCGCCCATTTTCAAGGCAGACGCCCTCACCTTCTTAAATTTTGAAGGAACGCTCACAGAGTCCGATGCGCGCGCCGATAAAACCTATGCCTTCAAAGGGCCGGCGCAGTATGCCGAAATCCTGTCGGAGGGCGGCGTGGAGGTCGTTTCCCTCGCGAATAACCATACCTACGATTTTGGAGAGGCGGGCTTTTCGGATACGCGCGCCGCGCTGGAGGCCCACGGCATTTCCTACGCGTACGGCGAAAAAACGGCGCTTTTCTCCGCCCGGCCGGGTGAGCGCGCCGAGGAAGTAGAGGAAGGTGCGGAAAGAAAAGAAGGCGCCGTGTATATCGGCGTTGCGGCCTTTTCCGTGTGGTATGATGATGCAAAGGTTCGCGCCTCTATCCGCGATGCCATCTCCTCCCTTCGGGAGCGGGGCGCAGATTTGGTGTTTGTAAGCTGCCACTGGGGCATAGAAGGCGAGCACTATCCGTACGAGGTGCAAAGGGCTATCGGGCGCTATGCCATTGATGCAGGGGCCGACGGCGTCTGGGGACACCACCCCCATATTCTCCAGGGCATAGAAAAGTACCGCGGCAAGGAAATTGTGTACAGCATGGGCAACTTCTGCTTTGGCGGCAACCACAACCCGTCCGATAAGGATTGCATGATATATCAGATGCTGTTTCAGACGGTGGACGGGGCGCTTACAGGCGAGTGGGAAAGCCGCGTTATCCCCTGCCGTATCTCTTCGCAAAACAATTTGAACGACTACCGCCCCACCCCCGCCACAGGCGAGGAGGCGGAAAGAATTTTGCAGCGGATAGCGGAATATTCCGCGCCGCTTGCCACAGGGCCGTAAAAAAATTATAAAAAAGGCTTGCAATCGGGCAAAAAACATGGTATACTAAGCTGTACGCGCTATAGGCGCTACTATACGGCCCCTTGGTCAAGCGGTTAAGACATCGCCCTTTCACGGCGGTAACACGAGTTCGATTCTCGTAGGGGTCACCATACGGGCCCTTAGCTCAGTTGGTTAGAGCATTCGGCTCATAACCGAATGGTCCCGGGTTCGAGTCCCTGAGGGCCCACCAGAAAAAAGACATCCAATGGATGTCTTTTTTCAGTTATATTTGCCTTTGGCAAGTTATATTGCTTCGCAGTTATATTCGGCTTCGCCGAGTGATATTTTGCTTCGCACAGTTTAATGGCAAATATAATATCACTGAAACCATAAGGTTTCAATATCACTTTTGATTTATCAAAAATATCACGCCAACGAAGTTGGAATATCACTAAAAACACCTGCATCTATTATATCGCCTAAACATTGTCATCCACCCCATTCTTTTCACCTTTCTTCCTTTTCCGTATTGACAACACCCCCGCCGCGTGATATAATGAAAAAAATTTTGGAAGGCGAGGGAACAATATGATTTATGGGGCGGCTTTGCTTGCGGCCTGTATGCTCACAGGCTCTTTTCTCGGCAACACCATCGGCCTGCTAATCGGTTTAAATTCCGATGTCGGCGGCGTTGGGTTTGCCATGCTTTTGCTTCTCTGGGTAACCAATTCGGAGAAAATCTTTTCTAAACTGCCGAAAGGCACACACGAAGGCTTGTCTTTCTGGAAAGACATGTTTCTCCCCATCGTTGTCGCCATGAGCGCATCGCAGAATGTATATAATGCCGTATCGAGCGGGATGCTTGCGATTATTGGCGGCCTCGCGGCCGTTGCGGTCGCGTTTGCTCTGGTGCCGGTGCTCGGTGCGATGGTTGGCAAAAAAGCGGACAAAGAGGAGGAGAAAGCATGCTGAAGATAATCGTAGACCTTTTTACAAAGAACGGCCTTGTCATGTCGTTTTTAGTGGTTGGCATCATCTCCCTTTTCGCTGCCTTTGTGGCGAAAAAAGTAACAAAGGGCAGAATACACGCCTCTGCTATTGCTATCTTTATCGGCCTTATCCTCGCCTATATCGGCGGTAAGGTTACAGGCGGGGAAAAAGGCATTTCCGATGTCGGGATGCTGGCCGGCATTGGCCTACTGGGAAGCTCGTCTCTTCGGGATTATGCCATTATTGCCACGGCGTACGGCGCCAAGGCATCGGAAATTAAAAAATGCGGACTTGCCGGCATCATCTCTCTGTTTTTCGGCGTTATCTCCGCGTTCATTGCCGGCGGCGTTGTGGCATACGCCTTTGGTTACCACGATGCGGCAAGCGTAGCCACGATTGGCGCCGGTGCCGTTACCTTTGTGGTAGGCCCCGTTACGGGGGCGGCCGTTGGCGCCGAATCTACCGTCATCGCTATTTCCATCGCAGTCGGCCTTGTCAAATCCATAGCCGTTATGGTTTCGACGCCGCTTTTAGCTAAAAAAATCGGCCTTAACACGCCACAGGCGGCCATGATTTACGGCGGCCTCATGGGAACCACAAGCGGCACGAGCGCAGGTCTTGCGGCAACCGATGCAAAGCTTGTTCCCTACGGCGCGATGACCGCGACCTTCTACACAGGCCTCGGCTGTCTTCTCTGTCCGTCCGTATTATATTCCCTGACAAAACTGATTTTAGGCTGACAAAAATCCCGCTTTTCGGAGCGGGATTTTTTGCGCGCCTTTTCCTAAAATATTTGCAAAGGGAATTGACAAAAGTGGAACATTGATGTAGAATATTCGGGAGTGGTGTTTTGCCGATATTATGGCAAAAAACGAAAGAAAATTTATGTGTGCAGGCTAATCCTTTTTGCCTGACAGAGGAAGGGAAAAACATGAAGAAAACTGTTTCTATTATCGTACCTTGCTACTTTGAAGAGGCGACTATTTCGCTTTTTTACCAAGCGACCACCGAGGTTGTGGACAAGCTGGAGGCGTACGACTTTGAATTTGTTTTTGTAGATGACGGCTCGCGCGATAACACGCTTTCAGAAATGCGAAAGCTTGCGGAGGCAGATAAAAGAGTGAAATATATATCGTCTTCGCGCTATTTTGGCAAGGAGGCGGCCATGTATGCCGGCCTTACCCACGCCACAGGCGATTTTGTAACGATAATGGATGTAGATTTGCAGGACCCGCCCACGCTGATTCCCGAAATGCTCCGGCTTATCGAAACGGGAGAATATGACTGCGTGGCAACGAGGCGCGTAACGAGAAAGGGAGAGCCTGTGATTCGCTCCCTCTTCGCCAGAATGTTTTATAAGTTCATCAACAAAATTTCGCAGACGGAGATTGTGGACGGCGCGCGCGATTTCCGCATGATGACGCGGCAGATGGTGGACTCTATTTTGGAGCTTCGCGAATACAACCGCTTTTCCAAAGGTATCTTCAGCTGGGTGGGATACAAGACGAAATGGCTCGCCTTTGAAAATGTGGAAAGAGTTGCGGGCGAGACGAAGTGGTCCTTCTGGAAGCTGTTTTTATATTCTATAGATTGTATTATCGCCTTCTCCACCGTTCCGCTGGCGCTCGCCTCCGTTTTGGGCGTTGTCTTTTGCCTGATTTCGTTCCTCGCCATAATCGTTATGGTCATAAGAGAGCTTATCTGGCAAGGCTCGGCGTACGGTTGGCCGTCGCTCATCTGCGTCATTTTGCTCCTTAGCGGCGTGCAGCTTTTCTGCATGGGCATACAGGGGCAGTACATTTCCAAGGCGTATATGGAAATTAAAAAACGGCCTTCCTACATCATAAAAGAAAAAAGCGAGTAAAAAACAGGAGAGGTTTTATGAAAAACGCAAAGCTCGGGCAAAAGCATACGAAAATAAAATATCTTTATCACGCGCTGGCCTTTCTTTTGCCGGCGGTCATATTAACGCTTGTACTGCGCGTTATGGGGTTTTATCCGTTTGGAGAGCGGTCGCTCCTGATTATGGATATGAACGACCAGTATGTACATTTTTTCTCCTCCCTAAAGGGCCTTTTCAGCGGCGATACCAGCCTGTTTTTCTCCTGGGAGAAGGGAATGGGCCAAAATTACATCGGCCTTTTTGCCTATTATCTGGCAAGCCCCCTGTCCTTTATCACCGTGCTGTTTAGCACCGACACCCTGCCGCTGGGCATCCTACTTTTAACAATTATCAAAATCTCCCTTTGCGGGGTGACGCTTTCCATCTATTTAGACAAGGCCTTCGACGAAAACCGTGCCTTTAAGCTGTATTTTACGACAGCCTACGCCCTGATGAGCTATAATCTCGTCTATTCCCTGTCGCTGATGTGGCTGGATGCCGTCATTTTGCTGCCGCTTATTCTGTGCGGCATAGAATATATTATCCGAAAAGGGCGTGGCACGCTTTTTATCCTGAGCATTGCGGCCGTGTTTATCTGTAACTATTATCTTGCCTTTTCCGTTTCCGTTTTCTGTGTGATGTATTACTTTTACCGGTGGTTCTGGCTGCATGGAATAAAGGAAACGAAGGCACTTTGGCAAAATTTTGTGAAGATTGCCCTGTCCGCGCTGGCCGGTATTGGCCTTAGCGCGTGGCTGATTGTGCCGACGGTGGTGGACTTAACGACCAAGGGTGCCGGCTGGGAAAATCCCGAAACCTTCAATTTCCCCTTTATGGATATCTTCCGGAAATTAACGCCGAATTTTTACGATAGCATCATGAACGGCGGCCTGCCGGCCATTTTCTGCGGCGTGGGCGTTACCTGTCTGGCCATAGCCTTCTTCTTTAACCCGAAAATCGTGACAAAGGCGAAGGTGATGGCAGGCGCTATCATCGGCCTGTTCGTTGTAAGCTTTTGGGTGGTGCCGCTCGATGAGGTCTGGCACGGGTTTCAGACGCCGAACTGGTTCCCCTACCGCTATGCCTTTCTTTTCAGCTTTTTCATGGTCTTTATGGCGTATATGCAGTTTGCGCATATGGAAATACGGCTGAAGCCGGTTTTCAAGAGCGCGATTTGCATTTTTCTCATTTTTCTGCTCAGCTGCACGATGTACCACAATTCCAAGGTTATGCTTATGGGACTGGACAGAGAGTTTACTTATAAAAAATTTACCGATTACAAGGATTTTTGCGATGAAACGAGCGGGTTTTTAAGTGAAGTCACCAAGGATACCGAGGGCCTCTTCCGCGTGGAAAAGGATTACGAGTATTCGAAGAACGATTCCATGCTCCTCGGTTATCATGGCATCACACACTTTTCTTCCCATAATAATAAGAACATTAACACCTTCACGAAAAATGCAGGCATGGCGCAGGCATTTTTCTGGAACTCTTATTTTGGCTCCACGCCGGTTACGGACAGTATTCTGGGCGTAAAATACATTATGGCCAAAAGCGAAAGAAGCGAAGAATTTTATACCGAAAAAAAGCATTATAACAGCAAAACGCTGTACAAAAACGACTATGTGCTGCCGATGGGCTTTGTGGCCGACCGGAATATGGATATGGGCGAATTTTCTTCGGCCAATCCGTTTAAAAACCAGAATGTGCTTATAGAGTGCCTGTCGGGTATCGAGCAGGATATCTTTTATCCGATAGAATACAGAAAGAAAAGTAACGCGAAGAAAACCGTCACGACCATTACCTTCACCGCGCCAAACAGCGAGCCTGTGTATCTTTATATGGACGGCGAGGAAGAGGATGTCTGTGAGGTATATGTAAACGATATTTTCCACGCGCATTATTTCACGCGGGAAACCAAAATAAATTTATATCTCGGCACCTTTGCGCCGGGTGAGGAGGTAGAAATAGAGGTCAAGGCGCTAAACAATAAAAAAGTGCCGCTGACCACCATGTTTTTGCAGTATTTAGACACAGCGGCTTATAAGGACAGCATCGCGAAGCTGCAAAAAGAAGCTTTCTACGATGTACAAAAGAAGAGCACAGGCCTCTCGGCCAATATCGACACGGAAAAAGAGAGCCTTGTCTTTACATCTATCCCCCGTACAAAGGGGTTCTCGGTAAAAATCAACGGCAAAAAGGCCGAGACCTCTGCCTATATGGACACCTACCTTTCGTTTGTGGTGCCGGCAGGAACCTCGCACATCGAGATACGGTTCGTTTCCCCCGGCTTTTATACGGGACTTGCGCTCTCTACGGGAACGGCAATTATTTTGCTTTTCCTTTTAGGGAAAAAACGCAAAAAAATTGTATTTTCGCACGAAAATAGTTGAAAAATAAAACAACATATGGTATAATATACATAATTACCAGGAAAGGACGGACTACATAATGAGTAAAAAGTTGATTTGCGTAGTACTCGCGGCTATACTTTTAGGCACAATGGGCCTGTCTGCAATGGCGGCCACCTTCCCCGATGTTACCAAAGACAGCTACGGTTGGGCGCTGGATGCGGTAGAGGAAATGGTGGAGGACGGCATTATTAAGGGTTACACCGATAACACCTTTAAGCCGGAACGCACCGTTACCAAAATCGAGGCATTGGTTTTAAGTGCGCGTATCTTGGGCTTTACCAATGAAACGCTCAGCTCCTTTTCTGCCTTTGCCACCGAGTTTTATGCGGACATTTTAGAAAAGTATGATACACCTTATGAAAGCGAGGTTGCCTTCCTCCTGTATAAGGAAGTGCTGACGGAGAAGGAACTGTCCTTCTATATCGGGGGCGACAATGCTTCGACCGGTATGAAGCGCTACGAGGTGGCCAAGCTCTTAACACGCGTTATGGGCGCGGGCAATAAGGTGGACCTCGATGCCTCCACCGGAGAATATAAAGACTCTGCGGATATCCCCGCCGATGCAAAGCCGTATGTGCGCTATGTAACGGATGAGGAACTGATGAACGGCATGGGCGACGGCCTGTTCGGCCCCATGGAAGAGGTAAACCGCGCGCAGATTGCCACGCTTTTGTATCGCCTGCGCGGCAAAATGAAGGAAACCTATGTGCTGGGTACGGTGAAAGAGGTTGACAGCGAGCTGGAAACCATTACTTTCCTGACAGAGGAAGGGGAAGAAGCACAGATTAGCACAGCCGTAGGAACAAAGCCGCTCATAAAGCAGGACGGCTATAGCGAGGATTTCTCCCGCATCGCCTTAGGCTCCGAGCTTTTACTTACGCTGCGCGATGAAGTTCTGTATGGCATAGATACCATCACAAGAGAACCGGACGAGATATTTGAGGGTGCCATTTCTTCTGTCGTCACCACCGGCCGCGAAAAGAAAATCACGGTATTTGCCATAGATAACGACGAGGAGGAATTTACCTATCCGATTTCGGACGAAGCTGCTATCACCTATGAGGGCACCGCAGGCACGATTTCTGATTTAAAACGCCTGCAGGCCGTAAAGCTGCAGATTCGCGCGGGCGAGGTCGTGGTGATTGAAGCCGAGGAAAGCGAACGAAACATTAAAGGTACGATTGAAAATATTACGCTGGAGCCTGTGCTTTCCTATGCCATCCGCCTTACAAACGGCGAGGTGGAAACCTATCAGGTAGCGGAAAGTGTAGTGGCGAAAAGAAACGGCGCCTCCGCAGAGGCCGACCAGATTCTCGTCGGCGATAAGGTTACCGTACTCCTTCGCTACGAAAGAGTAGCCACCGTAACGGCTACCAGCAGCAAGTTTATCACACAAGGCACGATTGAGGAAATTATTATTGCCAAGCTTCCGGCCATTAAAATCCGCGCAAACAACGCTGTGAGCACCTATAGCTTATCGCGCGATTGCGTCTACACCGTGGACGGCAAGGAAGGCACGATTTATGACCTGCGCCTCGGCGCCTCCATCAGCGCAAGCGTTGACAGCGAAACGGTAACGAGCCTTACCAGCACGGCGCCGGCCACCACAGCGGCCATCACCGGTACGATTGAAACGATTAACACCTCGTATGGCTTCTTCACGCTGGCCACACTCGATGAAAACGGCGCAACCTCGACGCTGACGGTCTTCACCAAACGCGCAAACCTCAAGGTTATTGATAGTGGTGACGGCTCTGCAAGGACCGTGAAGGACCTCAAAACCGGCATGAAGGTTTCCGTAACAGGCCTTACCTCCAGCGGGGCGTATGAGGCGACGGCAATTATTATCATGCCCGAATAAATCGGGGCTGGGAATGTAAAAAAAGCGCTGACCGCTTATGGGCAAGTTTTTAACATTTCTAAAATGTAGAAAATACCATAACAAGTAACTTTATGTAGAAATCTGCAATTTTTGCAGATTTCTACTTTTTTATGCCCATAAGCTCTAAACGAACTTCGCCGCTCGTCGTACCCATGTACGACTTCGGGTATCCCTCGCGAGTAAGCTCGCTCGGCTCAGTTCGTTTATTCTGCATCTTTTTTTCCATCCCCACAAGAAACTGCGCAGAACCCACAAGGCAAAAATGGAATAAGAAATTAAGAAGAAAGAAATCCGCCTTACAGCGGATTTCTTTTTTAATCTGAACGCCTTGTGGTTTGCACAAACTTCGCCACTCAGCGTACCCATGTACGCTTTCGGGTAACCGAAAACAAGGCTACGCCTTGTTTTCGCTCAGTTTGCACAATCTGCACACTTTTCTTTCGCCCCCAAAAACTGCACAGACCCCACAAGGTAAAAACAAAATAAAAACGAATAAGAAAGAAATCCGCCTTACAGCGGATTTCTTTCTTAATTTTGAATGCTTCCGTGTGCAAATAAAAAGCCTCCCTTGTGTAAAGGGAGGCGGGTTTGCGTAGCAAACGCGGAGGGATTGTTTTTTCTGCCTCTTTTTGTGCGATGCACGGAACAACCGAAAGCCGCGCAAGAGATTTATATCGATGCGTGTTGTGTGCGACATACTCGCCTTGCTCGTTTCCGAAGGAAACATATCGAGTGCCTTGGCACATATCGAATCCTTTAGGATATATCGAAAATCTCGTAAGAGATTTATATCGATGCGTCTTATGTGCGACATAGTCGCACGACGCACTCCACATGGCTTGTGTTCGGAAATAAATCAAAAGGATACACGGTGCCGATGCGATAGCCTTTTTCGGCCAAAGCCTTTGCGTCGCGCGCGAGGGTGGCCGGGTTACAGGAAATATACAATATTTTCTCCGGCCGCATCGAAAAAAGCGTTTCGAGGAGCCGGGGGTCGCAGCCCTTTCGTGGCGGGTCTACCACCGCGATATCAGCGCGCTCGCCCTTTTCCATACAGGCCTTTGTTACTTCGAAGGCATCGCCTGCATAGAAAACGGCGTTGTCTATGCCGTTTCGGCGGGCATTTTCCTCGGCATCGCGAACAGCCTCGGGTACGATTTCAACGCCGATGACCTTTTTCGCCCGCCTCGCTAAAAAGAGGGAGATGGAGCCGATGCCGCAGTACAGGTCGAAAACCGTTTTGTCGGCAATATCGCCGAGAAGGGAAAGTCCCTTTTCGTACAACCGCTCGGCCATGGGTGCGTTGACTTGAAAGAAGGAATGGTGCGAAACGGAAAAGGTGAGGTCGCCAAGGCTTTTTTGCACCTTGCCGCTTCCGTATAAAACGCGCGTTTCCGCGCCTAAAATGACATTGGTACGCGCGGGGTTTATGTTCTGCAAAATGGTAGTAACGCCTTTTTTAAGGAGCGCCTCTGTAAGCTCCCGGGTCGCCGAAAGCGTGCGCGTGCGCGTGATGAGGGAGACCATACATTCGCCGCCGTCCCCTTCGCGCACGAAGATATGGCGCACCTGCCCGCAATGCGTTTCCTCCTCGTAGGGCGCGATATGGTTTTCTTCCATCCAGCGCGTGATGGTGCGGATAATTTCCCCTGTCTTTTCCGATTGCAAAAGGCACCCCTCGCAAGGCACGATGCGGTGGGAGCGAGGCGCAAAAAAGCCGGCCGCGATGCGCCCTCTAATCGCCGCTACCGGCATTTGTATTTTATTACGATATCCTGTGGTGCGTCCGTCCGTTTCCACAGGCGCAACCGTGGCCGCCATGCCGCCGATATGGCGAAAGGCCTCCTTCACGCGCGCGCGTTTCCACAAAAGCTGCGCCTCTCTATCCATGTGCATAAGGCTGCAGCCGCCGCATTTTGTGTACACGGGACAAGGCGGCGCGGCGCGATGCTTGGATGGCTCGGCCACCTCTAAAAGACGGGCAAAGCCATGCCCTTTTGCAAGCTTTACCACCTGCACACGGCACACTTCGCCATGGATTGCACCCGGGATAAAGAGGGGGAAGCCCTCCATTTTGGCAACGCCTTCCCCCTCACAGCCCTGACCGATAATCTTAACGGTTAAAATGTCATTCTTCTGCATATTATCCTATCTGGGGAGAAACGCCGCTCGGCAGAAGCATGACCCATGTCTGCCCGGGATTTAAGGCGATTTCCTCTCCCGCCTCGTTCTTCCATACGGTTTTGGCGCTGCGCGCCGTCTTTTCCCATGTAATGGGCACGGCCTTGCCCATGGAAATATAATAGCCTTCCCCGCTTCCTACGGTGTCAATGTTAATGCGGGCAGAGCCATCCCCGAGCGGGTAGGTGCGCATCTGCATAATCACAATGTTTTTCGCTTCTATTTTGCCGTCACCCTGCAAGGGATGTAGTTTTCCGTTCATATACTTATCGTAGGTGCCGTTTTCCTCGTTATAGGAAAAGCCGGAGGAATAAAAGCCGGAATACGGAATTTTTATATTTTTAGCCTCCATGTCACCGGCAGGGACAGCATCCTCGGTCGCAAAGGGAAGCGGTGCTTTTTGGCGCTCGGTGCGGTACTCCTTTTTCCCCGTCATATCCAGAATACGCTCCATGGAGGTAAAGGCGTTGTGATAGCCGCCGCCTTCCCGCCAAAATACATTCGCATCGGTCCCTAAAACGCCGTTTATATTGTTTACGCCAAGCGCCGGAATATCGGCCTGCGCGCGCGGGCTATAGCCGAAATGCGTATAAATGGCATCATGCTCCAGCACATAATCGAGGAAATAATGGCGCGAGGAGCGGACAGGGCCGATTTTTTCGGGGCCGTCCTGATAAAAGAAGGCCATCAGGCGCGTAGAGCCGCCCTCTACCGGCACCTCGTAAATCATATAGGCCTCCTCTATACCTGCATGCGGCCACGCGGCGCTGTTATCATTATCGACCATAACGGCAACGGGACGGCGGGTTTCCTCCTGATATTTTGTGTAAAACTCGCTTTTCGCCGCCGGCGCCTCGGTGGCCTCGGCCGGGGAAGAGCTTACGGGTGGGTTCTCCGTTTTTGGACTGCAGCCACAAAGGAGCAGCGCGGTGATAAGCAAAATACTGTACAGTTTTTTCATTTGTTCATCCTTTCCGGCACCCTATAGGCGCCCGTTGCTTTTTCCTCTTCTATTATACCATCCCCGCCCTCTTCTGTCAAGAAAATCCGCCTGTACCCGAGTTCTTGACAAAATTCGCAAAGTATGATAAGATAAGGAAAGGAAGGAAGTGAACGCTATGGCATTGTCAGAAGAAAGACAAAAAGAGATTCGAAAAAAACACAAGAAGCAAGCTTTCATTTTTTATCTGGTATTTTTTGGCCTTTGCGCGCTCATTTTAACGGGACTGTTCTTTGGTGTGCGGGGCGTTGTCCGGCTGGCGACAGGGGAAAAGCCGCCCGTGGCCGAGGTGACGGAGGCCCCCTCCTCGGAGGCGCCGACAGAAACGGCGGAAAGCGTGCTTTTCGCGGCCGAAAAGCTTGCCGCCGGCTATGATTATGACGGCGCTATCGCGCATATAAAAAGCTTTGCCGGCTATGCGGAAAACGAAAGCCTCACCGCCGCTATAAACCGGTTTACCGAAACGAAGGCCACGCTTGTCCCCGCGAACATCGACGAAGTGACGCATGTGTTCTTCCACACGCTTTTGGTCGATACGGCCCGCGCCTTTGACGGCGAGTACACCGAGGACGGCTATAACCAGTATATGACGACCGTGAGTGAGTTTCGCGCCATGCTCTCCTCCCTCCACGCGCGCGGTTTTGTGCTGGTGAACATGGACGATATGGCAAAGCCTGCATCGGGCGAGGACGGCGCAACGCGCATGGAAAAGTGCGAAATTCTCCTGCCGCCGGATAAAAAGCCGCTTGTTATGAGTCAGGACGATGTAAGCTACTATCAGTATATGAAGGGTGACGGCTTTGCCTCGCGCCTGGTTATCGGCGAGGACGGCTACCCCACCTGCGAATACATAGAGGCGGACGGCACGGTCATCCGCGGCGACTTTGATTTGGTGCCGATTTTAGAGCACTTTATCGCGGAGCACCCCGATTTTTCCTACCGCGGCGCACGCGCCACGCTTGCCATTACGGGGTATGACGGCGTTCTCGGCTACCGCACCTGCCCGTCCGGCGAAGAATATAACGAAGCGGAAATCCCCATGGCGAAGGCGGTGGCAGACAGAATGCGTGAGCTTGGCTGGGTATTTGCAAGCCACAGCTGGGGCCATCGCTACTACGGCTCGTCTTCTGCCGAGGAAGTCCGCGCCGATGCCGAAAAGTGGCAGGCGGAGGTTGCGCCCATTTTGGGTGAGACCGACATTCTGATTTATGCCCATGGCAACGATATTGCCGGTATTGAAAAATATACGGCGGAAAACGAAAAATTCAATATTTTAAAGGGGATGGGCTTCCGTTACTTCTGTAATGTGGACTCCAACACCTACTGGGTACAGCTTGGCGACGACTATATGCGGCAGGGCCGGCGAAATCTTGACGGCTACCGCATGTACTATAATCCCGAAAAGCTTTCGGACCTCTTTACAGTGTCCGAGGTGTGGGATGCGGCGCGGCCTGTACCGGTACCGGCGATATAAAAAATGCCGGGCATCCTTCTTGGATGCCCGGCTGTTTTTTTAAATGGAAAAAGTTACAGCGCGTCGGGATGCTCCTCTTCATAGACGGTGTCTACCAGAAGATTGTCCCCTGCCGCCGCCTCCACCGCCAGCTTATCGCAGCGGTTATTTTTTTCGTTGTCGGCATGCCCCTTTACCCAGACCGTGGTGAGGCGATGCCGGGAGAGAAGAGAAAGGAGCGTTTCCCAAAGGTCGGCATTTTGCGCCTTCCCGCCCTTGCGGCGCCACCCGTTTTGCTGCCAGGCTTGCGCCCAGCCGAGGGTAATGGCGTCCGTCACATACTTCGAGTCGCTGTAAAGCGTAACGGCGCAAGGCTCCTTCAAAGCCTCCAGCGCGCGGATAACACCCATAAGCTCCATGCGGTTGTTGGTCGTTTTGCGGTACCCTGCGGAGAGCTCCTTTTCCGCGGCGCCGTAGGATAAGATAATGCCGTAACCGCCCCGGCCGGGGTTGCCGCTGCACGCGCCGTCCGTATAAATCGTTACTTCCTTCATAGGCACAAATCCTTTTATGGCATGAGCCAGCCGTACTCTGCCGGCGAAACATCGTTTTTACCCAAGGTGCGTATCGGTTCGTCCTCTTCTATCCAAAGCGGCGGCGTGGTGGCGCGGATACCCTCGCCCACGCGCAGCTTCATCGGGCGGTTTTTCGTCCAGCCGATTTTCTCCCGGTCGAGCGTGAGAATATAATGGAAGCCGTCGGCCGGCTTGGTTTCAATTTGCCAGAGGGAAAGATATTCTTCCAGGCGGTTCTCAATGCACATGGAATGATAGAAACCATTTACCCAGCCGTTTTCCACCGTACCGTCGGGACTTACTAAAACGGAAGGATTATTGTGCATAAGAGTAAATTCAGGCGAAAGCTGCAAAACCTTTTTCTCGCTGCCGCAAAATTCCATGTAGAGGTTCTTCTCGTCATAGGCCACGCGAAAACGCGAGGTACCATCAAGCAGAGCGGTCCATTCGGCATTATCAAGGGTTCCCTTGCCCATCTGGTAGTGGGGAATACCCTCCTCCTCACCGAGATAGTACGAAAGTGGTGCCAGCCCCTTCTCTATCCGCTCCTCCACGCGCACAAACTCCGTTTCGAGGAGCCGCTCGAGTAGCGGGATACGCGCCTCAATTTTTTCGGGGAAGAACTTGTAGTTTTCAGCTTCCGAATGGTAGCCGAGGCGGCCGTCCGCCTGATTTACGCGTATCATTTCGCGGCTAAGCTCGATTTCGCGTTCTACAAGGGCGCGCATGTCAGACAGAATTTCACGCGCGTTACCCTCCTCGAGGCCGAGCTTTTCGCGAAGCATATAAAATTTGGAGATATTGTGTCCGCTTTCAAAGAGAATATCGAGCGCTTTTGCCACACTTCTCTGTTCCTCGGTGATATAGCCACCCTCTTCGGGGATAGTATCGAGAAGGGCCACGCCCTTTTTCCAGCATTCCGTCATCCGGCCGCTTAAAATGGAGATTTCCTCAGCGGTGTGGCCAGTTTGCATACATTCGTCAAAGCGGTCGCCATCGGGCTTATCGGTGGAGTACCACGAGCGCGGGAGCGAAAAGTTTTTCGGCTCCAGATGCAGCTCCCAGGTAATGCCGTCGTGCATGGGCCCGTAGTAGCTGTACATAATATTCTGGGGGTACTGCGAATACCCTTCCTTAAAGAACGCCCACACCTTGGCAATCGCGGCCGCACGGCTTCTGCCCCAGTAGATGGCGGCCAAATCCGTAAGGAAGGCGGTTTCATCAGAAAAGTCGTGGCAGAAGGAAAGCTCGCCTGCGGCTTTTGCCATAAGGGACGGGTAGTTGCCGAAGTACCAGCATTCCATAACGCCGGTTACATTCAGTTCGTGCATGCCCTTCCATTTTTCAAAAATCAGACCGGGCGCAGGGATATAG
>JAZSLT010000011.1:0-24244 GCA_045535515.1 Clostridia bacterium | reverse complement strand
CTGGCACAGCTTTTCTTCACACATTGCACAACGCAGACTTAAGTTTGTTTTGTCGGAAAATCTCTCCGGATATAGCCGAAACAATATCTCCCACTTTAGTAAAAGTGCAAGTGACAAACCTACCAGACTCCATGCATAAATATTTTTAACAAAAATAAGCGGTGTAAACATCATGGCAAAGTCCCAATTATAAATCCGACACGTAGTACAGCATCTGTTTTTCATAAACCATGTCTGAAACGGACAAAAAAACAAAATGCAGATAATATCACAAACGGAATAGAAAAGGGCAACGAGAAGCATTACGCCGGCATCCAATATACCGCCAAGATAAAGGGCGCCAATGATGCCGTTCAGCAGCACCCACGCCGCCAAAACGGCAAAGGTGGTCCGGGCGCTATGAAGCTTTCCGGTCTGCCCTGTCCCCACAAAGTTTTTCCTAAATTGCTTCTGGCAGCCCATACTCTCGAGGCGTGCCGGAAAAAAGCGGAGCAGCATTTCCCCGAGGAACACAAGCCAGATAAGCCCCAGCAGAAAATGGTTCTTTTCAAGACCGCCGAAAAATTCGCCGGTGTTATGCACTCTGTTATATAAATAGGTGATTAAGGCAGACAAAAACAGACAGGAGCGAAACACAAATTTCACATAGTGCATCCATACAATTTTTGTCATCCCGAGTTTTTGTTTTGCTTTCATTTCTGTTTGCCTTTCCTTCGCCTGTCGGCCTTTTTCATTCTTCAATGTTTGTCATTCTCTCCGTCAGTATCTTAAAAATATTGGCCGAGGCGGATACCTGCATCAAAAGGTCCCCAATCCGCTCGGGGTTATCCTCGGCATTACCGAAAATCGGCTCCGCCACGCTCTGCACATTTTCCGTTACATACCGATAAGCCTTTCTCTGGTTCAGTACAAAGGAGTTATAGGTTTTTCGTACCTCCTCCTCTTCTAGATTGGCCGGAATAATCTTCTGGATAGTCGCCATATCCAGCGTTTGCTTTAAGGTGCAGATAATAAGGAGATAACAAAGATGTGTCCGCGAATATTTCTTCCTGACCGGTGCCGGCATAATGCCGAGCTTGACATAATTATTAATCATGGACGAGGTAATCCATTTTTCCACGCCGATGGTTTCGTAGAAAATCGCCAGATATTTGCCCAGCATGGAAATCACCTGGTCCATATACAGCTCTAAATCCGGCAGCTCCTCCCACATGGGAAGGGAGTAGTTTGATAAGTTTTCCTGCATCCGGCGAAAGGAGGCCACCAGCTCATCTCGGTTTATGCGCATATTCTCACATTCTTTCTTTCCCGCAAGGCGGGGCTTTTAAATCTTGTACGCCTTTTCGGTGGGGATGCTGAAAATGATGCCGCCTGCCTCCGTTGTCAGTCCAAACTCGCGGTTTACATCCTCCATAATCTGCCGGCTCGTTTTCATCGGTGCCAGAATACAAAGGATTTCCCGCTCCCCGTCAAGACCGGCTTTCCCAAGCTCGGCAAGCTGCTCGATATCGGCAAGCCTGCCCTTGATAACGGTTCCGCCGGTGGCCCCGGCTTTTCTGGCCACCTGCATAACATCCTCCGAATACCCTTCGTTTACCGATATAACAATCAGATTGTTGTGATGTTCATTTTTCATAGCACCACTTCCACTTCCTTTTTCCGTATTTTTTTCGCTATTAAACCCTAAAACTTCGGCCAGAATTCTGTTTGTGGCCGACACCTTTAAAATAATCATAAGCCCGCCGAACTTCGAGTGGCTGGCAAAGGTAGTGCCGAAATTGGCCATCATATCCTCTACAACGCTCTGGTCACCGAGGCTGATAACGATATCCTTGTCATTGGTGCCAAGACCGAAAATGTCCATCATCTCCGTCGGCGCTGTGCCGAGGCCGACCGTCTGGAAGTTCAGCCTTATATAGAGTTTTTCCAGTTCTTTAATGAGCTTTTGTCCCTTGTCACGCCCGACAAAGGACAAAAGGACCATGGGACGCTTATCCATTTGTTTCGCCCTCCTCATCAAAGAAAATAATGTCATCCGAAAGCATACTGATTTCCGTATGCAGTTTTCTGAGTATCCGCATCCGCTTTCTTCTTTCGTATAGTCCCAGCGTCTGAATCGTGATAAGCGGCGTCATGGCTATCATGGCCACAATGCCAAAGGCATCCGTCATCACGCTGCCCCCGACCGCCTCGCAGGCGCCCATCGCAAACGGGAGCATAAAGGTAGAGGTCATGGGGCCGCTGGCAACACCGCCCGAGTCAAAGGCGATGCCGGTATAGATGTGCGGCACAAAAAAGCTGATAAAGAGCGATATGGCATAGCCAAATATCAAAAACGGCATGACGCTCAAGCCCGTAAGCACACGCAGCATCGAAATTCCCACCGAAGCAGAAACGCCAACGGAAAGGGCGACGGCAACGGATTTTTGCGAGATGGCACCCTTCGTGATTTCGCTTACCTGTCTTTTTAAGGCGTGGACCGCCGGTTCCGCCAAAACGACAAAATACCCCATCACCATACCGATAGGTACAAGCATACTTTTAAAAGGACCGCCGGCAATTTTTGCGCCGATAAGTCTGCCTGCTGGCATGAAACCGACATTGGCGCCCGTCAGAAAGAGGACAAGGCCCAGATAAGTATAGATAAAGCCGACCGACATTTTGAGAACATTGTGTATATGAAATCTTCTCGTGATAAGCTGGAACACGGCAAACAATAAAACAAGGGGGGCAAAAGCGCCTGCCACTTCCTTGGCATACACAGGAAGCGCCACCGAAAATTGCCTAAACGCCTGTGTGGTGGTGTGTATATCGGCAATTTCGTAGGCTGTGGTGACAGACTGTGGTTTATAAAAAATACTGAGTAGCAGTACCGAAAGAATGGGCCCTATGCTGCAAAGTGCCACCAGACCGAAGCTGTTTTCGCTGGCCTGCTTGCCTTTTTGCGTCGCGGCAAGACCGGCGCCCAGCATCATGATAAACGGCACCGTAATAGGGCCTGTGGTAACACCGCCCGCGTCAAACGCCGTCGGCACAAAGTCGCGCGGGGCAAAGAAGGAAAGCCCGATAATGAAAATGTAAAATACGAAAAGGAGCGTACGCAGCGGAATATTCTTTTTGTTTCGCAAAAGCGTAATGCTGAGGAAAACGCCGACGCCTATCCCCACGCAGCCGATGAGAAGGGTGTTCGGGATAGTGGGGACCTGCTGGGCCAGTACCTGCAAGTCCGGCTCCGAAACCGTAATGAAAAAGCCGAGCACAAAGCAGATAAGAAGCGGCAGAAGTACCCGGCTGTTTTTGTTTAGGGATTTACCAATGCCGTCGCCCAAAGGCTCCATGGATATACCGGAGCCTACTGTGAAAAGGCTCATGCCCAAAATCAGCAATATGGTGCCGAATAAAAACAGCACCAGGACCCCCGCCGCAAGCGAAACGCAGGTGACGGAAAGAAGGAGAACGATAATGGCAATCGGCAAAACAGAAGAAAGTGCCTCTTTGATGGATGTAAAAACATGCGCCATTCCAAAATACTCCTATTTTAGGTTATATACTTAGATTATACTAAGGGAAAGCAAAAAAAGCAATGCGTTTTAGGTATTTTTTTGACTTTTTGCGGGCGAGGTTTTTGCCTTAAAAGAAAAGTTTTCTTTCCATAATCTCTCGCGCCGATTTGTGGATAGCCAGATAAATTAAAAGACCGCCAAGCAGGCAAAGCACCGAAAGGGGATAGAAGGACCAGCCGAGAAAGGAAACAGAAAAGGTCGCCGACAAAAGTCCCTCTGTCAGCAAAACCAGCATGCCGGTCAGAATAAAGGCACCGCCCCAGATGTACAGCTTTCCTTTTTTCAGGTAGTAAAGGAGCGTTACCACCGCGGTTACCATAAGCCCAAATCCCCCCGCGACAGGAAGCGCAAAGCGGAGAAACCAGCCGCCGCCCACTGCGCAGTTTATGTAAAGAAGATACCCAATCGCCTCTATGGCTACGCACGGTGTAAAGATAACCGGGTTCGGTTTTGCAAACCAGAGCGGAAGCGCAAAGGCCGTATATCCCATAATAAGTGCGCCCAGCACATACCAAAACCACGAAATCTCCCGGTCAAAGTGAAAATCTGCGAGAAAGGATACGACTATCGGGATAAGAAACATAATAATCACCGCACCGCCAAAGAGCGCGCTGCGATGCTTTATCTCCGGCATTTTGTCCTTCGGATACAGCTGTTTTTCCGTGAGCGGCATAAAATCAGGGTGCTGCACGCGCGTATTGCACAAGGGGCAGATGTCCTCGCCCATTTCCAGCTTTGCGCCGCAATTTATACAGTACATTTTCCTCCCTCACTTTCTGTTGCTTTGTAAGGTGGCCGCAACGCCAAGCTCCTTCAATACCTTATAAAAATGCCTTTCGAGGTCAGGCTCCTCTATATTCCGGACGAAATTCACATACACGGTATCCCCGTACGATAAAACGCCGCAGTTATACGGCGCGGCCGCCTGCACGCCTAAGATGAAATCCATGCGCGTTACATATTTTTCCATGACAGGGGGGAGCGTTACAAGCCCCAAATTAGAAAGATTAAGGCAGGCCTTCCGCTCGCCCACGCTGTCAAACACGGCTTTCATCACGATATTTTTAAGCGGCAGGGGAACGATGCGCAAAATGGGGTTTTTCTCGTCCTTTACATTGGCCGCAATCACACGGCTCATGTGCTTTTTCGTAACCTCGGCCCCCATTTTGTGGTAAATTACCCCTATGATTTCCTCAAAGGTGTACTCCCCTAATCTAGGGTCAATTTCCGGAATGGTAAACATCGCAAAATTCCGCAGCGTTTCCAAGGCGAAAAGCTGCCTTAAATTCACGGGAATTAAAAGCTTGACCGGTTTTTGTTTTTTGGCTGCCGGCACCTTCTCCTTCTGCAAATCAAGAAGTGCCTTCATCATCACCGCCCCTAAAAAGATAGTGAGGGTGGTATGATACTGATGCGCCTTTTCCAAAACTGCATCCACAGGAAGCTTAAAGCAGGTCAGGTTCAGGTAGCCGTGCGCCTCGGGTACGCCGCGCATACGCCACGCGTCCGTATCCTTCCTGGACAGGGGAACTGCCCCCGCCACCTTCAAAAAGCAATCCTCCATCTCTTCTTCGCGAGGCTTTTGCCTTCTGTCCACAATGCCATCCCCGGACAGAACCGATATGCCGTATTTTTGCTCCAGATATTCGGCGAGGAGGTTTTTAAGAAATACGAGCGCGCCCGTGCCATCGGTCAGAGAATGGAAAAACTCAACCGCCACGCGGTTTTTATATACAATGACGCGAAACGCACAGCGGCGCATCTCTTTCCGGCTCATAAAGGTAAGCGGATAACTGTATTCGTCTAAGATAGGAGGCGGTGCATCCATTTCCTGCAGGTAGTACCAAAACGCCCCCCTGCGGAGCCTTGCGGCCATCGCCGGAAATCTTTTTACCACGACAGAAAGTGCCGAGGAAAGCACAGCCCTGTCTATCTCCTCTACAAGGGTCGCCGATTGCCGAAACACATTGCTCCAGTTTTTCCGCCTTGCGGCCGGGTAGATTTTTGCCGCGTTGTCAAGCTTTACCCAGCGCAGCGTTCTCGCCGTTTTTTCCCGCACACTTTCACCTCCGCCCTTTTCCTCACTCCGTCCGCTTGCTCTTATAATAGTCACCCAAAATAACAATATCGTTAATCTTGATGTTATTTTTCATGCGCTGTGTCTGTTTTTGAACATAAAGGAGTTCGTCCGTTTCGGCCGGCTCTTCCGACGGGATATAGTGCATCTTCTCGTCCAGCCATGCCCCCGTTTCAAAATATACAAACCCGTCGGTTTCCGTATCCAGCGCATCGGTTCCTAAATAGCTTGCCTCCTTAGAAAGGCCAAAAAGATTGACTATTGTTGGTACCCAGTCAATCGTCATCATGGGCTTTGTTATCTTCTTCGGTTTTAGCCTTGTACTGTAAATAAACGCCGGCACTGTGTAGGAGAGCGTATCGCCCTTCCACTCGCCAATCAGCTCGTCATTGGCAACGCCGTACGCAAAATGGTCGGTATACGCCACGATGACGGTGTCGTCCAGAAGGCCGTCTTCCTCCAGCCGCGCAAGTAGAACACGGAAAAACTCGTCCGTATCCGCCGCCAGTATCTTGGCGTTATTCTTTATGGCCGGCTCCTCCTCGTCCACAAGGTCCGGCCGGTATTCCTTCGCAAGCGCCAGCTTGCCACTCTCTCCCTGATACGGCAGGTGCGCGGAATAGGTGATGAAAAAGTTAAAAAACGGCGTTTTCTCCGTCATTTTCGCATAGAAATCATCGTTTTTTATCAGGTTGCTGTCCAGCTCCGCCTCTGTGCCGCTGATTCCGAAATCGGCGGCTTCATAATATTTATCATACCCGTAGGCTTTATGCAAAAGTCCCCTGTTATAAAACTCCGCACTGTTGAAGTGAAAGGAGTTCGTTTCATAGCCGGCCTCCTTAAACAAACGCGCAAGCGAATAGGGAAATGTGTTTTTGCTGAAATTCGATGCGCTTCCTGCCGAAACCGGCGTAAAAAAGCCTGTGTTAAACGCAAATTCGGAGCTTAAAGTAAAGCCGACGCCGAAAAACGGCGCGTTGTAATTTGTGAAGTTTATGCCGTTTTGCATCATTTTATGGAGGGTGGGCGTCGTTTCCTCGTCAATCATCCAGGTATCCATGCTCTCCATCATAACGGCTATCACATTTTTGCCCTTCAGAAGGCCCGAATACCGATTTTGGGCGGGGGCGCCCTTTAAGGTAAAATACTCGTCCGCCATGTATCGGTCCACGCTGGATAGATTATGGCTCCGGGGGAAAAGCGAGGTGTACAAATCGAGATAAGTAAAATGGTAAATGCCTGCAATTTCTATGGATTTGTTTACATCGTTGAAGTTTTTGTAAACAATTCTCGGCTTACGCCATACATCCCACTCGTCCGTCGCGTCGCCATAGAGGGTGGGCTGCATGCTGATATGCGTTGCCGAAAGAATGACAACGGGCAAAAGCAAAAGCAGAAGCTTTTGTTTCTTGCTTGTTTTCGGCGCCGGGAAGGTTAAAAGCGCCGCTATGACAGAGGCGAGGGAGAGCGCGAGCAAAATAAGCATCCACGGCTCAATCAGCTTTATGGCGTACCCGAAATAGTCTCCGCCTTCTTCCGCCAGACCAATACTGTTAAGCCAGAAAAACTGTTCGAAAATTTTGTGATATATACATTCTGCGAGCGACAAAATGAGAAAGCAAACGGAGACGGCCGCAAAGAGAATTTTTCCGATTATGCGCGGCAGGAGAAAAACGCAAACCACAAAGAAAAATAAAGCCCACCCGACGGCAAAAAAGCAGGAGGCCGCAGTTACATAGCCTTCCGTAAAAACGCCCTCGCCCAAAAAGAGGCGGAACAAAGCTTCCGGCAGAAGCAGGGCGATAAGGGTAAATAATATAAATAAGTAGGGTTTGGATGCTTTTATCATTCGTTTCAAGAACTCACCTTCCGTTTTTCTTTTGTTGTGGTTATATAAGTTTTTTCGCTTTGCGCAAACTCGATATGATATGAATTCTCGTTGCCTGGGGGCAACATATCGAGCCGTCAGGCATATCGAGTGCTTTTGCACATATCGAGAATTCGTTAGAATTCATATCGACGATTTCATCACAGATGAAATCATTATACCACAACTTGTAAAAATAGTCAATTTAGGAAGAGAAATTTCCGTGTGTCTATTGTGTCTTTTAAAAATCGAGCAAATGTTTTTGTTTTCTTACCCCCCCATGTTTCCGAACAAAATGGGCATACTAACCAAAAAGGCAAAAGGAGAAAACAAAGATGCTGATTGACAAAGATGGGCGCGTGCTCGGAAAAATCAATATTATTGACTTTTTGGCCATCCTCCTCATCCTTCTTCTGCTTGCCTTTTTCGGCACAAGGTTTCTTTTGCCGCGTGCGGGGGAGGAGCACATATCGCTGCAGCTTTTCGCCGCCGAGGAGGCGCTTTGGGTAGCCGAAAAAATAGAGGAGAAGGCCCCTCTCTATGACAGGGAAGCCGGAAAAACACTCGGGCACATTACTGCCGTGGATATCCGCGCCGGCCACGAGGGCACCTGCTCCCTGTACCTTTCGGCCGAGGCGATGGGGCAGAAAACGCCAAACGGCGTGGAAATCGGCGGCAATTCCTATGCCGTGGGGCAAAGTGTTCTCCTGTATGCCGGCAAGGCGCAGATTTCAGCGCGGATACGGGATATCGGGTAAAACGCGACCGGCACAGGCAGCTATCCGTCCCCAAAATAAAAAACTCGGAAATATTTTCAAAAAAAGCTTGCATTTTTAAAAAAAGCATGGTATACTGTCATAGTCGGCTCGGAAGAGCATGCGCCGTTAGCTCAGCTGGATAGAGCGTATGGCTACGGACCATAAGGTCAGGAGTTCGAATCTCTTACGGCGCGCCATACAAAAACACCCACTTCTTTGAAGTGGGTGTTTTTGTATGACCTGTCGCTTTGCAGATGCGAACGGTCGCCCGCACACCTTCTTTCTCTCTCATTTTCCGTCAGGAAAATATAATCGCATTTGCGGTGCAAATACATCCCACAGGCGAAGCCTGTATATCACGGCAAAAAAGGCAGAACAAATTGTTCTGCCCTTTTGCCCTCTATTTTCCCTGTTTCATCTTCGCCATCTCTACATGGCGTTTGATTTTCTTGGTAGTGGTTTTTTCAAAGTCCTCCTCGCGGACAATCACCTTTGCCATGCGCTTATACCCCTGCAGGCTGGCGTTTACCGCGCTGACCGCCTCCTCCACCTTTTCCTGAAGCTGCTGCTTCGTGTAATTTTCTCCTAAAATTCTCGCGGCCTCCTCTTTATCCGGCAGCACCTGTACCGCAATCCGCACATCCCCGTCCGGCATATCCTCGCCGTATACCATGGATTCGGACACGATTGCCTCGCGGTTTAAGTAGGTTTCCAGCTCCTCGGGGAAAATGTTTTTGCCGTTTTTCGTGACAATTACATTTTTCTTCCGACCGGTGATGTAGACAAAGCCGTCCTCGTCTATATACCCGTAGTCACCGGAATAAAACCATCCGTCACGCAGAATCTTCGCCGTTTCCTCCGGCTTGTTGTAATAGCCGAGCATTACATTCTTGCCGCGGATGAGAATTTCGCCGATGCCGTTCTCGTCTGCATTGTCAATTTTAATATCCACACCCGGCAAGGGCAGACCGGCCGCGGCATCGCGATAATAGCAGTCGCGGTTCAAAGCGGCAATCGGTGCACACTCCGTAAGACCGTAGCCCTGGAAAACCTCAATACCAAAGTCGCGCATGCCTTCGGCAACTTTGGGGTCAATGGCGGCGGCACCGGCAATCAGCGTGCGGAGGTTTCCGCCGAGCGCGGCATGAATGTCCTTGAAAATCACGCGGCGCTTGTCTATGCCCATTTTCAGAAGCGCGCGGCTGAGCTTAATACCAAGACGGAGCTTGCCGGCTCTGCCGCTTTTTTCAGCCTGTTTCCATACCTTATTATACATCGTTTCCAGCAAAAGCGGAACGCCCAGCATCATCGTGGCCTTCGATTCGGCCAGATTTTTGGTGATATAACGAAGTCCCTCACCATAAGCTACGGTTGTGCCGCGGTATACCTGACAGAGAAAACCGCAGGTGCATTCGTAGGTGTGGTGAATCGGCAATACAGAAAGGAAAATATCCGGCGGCCCAATATACAGCATAGAGCACATGCCCATAAGGTTTTCGGCAATATTCCGGTGACAGAGCATAACAGCCTTGGCATCCGAGGTTGTGCCGGAGGTAAAGAGCAGGATGCGCATTTCCTCGGGGTCAATTTCGATATCGAGATAGCTTCTGTCCCCTTCCGAAAGGAGCTTTCTGCCTTCCTCAACGAGTGCAGGGATATCGGTTTCCATGCTGAATTTTGTGGCGACGGGTGCATTTTCCACGCCCTTTTTGTTTTTCGGGGCATATACGACCGCATCGGCCTCCGCCGTTTTAAGAAGCTGATGAATTTCGCCCTCGGGCAGCTCCTTGTCCATCGGAACAATAATGCCCACACCGCAGACGACCGCCATATAGGTAATGCTCCACTCATAGCGGTTTTCGCCGATTACGGCAATTCTCTTACCGCCAAAGCCGCGGTGCATCAGTGCCGTTCCCAGCGCGTACACATCGTCATAAAACTGTTTATATGTAATCGGTTCATACTGACCGTTTCGCTTTGTCAGAAACGCCGCTCTGTCGCTGAACTTTTCCCGGCTTTGCGTGAGCATATCTCTCAAATCGCGGATTTTTGCCACCTCATACAATGGCCTTTCGCTTGGTTTCATTTTTACAACCTCCAAAAAAGTTATACTTTATACCTATTTTATAGTATACCACTTTTTGCCGCTTTGTGCAACTCTTTTTTCAGAAAATAGGTAATTTTTTCTGCAGCCGCCCTCTTTTATGGGAATTTAGCCATTTTATCTCTTGACTTTTTCCCCCTTGTATGATATACTAAGCGGAATAATACATACTATAAAGGGGTGCCGTTATGAAAAAAGCCATTTCGATTCGCGAAGGTATTACTTTTGACGATGTCCTTCTCGTCCCGCAGGCTTCGGATGTTTTGCCCGCCGAGGTTGACATCAGTACAAGACTTACGAACAAAATCCGTTTGAACATTCCGCTTATCAGCGCCGCTATGGACACGGTAACGGAATCTCGCCTTGCTATTGCCATGGCCAGGGAAGGCGGTGTGGGTATCATCCACAAAAACATGAGTATTGCGGACCAGGCCGCCGAGGTTGACCGCGTAAAGCGCTCGGAGCATGGCGTTATTGTGGACCCCTTCTTCCTTTCCCCTGCGCATACGCTGGCCGATGCGGATGCCCTTATGGGAAAATATAAAATTTCCGGCGTGCCGATTACGGAAGGAACGCGTCTTATCGGTATTCTGACAAATCGCGACCTCCGCTTTGAGGTGGATTTCTCGAAGAAAATCGCGGAGGCGATGACGAGGGAAAACCTTATCACCGCACCGGAAGGGACGACGCTTGAAGAGGCGCAGGAAATTCTCCGCCGCCACAAAATTGAAAAGCTCCCTATTGTGGATAAAGACTTTAATCTGAAAGGTCTTATTACAATTAAGGATATTGAAAAGGCTGTGCAGTACCCGAACTCCGCACGCGACGAAAGCGGCCGTCTTTTAGCCGGTGCCGCCATCGGCGCTACGGCAGATGTTCTGGAGCGCTGTGCCGCACTTGTCGAGGCTAAGGTGGATGTGGTGACCTTAGACTCGGCGCACGGCCATTCCAAAAATATTATTGAAGCCGTTGCCAAGGTGAAGAAGGCGTATCCGGACCTGCAGCTGATTGCCGGTAATATTGCCACGGGCGAGGCCGCCCGCGCGCTGATTGATGCAGGCGCAGATGCCGTTAAGGTCGGTATCGGCCCCGGCTCTATCTGCACAACGCGTGTCGTTGCCGGTATTGGTGTGCCGCAGGTTACGGCTATTATGGATGTATATGAGGTAGCGGCCAAATATAATATCCCTGTGATTGCGGACGGTGGCATCAAGTATTCCGGCGACCTGCCCAAAGCTATCGCCGCCGGTGCCAGCTCCATTATGATAGGCAGTCTTTTTGCCGGCTGTGAAGAAAGCCCCGGCGAAGAGGAAATTTATCAGGGACGCCGCTTTAAGGTATACCGCGGCATGGGCTCCATCGGTGCGATGAACGAGGGCAGCCGCGACCGTTATTTCCAGACGAATAACAAAAAGCTTGTTCCCGAGGGCGTGGAGGGGCGCGTTCCCTATAAGGGTGCTCTTTCTGATACGATTTATCAGCTCCTCGGCGGTCTTCGCTCCGGCATGGGCTACTGTGGTGCGCCCACGATTAAGTCCCTCCGCGAAAAGAGCGAATTTGTGCGGATTACCGGCGCGGCGCTTCACGAAAGCCATCCGCACGATGTATTCATTACCAAAGAAGCCCCGAACTACTCCACCAGCCAGTAACGCCGAGGCTTTCCCCATAAAATGCAAAAAGCAAGCAATTTCCGTGAGGTTGCTTGCTTTTTCCAAGAGTTAATACAGAAAGAAGAGTTACCAATGTCCTATCGCATTTTTGATATGCATGTGCATGTTTTTCCCGACGCGATTGCCAAAAAAGCGGCCGGGAACACAGGAAAATATTACGGCGTACCCATGTTTGCAGACGGCACATGGGATGCGTTTTTAAAGACGCAGGAAGCGGAGCCACGCATTGAAAAGTGCCTCATCCACTCGACCGCGACAAAGCCTACGCAGGTAGAGCATGTAAACGAGTTCGTGGCCTCCCTTACAAATGACCGTTTGCTCGGGTTTGGCAGTATGCACGCCGACTATGAGAAGATAGAGGCGGAAATTGACCGTATGGTTTCTTTGGGCCTTCGCGGCATAAAGCTCCACCCCGATTTTCAGGGCTTTGCGGCAGACGATGAGAAGGCTATGCGCATTTACGCCGCCGCCGAAGGGCGCCTGCCCGTTTTGTTCCATGTGGGGGACCCGAAAAGTGATTTGTCGGCACCGCGGCGTATCCGTCATATCTTAGATACCTTTCCGCGCCTTACCGTTATCGCCGCCCATCTCGGGGGATACGGCACCTGGGACGAATCGGAGAAGTATCTCGTGGGGCAGAATGTGTACTTTGACACCTCGAGCAGTGTGGAGTTTATGGACTGTGAGCGTGCGCGGCTGCTGATAGAAGAACACGGCGTGGAAAAATGCCTGTTCGGAACGGACTTTCCCATGCACGACCCCACCAAAACCATTGAAGGAATCTTAGCTCTCGGCTTTTCCGAGGCAGAAAATAAAAAAATCTTTTGGGAGAATGCGCATACGCTTTTGCGCCTGTGATACTATGTGGGAATTATTTGTTGCCTTCTTTAAAATCGGGCTTTTCACCTTCGGCGGCGGCTACGCGATGCTGCCGATAATCCAGCGAGAGCTTGTAGAGGATAAAAAATGGTGTACCGAAGAGGAAATCCTTGATTATTACGCCATGAGCCAATGCACGCCCGGCGTTATTGCCGTCAATGTAGCCACCTTTGTAGGCTACCGCGTGCGCGGTGTTTTGGGCGGTATTGCGGCCACCGGTGCCGTTGTTCTTCCCTCGCTCATCATTATAACCGTGATTGCCGCCTTCCTGTCTGCCTTCTCGGACATTCCCGCCGTGCAGCACGCCCTGGCCGGGATTCGCGTGGCGGTGGCGGTTTTAGTGTTCCGTACGGTGCTTACCCTTATCAAGAAAAATATACGGTCGGCCTTCTCCGCCATCATTTGCCTCACCGCGCTTTCTTTGACGGTGGTATTTGATGTATCCTCCATGTATATCGTGATTGCCGCCATTTTGTTTGGTCTTCTGTTTGGCCGCCTGGGAGGGAAAAGGGCATGATTTATATAGAGCTTTTCATAAACTTTTTTAAAACCGGTCTGTTTGCCATCGGCGGCGGCCTTGCCACCTTGCCCTTTCTTTATGAAATGGCAGAAAACTACCCTTGGTTTACGGCCAAAACCGTTACGGATATGCTGGCCATTTCCGAATCCACGCCCGGCCCGATTGGGGTGAATATGGCGACCTTTGCCGGCTTTACGGCGGCAGGCGTCGGCGGTGCGCTTCTTTCTACCGTTGCTCTCGTTCTGCCCGCGTTTTTCATCACACTTGCCCTGGCCGCCTTTATGAAGAAGTTTCGGGAAAACAGCCTCGTAAACGATGCTTTCCTCGCGCTTCGCCCCGCGGTGGTGGCACTGGTGCTGGTTGCGTTTTTCCGCGTTTTGTCGGCCTCGGTACTGCATACCGACGCCTTTATAAAATCGGGGGACTTTACAGAATTATGGAATGTACCGGCGCTTTTACTGATGGTCGGCATTTTTGCCATACAGCATTTCTGTAAGAAGCTTCACCCCATTGTACTGATCGGAATCGGCGCCGTATGTGGCATCGTTTTCGGTCTGTAGGAAAGGAAAAATATGCTCCGCCATTTGTTTTCGGATAAGCGGTTCTGGAAAGCCGTTACCGCCTTATCCCTTCCGATTGCCATACAAAATCTTTTAACCAGCTCCTTTTCTCTGGTGGATACCCTGATGGTAGGGCGCCTCGGCGATATACAGCTTGCCGCCGCAGGAATTGCCGGCCAGTGGAGCTGGCTTCTTACTATGCTCACCTTCGGCGTCTGCTCGGCTGCCGCCGTATTTTTTGCGCAGTTTTTCGGGGAAAAGAACAAGCAGGGTATTATGCACATCTACAGCGTGTCGCTCTTATCCGGCCTTTTCTTTTCTCTTTTATTTTTGCTGGCCGGCTTTTTTGCACCGGGCGTGATTTTGCGCGTTTTTAACCGCACACCCGCGGTGGTGGCCGCCGGCACGGCTTACCTTAAGATTGCCGTTTTTTCCTATCCGGCCATTATGCTGAATATGCTTCTGAATATGCTCCTTCGGTCTACGGGACGGGTGCGGCTTCCGATGTTCGTATCTGTTTTTACCACGCTTTTAAATATTGTTCTCGATTACGCGCTTATCTTCGGCGCATTCGGCCTTCCCGGCCTTGGGATACGCGGTGCCGCCATCGCCACCGTCATTTCCGCCTGGTCCGGCCCCTCTCTGTTGCTCGTTTTTATGGCCGTTTTTCGGGATACTATCGTGTTTGCGCCCCTAAAATCGCTGTTCGGCTTTGATTTTTCTTTCGTAAAACGCTTTTTCCGCCGTGCGACGCCCGTTATCCTGAACGAAACGCTCTGGGGCCTTGGCACCACCGCGTATAATGCCATTTTCTCCAACATGGGGTATGAATACGCCGCCGCGGTTTCTATTTTGCGCACCTTTGAAAATATCGCCTTCGCCTTTATGGCCGGCCTTACGAATGCCGCCAGCGTCTTTATCGGGCAGGATATCGGGAAAGGGGAAATCCGGCAGGGCCTGCAAAACGCCAGGCGCTTTATGCTTTTTGTGCCGTTTGTGGCCTTATGTCTTGGCGTTTTCGTGCTTTTTACAAGGGAATCGCTCGTTTCGTTTTTCAATATGGGACAAAGCATTTCGGAAAAAACCTTGTCGGCGGCAAAGAGTATTCTTTTGGTGTATGCCCTTGAAAACGGCATACGGAACATTCCGTATGTGGCGATTGTGGGCGTGTTCCGCTCCGGCGGCGATACGAAAAAGGGAATGCAATACGAAATGTTCAGCCTCTGGGCCGTTTCCGTTCCGCTTACCTTCGTGGCCGCCTTCTTCTTAAAGCTTCCCTTCCCCCTGGTGTTTGCCGTAAGCTACCTCTGCGAGGATTACCTAAAAGCCTTCCTGTGCCTGCGGCACTTTAGGTCGGGAAAATGGATCCAGCCGGTAACGGAGAGCGGAAAAAGAGGCCTTCGGGAATATCTGGCACAGAATACGATATAATAGGAAAGGCAGAAACGATTTCGTTTCTGCCTTTCTTGTTCTGTATTATTTGGTTTTTATTTTCCGGCAGGCTCCCCATATTCGCGTTTCATGGCATCCATAGATACAACCCATTGTTTGCCGAATTTGCAAACATCCACGCCATTTACCAGCTTGCCATAGGTTATGGCCTTGCGCAGCGTGCTTTCATGCAGGTTCCACAGGAAGGTCGCATCACTGAAAGCCATGAGTCCGTCAAAGGGTGTGTCCGTTTCCGTTCCGTTTTCCCAAAGCTCATCACAGGAAATGTCCATATCGTCATTCCATACCACACCATATCCGCCCGTGTCCACCATAACCAAGCTAAAAAGCCGGTCGTTCCCTTTAAGGGGCATAAAGAGATTATACTTTTCAAAAAGCGGCGCAACCTCGTATATCTTCGTTACGCCTTCCGCAAATCGCACGCTGATTTTATATCCGGGTAGCGGGCTTACTTCTTTAACTTTATGGAACATCCCATCTCCTCCTTTACTCCAGCGGAGAAAGCGCAACAAACTCTTGCGTTTCCCAAATCTGCAAAAGTGCCTCCCTGTGCATGGCATTCCACTCTAAAACCATCTCCAATGCCTTTCCCGGAAGCTCTCCCTCTATAATGGTACCATCCGTAATATTGATGGCCGCCACATGTTCGCCGTATATGGCGTGAAAATGCGGCGGATTGTGTTCAGACTGCTGAAAATACATACGAATAATAATTCCGTAAAATCTCGATATAACCGGCATAAACCATCTTCCTTTCAAACATATTGTATCACGATATCGTGATATTGTCAATACTATTCTATGCAAATTCCTTTTATTTATTCTCTTTTGCAAAAAGGCAGAAACGAAATCGTTTCTGCCTTTTATCTATATCCCAAAAAGTGTGCGCGTGTTTTCCATTGTCTGTTCGGCAATCGCCGAAAGCGGTACGCCGCGAATTTCCGCGATTTTTTCCGCCGTATGCACAAGGTACAGCGACGAATTCCGCTTGCCTCTGTGCGGCACCGGCGCAAGGTACGGGCAATCGGTTTCAAGAAGGAGCCTCTCCATCGGCACCTCCCGGGCGACATCTACCGCATGGCGTGCGTTTTTGTAGGTGACAACACCGCCGAGTGCCACATAAAGGCCCTGCCGTACCACCTCGCGCATAAATTCCACGCTGCCGGAAAAGCAGTGCATCACGCCCAGGTGGATGTCCTCCTCCTGCAAAAGGGAAAGACAATCGCCGTGCGCCTCTCTATCGTGAATAACCACCGGTTTTCCAAGGCGCTTAGCTATGCGCAGCTGCGCCCTGAAAGCCTCTCTTTGGACATCGCGGGGAACATCGTCATAGTAATAATCAAGGCCTATCTCGCCAATAGCCACCACCTTCTCGTGCGCTGCCATTTCACATAGCGCATGGAGGGCGCCCTCGGTAACCTCTGCCGCGCTTTCCGGATGCACGCCGACCGCGGCATACATAAACGGATATTTTTCTGAAAGGCGGATACAGGTACGGCTCGCCGCAAGGTTATCGCCGATATTGATGACCGCCGCCACACCCCCCTCGGGCAGGGCAGATAAAACGGCATCCCTGTCCTCGTCAAAGGCGCTCGCGTTATAATGGGCGTGCGAATCGATAAACATCAGCTTATTTCTGCGCCGGCCGGCATATCGCTGTCCACCGTCAGAAGGGACAGCTTTCCTTCATTTTCGGCGCAAAGGAGCATGCCCTCGCTCATAACGCCGCGCAGCTTTGCCGGCTTTAAGTTTCGAAGAAGCACAACCTTTTTGCCGACCATATCGGCCGCGCTGTAGGCGCTCCGTATGCCGGAAACGACTGTTCTTTCCCCGTCACCGGTAGAAACGGTGAGCTTCAAAAGCTTATCCGAGCCTTTCACCTCTTCGGCTGCCAGCACCTCGGCCACACAAAAGCTGCATTTGGCAAAATCCTCTATCCCGATTTCCGGCTTTGCCGGTTTTGCAGGCTCTGCCTTTTCTTCCTTTTTCGGGCGAAGGCGTGACAGCTCCTCCAGCTCCTTTTCCATGTCTATACGGGGGAAGAGGGCATCGGCCTTCTGCATTTTGGCATCGGCCGGAAGTACGCCCCATTCCTTCGCGCTTTCCCAGGTAACCGAGGGGAGGGGAAGGCCCAGCTGGGCAAATATTTTCTCCGCCGTCGTGGGCATGAAGGGCAGAATGAGAACGCCGATAACGCGGATGCTTTCCGCGAGATTATAAAGGACGGTAGCCAGGCGCGCGCGTTTTCCTTCGTCCTTACTCAGCGCCCACGGCATCGTTTCGTCAATATACTTATTGGTGCGGGATACAAGCGTCCAGATTTCCGAAAGGGCGCCGGCAAAATTATAGCTTTCGAGCGCCGCCTCCGTCTTTTCGGCCACCGCTGCGGCACAGGCGATAAGGTCTTTATCCACCGCCTCCTCCTCGCGCTCTGCCGGAACCTGTCCGCCGAAATATTTTTCCAGCATCGCCGCCGTACGGCTTACGAGGTTGCCAAGGTCGTTGGCAAGGTCGGCATTGATGCGGGCGATTAAGGCTTCGTTTGAAAATTCGCTGTCGGCTCCGTACGGCATTTCGCGCAGCACAAAATAGCGGAGCGCATCCACACCGTATTTGGCCGAAAGGATAACGGGGTCAATGACATTTCCTTTGGATTTTGAAATCTTACCGCCGTCAAGAAGCATCCAGCCGTGTCCCAGCACCTTTTTCGGCAAGGGCAAATCGAGCGCCATCAAAATAGCCGGCCAGATAATCGTGTGGAACCGCACAATCTCCTTGGCCATTAAATGAATGTCCGCCGGCCAGTATTTCCGGAAATCGGCATCATCGTCCAAAAACGCGCCGAGCGCGGAAATGTAGTTGGAAAGCGCATCGAGCCACACATAGACAATGTGCCCCTTATCAAATTCCACCGGCACGCCCCAGGTAAAGCTGGTACGGGATACGCAAAGGTCAGAAAGTCCCGGTCTTAAAAAGTTATTGAGCATCTCGTTCCGGCGTGTTGCCGGCTCTAAAAATTCTGTATTTTCAATCAGGTCAATCAGCCGGTCCTGATATTTGGAAAGACGGAAAAAGTAGCTTTCTTCTCTCGTTTTTTCCACAGGACGGCCACAGTCGGGGCATTTGCCGTCAACCAGCTGATGCTCCGTCCAGAAGGATTCGCAGGGCGTACAGTAAAGGCCCTCGTATTCGTCCTTATAAATATCGCCCTTATCGTAGAGAATTTTAAAAATCTTCTGCACGACCTTTATATGCTTTTCGTCGGTCGTGCGGATAAAGCGGTCGTGCGAAATGTTCATGAGCTTCCAAAGCTCCTGCACGCCGGCCACGATTTCATCTACATACGCCTTCGGCGTTTTTCCTGCCGCCTCGGCCGCGCGCTGTATCTTCTGCCCATGCTCGTCCGTTCCGGTCAGAAACATTACATCGTAGCCGCGAAGGCGCTTATACCGCGCCACCGCATCCGCCGCCACGGTGGTATATGTATGCCCGATGTGGAGGTTCGAGCTGGGATAATAAATAGGAGTGGTAATATAAAATTTTTCCATGTTTTTCGTCCTTTCAAGAAACACTACTCTTCATTATACCCCTTTTTTCCCGATTTGTAAAGGAAATTTGCTATTCTTTTGGAAACTTCCCGGAAAATTTATTTTTGGTGCCGGCTTGACAAAAATCGCCGCTCCCTTTATAATGAAAAGGAATTTACAAAATATGGATGTGATAAAATGGCTCTTCACAAAGGCGATTTGCTTTTATTTTTCGGTCAGGAGGCAGAGGGCGATGCGGGGTACGCCTCGCTCGCTTACAAGGCACTGTCCGTTCTTCGCATGGACCTTGCCCTTCGTTTTGCCACTTTGCGGGCAGACAGCACGGCCGAGGCGCTTTCGCGCCTGGATGCCGATTGTCTCTCGCTTCGTCCGGCTGCGGTTTCCATCCTTCTCGGCGCTTCGGAGGTGGCAAATGGGCTTTCCGTCGCAGAAGCCGCAGAAAACCTTTCGCGCCTTCTCGCGCGCGTTCGCGAGGCGCTCGGGGATATCCCCATTCTTCTCATTGAGCCGTTTTTACTGCCCGATGGTGCCGAGAGCGGGAAAAGAGCGGACTTTGATGCCCTTATCGCGGCCGAGCGGCGGCTCGCCGAAAAATACGGTGCCCTCTTTGTGCCGATGAATGCGCCACTTTGCCGGGCGGCCGACGCCTTTCCGCCGCGTGCGCTTTCCCCGGACGGTATCCATCTCACCCCCGAGGGGCACGGCGTTTTGGCCAAACATCTTTTAGATGCGGTTCTTCCTATTTTATAAGACAAAAGTGCGGACGAGCCGCACTTTTTTTATTTTGCGTGCATATACTATATTGTAAAACCTTGTAGGGTTTTGACAGAAAGGAGTACAATATGGTAAATCGTGACTTTTGCGGTACGATGCCGGAAAACGCCATTTTGGCCTACGCGTATGTGCCTATGCAAAAATGGGGCGAAACCTATACGCCCGCTGAAGGCCTCTCGCGCGGGACGATGTTTCCGGCTCTCGACAAGCCGCTTGGTGTTTACGGCCGCGACAACTGTAAAAAATGTGATAACGAGGAGGTAATGTGTTGTGACATCCTCTAACCAGACCAGAAATGAAATGCTGCGCGCCGTTATGGAGGCGGACTTTGCAGCCTATGATTTGCAATTATATCTCGACACACATCCCGAGGACGAAAAGGCGCTCGCGATGTATACCGATATGGTACGCCGCGCCGCAGATGCAAAACGCGCCTTCGAGGCAGCTTATGGCCCTCTGACCCCTGACGCTGCCGCGGGTAAAAAGGAATGGACATGGATTCGTTCTCCGTGGCCGTGGGAATAAGGAGGAGCTATGTGGAATTATCAAAAAAAATTACAGTATCCGATTAAGATAAAAAATACAAACCCGAAGCTTGCAAAATATATCATGAGTCAGTACGGTGGTCCGGACGGGGAGCTGGGCGCCTCGCTCCGTTATCTTTCCCAGCGCTTTTCCATGCCGGATGATGTAACACGCGGAATATTGAATGACATTGGCACGGAGGAGCTGGCGCATCTCGAGATGGTGGGAACGATTATCCACCAGCTCACGCGGAATCTCACGCCCGAGGAGGTTGACAAGAAGGGCTTTGGCGACTACTATGTAGACCACAACCTTGGCATTTATGCCGCCTCTGCGGCCGGCGTCCCCTTTACTGCCGCTTATGTGCAGACGAAGGGCGATGTGATTGCCGACCTTACCGAGGATTTGGCCGCCGAGCAAAAAGCGCGAGCCACCTATGACAATATTCTCCGGATGAGTGACGACCCGGATGTTTCGGATGTAATTAAGTACCTCCGTGCGCGCGAGGTCGTGCATTTTCAGCGGTTCGGCGAGGCGCTGCGGCGCGTGCAGGACGGACAGTGCGAGAAAAATAAGGTGTATCTGCCGGGGTATAAGTACACGAAATAACAGGCGGAAAAAAGGCGTTTAGCCCACAATAAATATCCCCCCGTGAAACGGGGGGATATTTATTGTGGGGCAAAGCTTTGTATCAAAAATATAAGAAACAGAAGAAGGAATATGGCATTTGATTTTTCAAAAAACATTGTAAAAAAACATAAAGCATGCTATACTTAGGCAAAGCACAGGCCAGAGATTCATTTTGTGGTATCTGTTAGCGTATAGGACTTTTACGGGTTCGGCCCGGCCCACACTGCACAGATTCTCTCTACAGGCTGCTGCGCAGATTTATCGTTTCTATTCACAATAATTAATTATTTTCCTGCTGCTTTTTAACATTTTCCCAACAATATATTGAGAATTGGAGAACAAAAATGCTTTTTTACATTGATTATTTAGACCATGCAATCAGCGGCTTTCGTTCATTTAAGGCGTTGGAAACAAGGCTTCGTTTTGATTTACTTATTTTCGGTCATGACACGCTCTGTATGTCTGTTCCTTCTTGTATAAAATTGCAGGACACTACAAATTTACTGATGCAATTAGATGCCTTCTGGAAAGCGGGAAAAATTCAACTTCAACTTGACAAAAAGCACAAAGGGACCCCGGAAAACTATTTTAACAACAGAAAAAAAGTACTGGCGAAAGGAATGTCGGAGGAACAACTTATCAATCACTTTGAATTTATCGCGTATCAGAGCAACAGGCCCAAAGATTTTTTTGATACATATTTAAGAGAACAGCTTTCCGTTCCAAATAAGAAAATATATATTGGCAAGCAAAAGGATACGGACGCTTTATTTAGAAAAGCTTCCATCGAGTTGCTTCATCGTCATTATGACACCATCTGCACATGCTTAGGGCCTAATCGCTCAATAATTTTTACAGGCATAATCAACCGAATAGAGTCCGCCGCGTTAGACCGTTCTTCGCTCTATCAAAGAGCTGTAATTGAGGATAGTCTTACGGAGGAATTTAAGCCACAAGCGGCAGAACAACAAATTGTATCTTCGCTTTTAGACAGAGCCTTTGCTTTAGCCAATGCAGAAACGAGCACTGCTGTTCCTCTTTCCTTGGTATTAAATCAGCTTACAGGTATATGGTTGCAAAAAATATTATATAAATCATACAGTCGCTTATATGCTTTAATTTGCGAGCTCGATTGGTCCGGAATATACACATTAAGCCAAAATGAGAACTGGCGGAGTTTTATCCATTGTATCAATTCGTTTATTACTCTGATACAGGATACAAATGCTAAAGACCATGTATTCCCCATGGATAAAATCTATTCAAAACTGTCCCTTTCTTTATCGCTGCTTAATTTGCTTAGATTGACAAAAAAAGAAGCTGTTGCTGTCATGAAAAACAAGCTTTTTGAGTGTGGGCTTATTTCGGAGGCACAAAATATAGAAGTAACCCTCGATTTGCTCTGCAATTATTATGCCGGAAAAAACAGGCAATTCATTGATGTAATTTGTGCTATCGATTTATTTGCGGAAAGATTGGTTGAGGATTTAACGAAAATCAGGCAATACAAATACATAATGCAGTCGGAAAAAAAGAAGCCCGCGTATAAAATCCTAAAATAGAACGGCGTACGCTTCTAAAAAAGTTGGCCTCATAAGCTTGAACGACTGCGCTCTTCTTCCTATTTATAGCATCACAATTTCATTCTGTGCATTAAGTATACGAAACAACAGAAAAAGGGCGTTTGCCCATAAAGAAAAGCGCCGATGCCTTCTCCCAAGGCATCGGTGCTTTTTGCGTTTATTCTTTGCCGAAAAACCACTTATTTACAAACCGCAGGGCCGGCTCACGCCTGAACGAATGGTCGGGCGAGTCCACATAGAAATACTCTTCAAAGTCCTCGGCGTTCATGCCGTATTTCGGCAGCGGGCCGGGGTGCTTTCTGGCCTTTTCGTCGCTATATTTCGGGTAATGGGACACCTGCAGGCGTTCCGGATGCCCACAGATTTCGTACGCCTTGCGTATCTTTTCGAGCGCTATATCGGGGCCGCCTTCATTGAGCGCCAGACATTTCGGCGCCAGCGCGGCCAAAAGGTCCGGATTCTGGAAATACTTATGTCGGCCGGGGATAATGTGCCAGATGCCTATATCGTGCACAATCCGCCCGTCAATCGACTCGGTGAGGGAACGATATCTGTCGCGGTGCATGCTTGCGCACTCGTTATGGATAATCAGCTTGAAATCATCGCACAAAAGCGCCAGGAACATCTCCGGCTGTGAGCCGAGAGAATGGCCGGAAACCGCAAGGCGGTCCGTATCCACATACGGAAGGGTTTTAAAGAACTGCAAAAAGCAGAGCTTCTGGAAAACGGAAATGCCGGTGTAGTTTAAGCCGTTTTGCAAAAGGCCGTGGCAAAGCTGTACGCGCGGTACGCCCTCAATATCACATTCCGCCGTGGCCGGATTGTCAAAGGCAACGGCAACCATGCCGTTTTCGGCATAATATTTCGCCATTCGCGCCCTGTCGGGGTGCTTGGAGAACTGACAATGGGGCGGCGGCAGGAGCGGCTCATCTGCAATAAACTCCTTGCTGGCCACGGAGCCGGGGCAGCAGAAAACGCCCGGCACGGGGTTTTCGGCGCTGGCTTCGTTCGGAATCAGCATAAGGACCGGAACGGCCGTAAAATCATCGGGATAAAATTCCCAGCGCTCCACGCGGTATTTTTCTCTCTGTACGGTATTTAAAAGCACAGGACGGGGCTGCTCGGTAAATTCCGGCATGCACAAAAGCTCCCTGGCCTTTTCCTTCACCTTTTTCTGCCAGGCCAAAAAGCCTTCTTTATCAAGGTTTTCGGGCATGGCCAGCTCCGGCTCCGTTTGCCGCAGCTGTTCTGTGAAGGCCGCCATGGTCTGGTAGGACCTGCCGTCCGGTCTGTTTGATTTAAAATGTGTTTCGTAGGATACTTCCATACGCCCATCCCTTTCTTTCGGTGGAATATAAAGCCATACCGGGTTTTACAAGGGTAGTGTACCATACGGCCACCATTTTTGTCAATCCCTTTTACGAAAAAGGCACAAACGCCCAGCCTGTGGACATTTGTGCCTTTGTTTTTATGGTATGGGGCGCACAAGCCTCGTACGCCCCATCGCAAATAAATGGGAGGGTTTAGCGTTCCATAACGCGGTCAATGATTACTGCCGCCTCTGCGCGTGTGGTATTGCCGTTGGGGTTTACGGTGCCGTCGGCATTACCCTTTACAATGCCCATGGAAACCATGGCGGCAACATCGCCAGCTGCCCACTCGGGGATATTGGCTTTGTCGGAGAAGGCATCGAGAGATGCCGCATCGCCTTCTGCCGCTTTTCCTACAAGGCGT
>JAZSLT010000040.1:0-3462 GCA_045535515.1 Clostridia bacterium | reverse complement strand
GTTTGACCGACTCCGTCACATGACATATCAGGGCTTTTTCTCCGGTGCGTACGCCTACTCGTATTATACGCTGGGCCTGTATGCCGGTGTGACGAATAATACCATCATCGGTCTTGACTGGCCGCAGTGGCAGGAAACCGTTGAAAAATGGGCGCCGTGGGAGCGCGACTTTGCGCTCGGCTGCTTCGTAACAGGCGAATATAAGTTTGTAAACTACCAGAAAACGGAAGATTATATCTGGGGCACCTTCACCGATGGTACCGACCTTTATGCCATCGCGCTAAACCGCTCGGAAACGGGCAAAACCCATGTAGACATTCCCCTTCAGGATGGAACAGGTACCTTGAAGGTTGGCGGTTTCTCCGCCGTCGCGATGACAGGCGACACCACAAGAACGCTTACGGGCGCAGGCACGCTTTCTCTTGACCTCGCGCCGTGGGAAGCCACCGACTGGAAGGTAACGCCTACCGGTGCGCCGCTCTCCGCGGAACACCTCAAAGACACTTCCTTCAACGATATTATTAGCTATCCTTGGGCATACAACGCCATCACAACCCTCGAGGAAAAAGGCATCGTAAACCGCGTTTCCAACGAGTGGTATGGCCCCGGTGAAAACATTACGCGTGGTGACTATGCGATGTTCCTCGTTCGCACGCTCGGTCTTACGGGCGAAGGCGAAAACTTCGCAGATGTCGCGGAGAACGCAGAATACGCCAAAGAGCTTGCCATCGGCAAAGCCGCCGGCATTTTAAACGGCGTGGGTGACAATCAGTTTAACCCCGAGGCGAAAATTACGCGTCAGGATATGATGACTATGACAAGCCGCGCCCTCGCGCTTTCGGGTAGTGCCGACCTTGCAGGCTTCTCCGATGCTGCCAGCATTGCCGATTATGCCAGAGTGCATGTCGCCGCCATGGTGGAAAAGGGACTTATCAAGGGTAACGCCGACGGCACGATTAACCCTCTCGGCAACACCACACGCGCGGAAGCCGCCGTCATTATGTCCCGTCTTCTTGCCAGATAAATAAAAGGAAAAAAGGCCACTATAAAGTGGCCTTTTTTGTGTCCCTATATTGAAAATTCTGCTAAAAGGATGTATAATATAAAAAAGGCAGGAGAGATACCATGAAAAAATGTAAAATAACCGTGATACGGATGGCGCAGTATGCGGATTTGATTGCGAAATACGAAAACCCCATAGAACACGCGTGCGATATGCGAGTGGGGCAGGTGTTTATCTCGGCAGACGGCGAAAAGCCGGACGGCATGTGTGATAGCGCATGGGAAAGCATGGCATACTTTGTAAAAGAGCTTGCAAATGGGGGCGGAAATTTTTATGACGGGTGGATGAAAAACGAAAAATCCGCCATGATTTCCTGTAACGACGGTTTTCGCCCCGTAAGCTTTTATATCGAGACTATCGAGGACTAAAGGGGGATACCATGTTTTTTATAATGGGAATAACAGAGGGGAAAAAGGAACTGCATTATGATGGCGGCATGCATCTTTGCCCTACTTGCGGTGCATACGCAAGCTATACGGTGTTTATGACTTATATGTGCCTGAGCCTGTTTTTCATACCTGTTTTTCGGTGGAACAAGAAATATTATGTGAAACCTTCATGCTGCAATAGCTTGCTTGCCCTCGGTAGCGAAAAAGGAAAGGCCATCTCCCGCGGGGAAAAAGTCAGAATAGAGGATGCGGATTTGGCGATAGTACGGCAAAACAGCCGGGCAAAAAGATGCGGAAATTGCGGCTATGAGACGACAGAGAATTTTGCCTACTGCCCGAAGTGCGGAGAAAGATTGTAAGGGAAATACTATGGTTAAAATAATGTTTGTGTGTCATGGCAATATTTGTCGCAGTCCCATGGCGGAATTTATCCTTCGCGATATGGTGAAAAAACAGGGGAGAGAAGGCGAGTTTGTGATTGCCTCCTCGGCTACCAGCACGGAAGAAATCTGGGGCGGCAGGGGAAACCCTGTCTATCCGCCTGCAAAAGCAGAACTTAAAAAACACGGCATTTCTTGTGACGGAAAATATGCCACGCTGCTTCAGAAAAACGATTACCATAAGTACGATTTGTTTCTTTGCATGGATGACAAAAATGTTCGGGGCGCTCTCCGGATACTGGGCGGAGATGCCGAAGGAAAAGTGCGAAAGCTTCTCGACCGGGATGTTGCCGACCCTTGGTATGCCGGGAATTTTGAAGGAACCTATCAGGATATATATGAAGGATGCAAGGCGATACTGGAAAATTTTTAAGCGCATCTCAAAGGATAAGCGGAATAGGTTGCATACATAAAAGCTTAGGTATAGCGAATATAATTGGAATACCAATTATATTGTAGAGGTGTTATATGAAAAAAACAGTATTCTTTTGGCAAGCGCTCGGGTGGGTGTTTACAGGGATAGCCGGGGTTCTTCTGCACTTTGTTTTTAGCTGGACAGAGCAAAGTGTTCTGGTGGCTCCTTTTGCACCGGTGAATGAGTCTATATGGGAGCATATGAAACTTTTGTTTTTCCCGATGGTTTTGTTTGCCGTAGTCGAAAGCCGATATATCGGAAAGGAATATAAAAACTTCTGGTGTGCGAAGCTGATAGGTACCGGAGTCGGCACTATTACCATTCCCGTTATGTATTATACGATTAACGGAATATTCGGAACACCCTCCACTATTGCAAACATCGCGATATTTTATATGGCAACAACTCTTGGTTACGCGCTGGAATACCGGCTGATGAAAAAGGGATTTGTAGGTTGTAAGTCACCCAAAATAGCGATAGGAGTTTTGGTGCTGATGGCGTTATGCTTTGCCGTATGGACATTTATGCCGCCGCAAACACCGCTGTTTCTGGACCCGATAACAAATACATACGGGTATTATCAAATAAAATAAACCGAAGGCTGACCCGGTTAAAGCAAAAGCCATCATCGTACACGCAGATGGCGATATCAATAAAGGCTTAAAAATGAAATAAGCCGGCATAAAAGCCAACACGAGAACTCGCAGGTGGAAATCCACCTGCAAATTTTTTGCGCGAATTTGGAGGTTTTTGAAAGAGTAACAGCAAAAGAAAAAACGAACGGATAAAAAATCCGTTCGTTCATTGGCGGACAGGGAGGGATTCGAACCCACGGTACCGTGAGGTACAACTGATTTCGAGCTCCTAGACAGTGTTTTTAGATAGAGTAAATTAGAGGAAGTTAAAGGAAGTTAAAAAGCGATAAAAACCGCATAAAATAAGGGCTTTGAGGGGTTAAAATCCTTCAAAGCCTTTGCTGTTCTTGCATCTTTCGTATTGCCACTTTTTGATGTGTTTTTTGGGTTTTCGCTAGAAAAGTGCTAGAAAAATGTTAGAAAAAACATATGAAAGGATGAAACAGTTTTGCAGAATAACTTTACCTTAAAAACAAATAATAAAAAAGGGAAAACCTACTTAAAGCATTGACAATTCCCT
>JAZSLT010000028.1:0-10239 GCA_045535515.1 Clostridia bacterium | reverse complement strand
AAATTCATAGGTTCAAAATTCATAATGGTATCCCTCCTTGGTATCTTATAAGAAGAAGTTTAAAATCAAACCGCCGGCAATAACCGAAGCAATCTGCCCGGAAACATTGACGCCAATGGAGTGCATCAACAAGAAATTCTGGGGGTCTTCGGCAAGACCCATCTTATGAACAACCCGACCCGACATAGGAAAGGCAGAAATGCCAGCCGCGCCAATCATAGGATTGATTTTCTTTTTCAGGAAAAGGTTTAAAAATTTTGCAAAAAGAACGCCGCCTGCGGTATCGAAAATAAAGGCAACCAGACCCAGACCTAAAATCAGGAGCGTTTCCGGCTGGAGGAAACTTTCCGCCTGCATTTGTGCCGCAATCGTAATACCGAGGAAAATGGTGATGAGGTTGGCTAAAACTTTCTGTGCCGTATCCGAGAGAGAATTTAAAACGCCACATTCACGAATCAGATTACCAAACATCAAAAAGCCTATGAGTGCAACCGACTCCGGTGCTACCACACCGGCGATAATGGTGATGACAATCGGGAACAGAATACGCGTTGTGCGCGAAACGGTTTTTTGCTCATACGGCATACGAATCAGGCGTTCCTTTTTCGTTGTCAAGGCTTTTATAACCGGCGGCTGAATCATCGGTACCAACGCCATATACGAATAGGCCGCTACCATGATGGCACCTAAATACTTAGAACCAAGCTTCTGGGCAACGACAATAGAGGTCGGGCCGTCTGCAGCACCAATAATGGCAATAGATGCAGCATCATTTATATCAAAGAACATGGATGCCAGACATAAGGTGAAGAAAATGCCAAACTGTGCAGCTGCACCGAAAAGCATAAGCTTCGGATTGGTGAGCAGTGGTCCGAAATCAATCATGGCGCCTATACCGATAAACAATATAAGCGGGAAAAGCTCGTTGGAAATACCGGCGGAAAAAAGCGTGCTCAGCGGGCCGTGCGAGGCTACAACACCGTCAACCAGCCTGTCCACGGCGCCGGAGAGCGGAATGTTTACCAAAATCGTGCCAAAGCCAAGCGGCAAAAGCAGCGTCGGTTCCATTTCCTTTTTGATGGCCAGATAAATTAAAAGACCACCAATAATCCACATAACGATTTGCTGCCATGAAGGTATAATTGCGTTTGCAAAAATCTCGTTCATTATGTCTTCCTCCAAAAATCACAATTTAAACATATTATACATTTACTGTAGAATTTTGTCAAGTCTTTTCAAGGAAATGTTAAGCCTGAAAAAGATTTTGCTTTTTTTCATAAAACACTTGACAAGTTCATATAAGTTTAGTATAATAATACATGTTCGTTAGAACTCCATACCGCGGGGTGGAGCAGTCTGGTAGCTCGTCGGGCTCATAACCCGAAGGTCGTTGGTTCAAATCCGGCCCCCGCAACCAAAGAACCTCGTTCGCTATTTAGTGGACGAGGTCTTTTCTTATTTTCGTTCGAGGGAAGTTTTGAATTAAAATGCCAATTAGGCTATGTTGTCAACAAACATTTCAACCATCTTTTCAATCGTCGGTAAGGCTTCGTCAGGTGTGGCTTTCGCTTCAAGGATTGTACGCACAGTCTGCGATACCTTTTTATTATTAGCTGTTTTCTTCGGCACTTGTATGTCTCTGTGCGCTTTTTCACCTGCAGGAAAAGCCCCATAATTTTTAACAAGAGATGCAAGCTCACCTTTAACCACGGTTCCTTTTAAAGAATTTTTCTCTTTGACGGAAAAGTCAGAAAAACTCTTGACTTTTTCTTTTAAAGGTGATATATTTATTGTAGAAGGAACATCAGCGGTGTGCTGCGCCGTCGTAGACGGGGCCGAGTCTTCCTTTAGACTCCACAGACTACCAATGTCTCCTTCTATTTTTTTTGCATATTTTTGCTCAAACTTTTCTTTGGAAACACCTATTAATTTGGTGACTTGGAGAGAGTTTCTTTCATTTGAAACAACAGTTAAAATCCGCATATAACCATCTTCTGTTTTTTTGTAAAGATGCACTTCAACTTTATTGTTATATGTGTTTACACTTAATACCCCATCAAATTCATCCAAATATTCAGGAATCCTTTCAAAGTCTTGTTCACTTAATGGAATATCACCTTGTTCTTTTGGAGCGGAATGTCTTTTGTAGGCCTCCCTTAAATCATCTGCATTAAGTTCTAAATATTTATCAAGCATTTGCAAAGAATTTCTTTTGTTGCGAATGGCATTCGCAAGTCTTTTCCCAACCTTTTTGAACGCTCTAACCTCACCCGGCGCTTTACCATGAATTACATCAAAAATATATTTTTTAATTTCATCGGCTGATGTGAGAATTGGCTTTTTACCGGACTCAAGCATACGTTGTTTTTTATTCCTTGTATGTAGCGTTTTCCCTGTGTTTATGTACTCGGTTAAATCATTATCCGTAAGGTTGAGGTTTTTATCATTTTTCTCCTGTGCTTCGGTTGAGGCGGTGCCTTCGTTGTCTTTTAGTGAATATCTCTTTTGCTCCGTTCTGCGTAAATTTTCGATGACATTCCAGAAAGCTGCGCTTCCGTTGCGTTGGGATTGTCCCGGCAAAACTCCAGCATTTTGATTGTGTCTTCCGCCTCCCAAGTTTCCCGGATTATTTTGACTACTGTTGACATTTCGCATCCAACTTCCTTCAGATACCCTTTGAGTAAAACTTGGTTTTCCGTTAATACTCTTGCCATTTTCTTCATCCTCCAATAAATCCATTAAAATATCTAATTCGAAGCTTCCGCCATCGCCTTTTCTTTCGTACAGTATTGTAGGCTTTTCCGGCGTTTCTGTGCTGTAGATAGCAAACAAAGCTTCTCCGCCAATTCTGCCTTTATACCAACATCCAACCGTATCTGCAATCCTTTTAGGCTCGTGGTTATCAATTCGGCGAAGGCTCTCTTCCAGTTCTTTAAACTGTGTTTTATTTAAGTCAGTACGCCAATATTTATCCTTCAACGAATGGCTTACATTATTATTATAATCTTCTTCCGTCTTAATTTCAAGATTTTTTGAAGCTTTTGTCTCCGCATTCCTTGCCTCTATCGCCTTTTTATTCTCCACAGCCTTTGCGAAAGCCGTCTCAAACATATCGCGCAGCTTTGTGATTTCGTCAAGCTCTGCTTGTCCCTCTGCCTTTTCTTTGCCGCTTTTCCCCGTGAGAAAGTCGCCAATTTTCTTTATAATATTTTTGAGAAAATCAATGTACTTTTTTAAGCCTTGTTTTGCCTTTTCGTCCGTGCCGTTGATAATGCGGTCTATAGCATCGCGGAATCTCGCTTCATCATTATTGTAAAGGTACAGAATGTTGTTTGCCGAAACCTCTTCCATAGCTTGTGCTAGGGATATTTCTACATCCTGTGCGGCGTATGCATTTCGCTTTTCGTCTGCAAGAGTAATAATTGAAGCTTCGTTCCCTGCAAGATGATTGTACATCGCATACACGAACGCGCTACCCTCTTCGGGTGCTAAGTCAACCACTCTGTGAAGCGCCATTTCGTGTGCCGCATGAAATACAATAGATACCTTCTGCCGGTTATCCTCTGTGCCGATTTCTCTTTCAAAATCAAAGTCAATAGGTACTTCCCCCGTTTGTCTGTTGTATTCGGCGTTCCCCTTTAATCCTTTTACAACATATGATTTTACACCTAAGCCTTCAGCCATTTGGTTCAGAATGCCGACTTGCGTCTCGGTAACATCGCTCGGAAGGTTTTCCGCAAGGAAGCCGCTTTCCATATTGACAACTGCGTTTTTAAACCGTTCTTGTGCGGCGATGTCGTCCATTTTTCTATCCATTTGCCCGGCCGTGAAGGCGTTCTCTTGTGCAGGGGAAATAAATGTATCTTTGCCCTTCTTGATGTCAAGGTCAGGATGCTCAAAGCCTGTCAGATACGATAACTTGACCTCTTCCATTATTTTGCTGAAGGTCGCACCCTCTGTATTGGAGTAATTGGCCACAAGCTTCGCGCCTTCTTCTCCAAAGCCCGTGACCTTTCTGACCTCGTCCACAGTTATCTCCACGCCATTTTCCGTGAGGACATCGAGAGCCGTTGCATCCACCTTGCCCCTTTTCCTGTTTTCTAACAAGGTGTAACCGTCTACCTGATTTTTTCTTTCGACTGCTTCCCTTGCCGCCAAAGAATGTCGTTTCCGGATAAGAGAGAAAAGAGAAAGCGCACTGAAAATTTCAGTACGCTTTTTAGCAAAATAAATCCTTGATGGATTTCGTCAAACAATAATTATAAGAATGCATTTTGGTTATTGTTTCTAAATTTTTTGAGCAACTCACTCAAAGGAAAAACAAGCATTCCGGCGCAGAGGTTTCCTATGCCGTGTACCATATCCCATGGCAGGCCGGCTATAATCCATGCTACCGTTTGCCTGAAATTCAGACCGAATAACAAGCTTTGTGCCGGGGCATACAGAGTGCCAAAGGCAAACCCGTGCAGCGCGCAAACCACCGGGTAAACAACGCATTTTGCCTTTTTAGGCATCCTTTGGGGCAATAACATGGTAACACCCCAAAGGACAGTCCAGATATACAAATACGGAATCCACCAGACGGTAAAGCCGCCATATAAGCCGTTAATCAGCACATAAACATAAATGGGGATGAGCGCTTTTTTGCGAAAGGCGAGTGTGAATACCATGGTAAACATGCCAAGCAGATGGATGTTGGGCAAAACCTCCATCGCCACCTTCGAGCAAAACATAATTGTACCCAGCATGGCAAACACAACTATTTCCTTGATGCTTAGGGCACTTTTATTATTTTGTGTACACAAATTGATACTTTACCCCTTCTTTGATTTCGGTGGTATCCACGCCCGAGGTAGCATATTCACCATCCACATAAAATGCCCAATAACTCTTATCTGTATCATAATCGGCGGTCATACCGTTTACAGTCTTAATATACAGGCCGTATTCGCTTTCTTCACCGGCAATAAGCCCATGCTCCAAAAGCGCGGCACCAACGGTGCTTTCGTCGGTTTTAATGGTGAATGTAATCGTTTTTTCTTCCGCTTTTACTTCGGCAACAACCGTTTTCTCCCCTTCGCCAAGCGCGGTATCCGCAAGGTATGTAGCATTTTCCCAAAGCATGGTTTTGTCGGTAGAATTGCCGCAGGCGGCGACGAACAAAAGAGAGAGAAGGATAAGTGTGACGGAGATAGTAGATTTAATTGTTTTTTTCATTTTGTTCAATCCTTTCTGATTTTACAAAATGCTTGTCCGGTAATAAATGAAAGGGTATTTGCGGTTTTTTATTCTTTCGTTACTCGGTTATTATACTACGAAGCAGAGGAAAATGCAATATATTTTAATAAAAAAGGAGAGTCCCCTCTCCTTTTATTTGCTCGGTATTTCGTTAACAGCATCCACACCCGGAGTCGTTATCTCCTTTTGTCGGCGGGAAAAATTCATCCATGGGGAAGTTTAATTTTTCAAATAGTTCACATGGATTACTTTCCGTGGAGATTTGACACTCCTTATCCGGTATACAAAAGTCATACGCCGGAATTAAGAGTTGTACATCCCGTTGTAATTTTACTATGGAGAAAAGACCGAGGGAAACATACACGCGTTTTTGTTCGCCGGAGAGAACAAGGGCATCGTCAAAAATGCGTTGTACACTCCGTGGGAAAGCATCCATAGCCACCTCATGGCCATTTTCGCAGCCACAGCCACATGAACAGGCGTCACAGGCCTCAACGAGCTTTACGGAAAGCACGATGGGGTCCACAGCCGAAACGACAGCCTTGGGCATGTTCGTTCTCTGCCATTGTGAAGGGTCAAACTCACATTCGCCTGACGCCGGCGATGTAAACACCTTGGAATTCCCCTCCGACCCAAAAAGAACAACCTTTTTGTTATAAGTAGCAAGGCCGCAAACGCGTGTGGATGTGCATACATTTGTGTATACATCCAGCGTTACTTTAAAAAAGAATTTCATGTCAACCGCGTAAAAGCCTTTGTTAAACGGCACCGCCTCAACCGTGGGAAATACCCAGATAAGCTCGGCGTCTTTAGGTTTTACGCTGACGGCGCGGTCAACAAGGCTTTGCCCGGGTCCGCACAGATACACCCGCAAGTTTTCCAAACATTCTTTTTCTTTGCAGGAATCATAAATTTGTCCGGTTTGGATGCAAACGGCTTCGTTGCAATTATCCATACCTACTACCTCCTATTTCAAAAATGGATTTCACTACATTGTATGCCCATTACAGAAATAGGTGCATTTTTATAAAATTATTTTTTTTGCAAAGGAAACCGCATTAAGCGCGTCCCGCGCATAAAAATCAGCGCCGATAGCGTCGGCATATTCCTGCGTCAACACAGCACCGCCTACCATCGTTTTGCCATTGTATCCGGCGGATTTCAAGCACTTTATAGTTTCTTCCATGCTGCCGACTGTCGTCGTCATAAGCGCGCTGAGGCCCACGATATCGGCCTTTTCTTTTATGGCAAGTTCTACTATTTTTTCCGGCGGTACATCTTTGCCGGCATCGATTACCGCATAGCCGTAGTTTTCGAGAAGCAGCCGAACGATGTTTTTCCCGATATCATGAATGTCGCCGCGCACAGTGCCTACGATTATTTTGCCCTTCTTCACCGTTTTTTCGGCTCCCGCTGCATCCTTTACCGCTTCAAAGGCCGCTTTGACGGTTTCAGCACTTGCTAAAAGCTGCGGCAGAAACACGGTCCCTTTTTCAAACCCCTGCCCCACTTTATCCAGAGCCGGTATCATGACATCTTCCACAAGCTTCATCGGCTCCATGATGCGAAGCAGCTCCTGCGCGGCCGCATACGCGCCATCTTTCATGCCGCGGACAATCCTGTCAGAAAGGGTCATTTCGCGGCTTTCGGACGCGATTTCTGCACTTTTAGTCATAGTGTATTTATCAATATAACGATGAAATCCTTTATCCCATCCATGCAAAACGAGGTAGGCATCATACACACGCATCATTTCTTCCGATTTCGGATTGATGATACCGGCAGAAAGGCCGTTTTCCAGCGCAAGGGCGAAGAAGGTTGCGTTTATGGTTTCTCTTGCCGGCAAACCGAAGGAAATGTTAGAAACGCCTAAAACAGTTTGCAAACCCATCTCGCCACGGATATACCGAAGGGCCCCGAGCGTTTCCTCTGCCCCACTCTCGCCGGCACTTACAGCCATCGTCAGGGTGTCAACGATTATGTCCTTTTTGTCTATTCCGTATTCGGCCGCTTTCTCTACAATGCGTTTTGCAATGGCAATTCTGCCGTCGGCCGTCGCCGGAATCCCGTTTTCATCCAGCGTTAAGGCTATCACTACGCCGCCGTATTTTTTCACAACGGGAAATACGGCGCGCATGCTTTCCTCTTTGCCGTTCACGGAATTGAAAAGAGGCTTTCCGTTATAAATTCTTGCCGCGCGCTCCATAATGGCGGCGTCGCCCGTGTCAATCTGCAGAGGTAGGCTCAGAACACTCTGCAGCTCTTCCACAGCGCGTACCATCATAGCGCCTTCGTCAATTTCAGGAAGGCCTACATTTACATCCAGAATATGGGCGCCTGCCTTTTCCTGTTCTATGCCCTCCGTCAAAATATACTGGATATCGGCATTTCTAAGTGCCTCTTTGAACCGTTTTTTACCTGTCGGATTGATTCTCTCCCCGATAACAACAGGCGCTTTACCGATTTCCACGGCGTTTCCAAAGCCGGAAACAACGGTAATATTCTTTTTTGTTAAAGGCTGTGGGCAGATGCCCCTACACTTCTCTGTCATCAGGCGGATATGCTCGGGCGTTGTGCCGCAGCAGCCGCCTAAAATATGTGCGCCGTTCTCTGCAAAGAACTGCATATGCACAGCAAATTCTGTAGGCCCGAGGTCATACTTTGTTTCGCCGTTTTCCATTTTGGGAAGTCCCGCGTTTGGCAAAAGAGCTATCGGAATAGAGGTGACGCTTTTGAGCCTCGCAAAAAAGCTTTTGAATTGCACCGGCCCGAGACCGCAATTTAGTCCCAGCGCATCCACCCCAAGCCCTTCCAAAAGAGCGACAACCGATTCAATGTCCGCGCCTGTAAGCAGCCTTCCGTTTTCGTCTATGCTGACCGTTGCCAATATGGGCAGATTTGCATGCTCCCGGGCCGCTAAAACGGCGGCCTTTAATTCATAGGTGTCTGTCATGGTTTCAATAGAAACCATGTCGGCACCCTTCCCTGCCTCGACTACTTCTGCAAAAATTTCATACGCCTCTTCAAAAGGAAGCGTTCCCATCGGGCGAAGTAATGCACCGGAAGGCCCGATGTCCAGAGAAACGAGAGCGCGGTCACCGGCCGCCTCCTTTGCAATTTTCACGGCGGCACCTACCACTTCCCCGACCGATTTTCCGCACCCTGCAAGCTTTAAACGGTTTGCGCCGAAGGTGTTGGTTGTAATAATATTCGCACCGTTTTCCACATACTGCTTGTGAATACGGAGAATGCGCTCCGGCTCCCGGATGCAAAGAAGCTCAGGTAAAGACGAGGTTTCGCCCAGCATGGTGCCCATGGCGCCATCTATAAAAGTTAATTTATCTTCCTTGAAAAAATGCAAATTCATCCTTCCTCTCCTCTTCCCCGGATGGTGTTTTTTAATCCTATAACAGCCGTTACCGATTTTGTCGGCAGTAACATATAGCTTTCCAAGGCGGTGATGCCGATTTTCTCTGCTTTTATTGCTTGCAAAAGCATCGGCTGTACCTCCAAGGGGTAATCGCCGTACCCAGGACTAAAGCGCATAGCCCCTGACATCCCTTCGGGCATTAAGATATCACAGTACTCCTCTATATATGCCGAGGCGCATGCGTCCAACACGGCGGCCCGCCGCATATCCATCATCTGTGTCTTTTTGATTTCTATGTCAAGTGAATGGCCGAGCGTTGCGGCCAACAACATAATTTTTTGTGCACCCAAAACATGCTTTTTAATGTCTTCTCCTATGCAGTACGGGGCGAATTCCAGAGGCGAAAACTCTCTTTTTAAAAACTTGGGATGGGCACAGGTCTTGACGGTTTCCGCACAATCCAAAACAAGGCGAAGCAACTCTGTATCTGCCTCACCTTGTATTCCTAAATATCTGAGCGCTTCTTCCAGCACACTATCACTCCTTAGCTAATGATACTGCTGATATTTTCTAAAATCTTGCCGGCAATTTCCGGCTTGTTCATGGTATAAATATGTATCCGCCGTACACCGTTTGAAATAAGGTCAATAATCTGTTCCGTCGCATAGGCAATACCCGCCTGGCGGAGTGCTTCGGGTTTATCCGCGAATTTATCTACCATGGCGCGGAATTTCGGCGTCAGAGTCGCGCCGGACAGGGCGCACATCCTTTTGATGGAACTGCCTGTTGTAACCGGCATGATACCGGCCGTTACCGGAATGTTTATATTTTTCGCAGCAAGTCGGTAAAGAAAGCTGTACAGCATGTTGTTATCAAAGAAAAGCTGTGTAACCAGAAAATCAACACCGGCCTCCACTTTGTATAAGAGATTATCTATATCCTTTTCTTTGTTCGGATTTTCAATATGTCCCTCCGGATAACAGGCGCCACCCACACAAAAATCTCCGTAGGCTTTGATTTCCCGTATCAACTCGTAGGCATACCGATATTCCATGGCATCCTTGTCGAAGGGCCTGTCCTTCGGAAAGTCGCCCCGAAGTGCCAGAATATTTTGTATGTTGTGCGCATTAAAGTCATCCAAAATTTTTAAAATGGACTTTTTTTCTGCACCGATACATGTCAGATGCGCCAGCGCCGTAACATTAAAATCGTTCTGTATGGCAGAGGCAACGGCCAAAGAGTTTTCTGTATTTCCGCCACCGGCGCCGTAGGTTACGCTCATATAAGCGGGAGATGTGTCAGCAAGCGCCCGAACAGCGGGTAAAACATCCGAAAGCGGCACTTCCGGTTTTGGCGGAAAAACCTCCAGCGATATAACGGTTTCTTTTTCTTTAAAAATATCTTTAATATACATCACACATTAAAGCGGAATACAACCACATCGCCGTCCTGCATGATGTATTCCTTCCCCTCACTTCGAATTAAACCTTTTTCCTTAGCAGCAACTGTTCCGCCCTGCTCTATCAAATCATCGTACGCGATTACTTCGGCGCGAATAAATCCGCGTTCAAAATCGGAGTGTATCTTTCCTGCCGCTTGCGGAGCTTTAGTGCCTTTTGTAATAGTCCAAG
>JAZSLT010000034.1:0-2186 GCA_045535515.1 Clostridia bacterium | reverse complement strand
CGGCGCGGCAGGCGAGGGAACAGAAGAGTTTATCGCGGAAATTGCGCAGGGCTATCTTGATAAGCTTACAATAAAAACAGACGAGCGCAACTTTTGGCAGATGGCGGAAGACGGCGCATATAATGCCCTTGTCAGCGGTATTACTTCGGTACTTTTCGGCACCGCGGATATAATAAGCGGAGGCAACGGCAAACTCCCCACCGTAAATGAAATCGAAGAACTGACCACGCAGGCCGCTGAGGAAACCAGCGCGGAAATCGGGGCTCGGCTTGGGAACGAAAATGTAGGCGGCAGGCAGAGAAAATCGGATTTGATGACGGGAGAAGTTCGCGTTGAAAGAGATGCGCTCGGGAATGTAACCGTTATAATCAATGAAGATGTTCTTGCTGGCAAGCCAAAAGCCGAGTGGCGCAAAACTATTTCTAACGAGCTGCAGCGTATATTTCATAATGGAGTCAGACTTCCCAGAGGCGTGATTTTTTCAAACAAAAAAGGCCGCGGAGAGTTTACTAATGGTTCATATACAAGGATGCTCGAAAGAACGGATCCCGCCATGTACGAGGATAAAATGCGCATGGCAACGGGAACGGAAGAGTTATTGAAGAATGCTGAGAACATAATAAATGAAGACCCGGCGCACAATAGAGCGGATGATATCGTATCTTTTAATAGAGGCAATTTTCGCGTAAAGGTAAAGGGTGCAGGCTGCACAGGAAATATCCTTACTGCCATTTATTCAGATGGTAAAGAAGTATTTTTCGATATAAATAACCTTGAGAGAAATAAAAATGAGGCAACACCTGAGCGGTACGCCTCTGGCGATGCCAAAGGTTTCTCACAGACTGGTGTGGCCTCTAAAATCAATATACCACAGAGCAAAACCGAAGTCAACGGTGTGGCTGCAGACAAACAGCTCCCGCTCCTTTACACGGAGCGGCTTCTGGAGCGGGCAAAGAAAAACGGCAATCTCTACACCCAAAGGCTGTTGCAGAGGCAAATAGAAAAGGCTATGCAGAACTCCCGCTCGGCAGACACAGAAGCAAGCACCCCAATGCCCACCATCTACGCGGACTATATGCGTGAGCACAGTATGCTTGAGGATTATGAGACCTCCGATGTCATGAATGTCGACCTTGAAAATGATGCAAATAGTGATACAATGTTTGCAGGAGCAATTTTAGGTGCATACAACAGTGAAAATGACCCGCAGCATACCAAACGCAATGCTCACGCAGAACAGTATTATTCAACGCTTCGAAACAGCAATAGAAATGACATTGTTTTAAGGATTGCTGTGAATGCGGATGTCGATATTTCTTCTGTTGAAAAAATGTACGATCACCTAATCGTGAACAAGTACCCACTCGATGAAGCATATAAAAGCTTTGACCCTGACTATGACATCGCTGAGTCGCTACAGAGGCTTAGAGAGGGAAAAAATATTCTGGAACACGATCGTATCTTGATTCAACATGAAGCTATGGAGTATGACTTGATGAATAAAGAGGGTCTAAGTTATGCCGAAGCCCATGACATTGCTAATGAGTTTTTTAATTATCAAGAAGCTTTGGAAAAGTGGTTGAATAACAGAAGGTAGGTGTTAGAGTGTTAAAATTCAAGCTTGTAAAAAATAATGACAGGGAAATACAGTACGCATATTATCCTGAAGGTAAAAATAATTGTGGTCTAGTGTCCTACAATAAGAAAACAGGAGACTATAGTGTTGTTATGGTTTCAGAAAAAGACCAACATCAGATTTATGCGTGGAAAATGATTTCAAGACTCAGAAAATATGTCGAGGCCGGCACTTTCAAAGAAGAGGGAATGGTTGCGTGGTATTGATCTGCCAAGGCGATAGTACATTATTGAGCCGAAAAACAAAATAGCGACACCCTGCAATGTGGAAACCCACATTGCAGGGTGTTTTTTTGTTTTCTCCATCCCCCCTCGTAGGGCGGGGTGACTCCGGCGCGCCGAACAACACCCCGCAAACATCGACGCAGCCCACAAGCACCAAGCCCCTCACGGGCTTCGCCGCGGGCGTTCAGGCGAATAATACGGGTTACATGGAGCGAGCACTTAAAAAGGCGGGATTGCCTACCTATACCGTGCCAAATTACACAAGTTCACCCACACAACCCACAACACCCACCCCGGTTTCCACACCGACTACGGTGACCGGCACG
>JAZSLT010000042.1:0-8504 GCA_045535515.1 Clostridia bacterium | reverse complement strand
CGGACAGGGTGGGATTCGAACCCACGTGCCGGATTGAATACCGACAAACTGATTTCGAGTCAGCCCCGTTATGACCACTTCGATACCTGTCCGTGTGTATGTTTGAACTCCGATTTGACGGAGAAAAAAACGAGCAAATTATAAAATTTTGTTAGAAAAATGTTAGAAATGGCTAGAAAAACCGCTAGATAAGGGTGTGAAAACAAGATTTGAACCTCGCTTAAACCCGCACGGTTAAGCCATTTGTAGGGGTACAGTTACAGTGTAACCGAGGGGATTTCGAGTGCGCCCCGTTATGACCACTTCGATACTTCTCCAGATATGAAATTGTTTTATATGTCAGCCCTGACAAATTTGGCAAAATGATATTTAAGGCAAAAACATGGGCAAAACAAGCAAAAGTTAGTTAAAAATAAAATTACAGAAACCGCATAAAATCAAGGGTTTCGGGCTACAGGAGTTCCGTTAGACGTAGAAGCTTTCGAGTCATGTCTGTTATGACCACTTCGATACCACTCCGTATAATACTGTACGCTCTTTCCGAGGACGAACCCAAGGGAGAGAGTCAGGGGTGCAGATTATCTTTTTCCGCGCGTTGCTTTTGAAAGAAATCCTGCAAAAGGGCCGCGCAAGCCTCTTCCTCTATGCCGTAATAGACCTCCGGTTCCTTTGCGTGCGGAGCATCCTTTGGCTTATAGGCGCCGCAATAAAGACGCCGGATGCGTGAGGCGCGTATAGCTGCCATACACATTTCGCAAGGCTCCAATGTGACATACAAATCACAATCGGTCAGCCGCCAATCCTGCAATACATTGGCTGCCTCGCGGATAGCCAGAATTTCTGCGTGGGCAGTAGGGTCATGCAATTCTTCTCTTCGGTTATGCGCACGCGCGATGATTTTGCCCTGATGCACCACAACGGCACCAACAGGGATTTCGGAAAACAACACGGCGCCCTCTCTGGCGGTGTCCAGCGCGGCTTGCATAAACGCATTCATGACGGCATGCTCCTTTGCTCCAGCATTTATAAATAATATCACAGTTTGGCATTTTCGTCAACTGTTTTTGCGATTTTTTATCTAAAATATTTTTACATACAAATAATTATATATAATAAGGAAATAAAACGAATTTAAACTAAAAAATATGTATATTATAACCAATGAATTTCGCACAAAATCAAAATAAATCTATTTATATTTATATATTTTAGCAATATGATTTTAAAATGATTATATAAAATATTAAAAAATTATATCAATATGGCAGAGAAAATAGCAAAAAAAGAAGAAAATCCCCGCCTATCTCCTTCCAATTTCTGGAAATTGACAGACGGGGATGCCCCCAAAAAACCGTTCTTGCAATTTATGGGGAAAGCGGATATAATTAGAATTCCCGGAAAGGAGAACGCCAATGGTACATGAATTTTTTACCGCTATTCCCTTAGAAAACAGTATATTACAGGTGCGCTATTTTGTCACATCCCCCGTATCGGCCGCCGAACTTTCGCTCCCGTGCTATGGCATCGGCATTTCAGACGGAGAAACCACATATACCGTGCCGGCATTTTGCCCCAAGGAAACCGAAGCGGTGCAAATGGCAGAATTGCTTTGTCGTAATCAGGTTACGCCGGTCACCTTTTGGGATGTCCTGGAGGACTATCTGGCTGTGCGGTAGGAAAGCCTATATACAATCCAGCGCGTCCACCCCAAAGAAAATGATAGCCAGCCGTTCTAAAAGGCGGTTTTTGTTGCGCCTTATCGTAGAAGGGTCGCAGCAGAGCCGCTCGGCTATAGTTTCCTCCGGAAGACAATCTGTGTATTTCAGCTGCAAAAGCGCAAAGTACGGGTCATCTGATAAGGAGTTCACCGCGCGGTCAATGCGTTTGGCGGCCAGGCGGTTTCGGGTAAGCAAAGCCTCAACATCGCCTCTTGCATGTGGCATACCCAGCGCTTCGCCCGAAGGGAGAAGATGAACGACCTTATTCTTTGTTTTTTCGTAGGCCATGGATGACGGCGGAGCTTCCTCGTGCATGGCGGCCAGCTCTTCCTCCAGCGAGGTGATTAAAATACCAAGTCCGCTTCTGGCATACAGGAGCCGTTCGACCCGCTCACGGTAGGGATGTGTTCCTTTGTATCGGGAGCTTTCCGTTCCCAGTTGCAGGGCATGGGCAATGCCCTGATTAATTATCTCTTGTAATTCGTCCTTAAAAGTTTGTCTTTTTTCACTCAGTTCATTCTGACGCATCTTATACCTCCTCAATTAAATTTTCTGCTTCTTCTGTAATTTCGGCAAGTATATCGGCAAAAGCCGCGTGATACGCCGTTCCTCTGGTTGTGTTTCTTTTTGCAAATTCTAATGCTTCCCTGAGGACTTCCAGCCGGCAGGAAGCACAGAGGCAATGTTGTCCGAGAGTGGTAAGACTTTTCCTCCTGTTGCAAAGAATACAAGTTTGCCTGTTTGACATAAAACCTCCTTTCTTGTTGCTTTTTAGCAACAAATCAAGTATATACTTTTTTTGACAAAATGTCAAGAATTTTTATCAAAAAAGAAAAATAAAAAGGAAGTTTGTCAAAATACGGGGATTTGTGGAGGCGCGAGCGCGGATAAAAATAAAATAAAAAACACTTGCTTTTTGCAGGAAGGTGTGTTATAATCATTTACTGTAATAAAAAATAGGCCGGTGTGATGGAATTGGCAGACGTGACGGACTCAAAATCCGTTGGACTAATCCTCCGTGTGGGTTCGAGTCCCACCACGGGCACCAGAAAAAAAGACATTATTCGACAGAATAATGTCTTTTTTTCAGCGATATAAATTCCTTACGGAATTTGAGATATGTACTTCGTACGCGATATATCCTGACGGATGCGATATGTTGCCTGCGGCAACGAGAGAAGGAATTTATATCATATCGCAACGGAACGAAGTGAAGTTATATCGAATTTACAAAGTAAATATATCGCACGAGCGTTAGCGAGTATATCGCTAAAAAATTAAAATATCTCAATGGTTCTGCTTTACAAAAAAAGACAGATTTCTTTTGAAATCTGTCTTTTTCAGCTATAACAAAGGTTATGCCTATTTAAACAAAGAATAGCGGAAGATGGTACCAAGGGTATTGGCAACGGTGGACATCATCTTAATAAAGATATCCAGCGCTACGCCAACAACATCTTTGCGTGTATCGCCGATGGTGTCGCCGGTAACGGCGGCTTTGTGTGCCGCGCTACCCTTGCCGTGTCCCTGCAGTGCACCGCTTTCAATGTACTTTTTCGCATTGTCGAAGGCGCCGCCGGAGTTACCCATAAAGAGTGCACGGGGGATAGCACAAATCGTTGCACCAACCAAGATGCCGCCAACAAATTCTGCGCCAAACAGCATACCGCCCACGATGGGAATAAGGAGTGCTAAAACAGAGGGGAGGAGCATCTTGTTGAGCGCCTGTTGTGCGGCAAGCTGAACGCAACGGTTGTAGTCAGGCTTTACCGTACCTTCCAGTACGCCGGGGATAGAAAGCTGTCTGTCTCCCTCTTTTGCCATAAACTGTGCAGCATCAATGGTGTTATCGGTAAGGAGCGCGGAGAAGTATTCAATCAGCGCACCGCCAATGATGCCGCCCGCGATAACAATAAAGGAAGCAAAGTTTAAAACAGGTTCTTTGGTGCCATCTGCAATGAAGCTCTGTACAAAGGCAACAATGAGGGAAACCGTTGCAAATGCAGCTGAACCGATGGCAAAACCTTTGCCGATTGCGGCTGTGGTGTTACCTACAGAGTCAAGTTTGTCTGTGATTTTTCGAACATCTGCGGGCAAATGGCAGGATTCTGCAAGACCACCGGCGTTGTCGGCAATAGGACCAAAGGCATCAATAGAAACGGTTGTGCCTACGAATGCGAGCATACCGAGGGCAGAAATTGCAATACCGTATGTACCGCCGAGAAGACCGGAAACAAGGAGCGCAACGCCGATAAGGAGAATGGGGAAGAGACAGGAACGGGAACCGACTGCATCACCCTTCGTTACAATAAAGGCTTCGCCTTCCGGAGCCATTTCGGCAAGACGACGAGTGGGTTTATAATCCGCACTTGTATAGTATTCGGTAAGGATACCGATTGCAACGCCACTGATGATACCGAGAATGGCGCATGCCCAAGGGGTAAGCCAACCCCATACAAAGTTTCCGGGAAGCGCCAGGGCGCCTGTACCGAATACAAAGTAAGCGGCACCAAGACCGAGCAGCGCAGTAAGGCCTGCAGAAATGTAAGTGGAAAGGTTCAATTCCTTGGAAGGATTGTCGCCCATTTTGCGAATCGCTGCGAAAACGAGGCCGAGAAGGCAGCTGAGCATGCCACAACCGGCAAGGATAACGGGGAAGGTCCATGCGGCCTTGAACATATCACCGGTAAAGAGAGAAAGTGCCAAAATAATAGAGGCGGAAAGGGTTGCCACAAAGCTTTCCAAAAGGTCGGAGCAGTTGCCGGCAATGTCGTTTACATTGTCCCCGATAAAGTCGGCTACAACATTGGGAACGCGGCTGTCATCTTCCGGCATATCGTTGCGTACTTTTGCCAGAATGTCAGAAGAAATATCGGCAGCCTTTGTGTAGTTACCACCGGCTACACGGTTAAACATGGCAACGAGAGAGCAACCGAGCGAATAGGTCGTAATGCGCATAACAACGGGGTCTGCACCAAGGCTTGTGATAAAGCCGGCGCCTTCTCTCGAACCATCAAAACCCCAGAAGAACAGAACGAAGAGAAGACCCAGAAGACCAAAGGCCTGCACACTCAGACCGCTGATGCTGCCGCCGCAAAGGGCAACCTTTACCGTTTCACCGATGGAACGGCTTTCCAGCGCCTTGTTCGATGTGCGAACATTGGCATAGGTTGCACTGCGCATACCGAGAATACAAACGATGCTGCTCATAAGAGAGCCGATAATCAGGGTCAAACCGGCAGTCTTTTCAATAAACAAGGAGAAAAGCGCTGCAACGATAAGTACGACAATGGCGATTGCCCGAAATTCCGTTTTGAGGAATGTGGATGCGCCATCGCGGATGATACCGGCCATTTCGGCCATTTCTTCTGTGCCTTCACGCATTTTGCGGATGCGGATGAAATTGAAGGCAACATAACAAAGAGCCAGAACGACAACGGCGAATACGATGCCTAAAATGGTTGTGGATGTCATAGTTTTTACCTCCTGTATTTTTTGTTTTCCACATGCTGATTGTTCTGGAAATTATACCATATTTCCGGTGCGGCGTCAATGCCGTGTTATAAAAAGGGCATAAATCTTGCAAAAACTATTGACTTTAGCAAACTAATGTGCTATTATACAAGTAATAAATGCGATTGAGCAGAACCAAGTAAGCCCGGAAAGAGCCTTGAGAGAGTTGCCGGTTGGTGCGAGGCAATGGAAGATACCAGGCTGAATTCCTTCTGTTAGCAGTGCGCTGAACAAGATTCGTCTTCAGTAGGATGCAACGGGTGTTCCCGTCACAGAACAAGGGTATGTTAGTACCTGAAAAGGTCGTCATCGTGAGGTGTCGGCGAACTGAGGTGGTACCACGGAAATGTTATTTTCGTCCTCTGTATCCTGAAACAGGATGGCAGGGGGCGTTTTTGTTTTTCTGCGCTGCGGACCTGTTTGAACAAAGATTAATATATAAAGGAAAGGATGAAGAAAAATGGCACAGAACTACTATCAGAAAGACATTGAAACGATGCCGGTTGACGAAATGAAGAAGCTGCAATCGGAGAAGCTTAGGAAACAGGTGAAACATGTTTACGAGAATGTGGAATACTACCGCAATCTCATGGATGAAAAGGGCGTTAAACCGGAAGACATAAACGGCATTGAGGATTTACACAAGCTTCCGTTTTTAACAAAAGCAGATTTGCGAGACGCCTATCCTTACGGACTTCTGGCAAAACCGCTTGACGAGTGTGTGCGCATCCAATCTACATCCGGCACAACGGGCCGACGCGTAGTTGCCTTCTACACGCAGAAGGATGTTGACCTGTGGGAGGATTGCTGTGCCCGCGCCATCGTGGCAGCCGGCGGCAGCAAGCAGGATGTATGTCAGGTGGCCTACGGTTACGGTCTTTTCACCGGCGGCCCCGGTCTCAACGGTGGCTCCCATAAGGTCGGCTGTCTTACACTTCCCATGTCCTCGGGCAACACCGAGCGGCAGATACAGTTCATGCAAGACCTTAGCGCCACCATTCTTTGCTGTACGCCTTCCTACGCCGCGTATATCGGCGAAACCTTGAAGGAGCAAGGCTATGGGCCGGAGGATATTCCGCTGAAGGCCGGTATCTTCGGTGCGGAGCCTTGGACGGGGGAAATGCGCCGGAGCATTGAAAAAACGCTGGGTATTCGTGCTTATGATATATACGGCCTTACGGAAACAAGCGGCCCCGGGGTTGCCTTTGAGTGCAGCGAGCAAACAGGTATGCATGTGAATGAAGACCACTTCCTCGCCGAAATTATTGACCCCGATACAGGCGAGGTTCTGCCGGAAGGCGAAAAGGGTGAGCTTGTATTTACTTCTCTCGATAAAGAGGCATTTCCGCTTCTCCGGTACAGAACAAGAGACATTTGCGTTCTTTCCCGAAAGAAATGCTCCTGCGGCAGAACGCTTATCAAGATGGCCAAGCCCATGGGCAGAACCGATGATATGCTGATTATAAGAGGCGTTAATGTGTTCCCCAGCCAGATTGAAACCGTACTTCTGAATGAAGGCTATGAGCCGAACTATCAGATTGTTGTGGACAGAGCCAATAATACAGATACCTTCGAGGTAAATGTTGAAATGTCTCCCGGGCAGTTCACGGATAAGGTGAGCGATGTGCTGGCCATGGAAAAAGCACTTGCCGGTGCGATGAAGACGATGCTCGGCATCAATCCCAAAGTTCACCTGGTTGCGCCAAAGAGTATTGTAAGAAGCGAAGGGAAAGCCGTTCGCGTAATTGATAAGCGCAAGCTGATTTAAGAAAGGAGAATAAAAATGGCTATTAAACAGTTAACCGTTTTTGTGCAGAATAAAAAAGGTACCATCGTTGCCGTTACGGATATTTTAGCGAAGAACAGCATTAATATCCGTGCACTTTCCATTGCGGAAACAGAAGATTTCGGCATTCTTCGCCTTATTGTTAATGACGAAAAGGCTGCGGAAAAAGTGCTGGAAGGGCAGGGCTATCTGATTAAGGTTGTGGATGTTGTGGGTGTTAAAATCGGTGACGAGCCGGGAAAACTCACGGCGGCCCTGGATGTTCTCGATAAAGCCGACATCAATGTAGAATACCTTTACGCCTTTATGGCGCGGACAGAGAAGCACGCGTATGTGGTACTGCGCGTGGAAAATAACCGGGATGCCGAAGCGGCTCTCACCGCGGCAGGCTTTAAGCTTATATCGGAAGCAGATATAAACAAACTCTGATGGATTTACAAAAATGCCGTAACCAAAAATGGTTCAAACTTATGTTTGAACCATTTTTTATGTAAGTACGATATAATTTTACTGTGAGTGATATTCCAACTTCGTTGGAGTGGTATTTTTACTCTGTAAAAGTGTTATTGCAAACTACGGTTGCAAGTTATATTTTATTTGCCATTTAACTGTGCAAAGCACAATAACACTCGGCGAATGCCGAATAAAACTGCGAAGCAATATAACTTGCCGCAAGGCAAATATAACGGAAAAAGAGATAATTTTACCGACAGTAAAATTATCTCTTTTTCTTGGCAGGGGTAGAAGGACTCGAACCCTCAAGAACGGTTTTGGAGGTCGTGTCAAATTAAAAAGACCGTACAACACATTCCCACCGCTCCGCCGTTTGTAGCACTCGGTCTTTTGAACCTTATGCCTTTTGATGCTTTATTGATGCTATGTAAATATCTCATCAAATTTGATGCCCAACTGCCAAAAAATCGACACACTTAATTTTATTTCAGTATAACATACATTCCGTGAAATTGCAAATAGAACCAAACGGAATTGCCCGTTTTAAGCATGGCAGAATAAAATTAGCAGAATTACTCGACTAACAAAATAAAACGCAATACAAAGCGTTTTTGAGCCAATTACACAAATATATTCTCCATTCACTATGTCAAAATTTGATACACCTTAACCAAAGAAAAGACCTGTAGGCTTAAAACTTGTTATACTATAAAAACGCAGCATATAATTAATACATCAAGTCAGAAAGTGTACATTGAAAGGCTTTAGTATGTAATAATTTCAAAAAGTCTTGACAATAAATTAAAATCATGATATAATTATTCAAAATAAATATAATGATAATTATGGGAACCAGCTGACTGCAGAGGATGCTGCTTCCCTTTTGTTTTATATACAAAATCATGATTAAATGTGAAAAGGAGATTACATTATGGAAGTACAACTCCAAGAGTTAATTGAACAGATCAAAAAGGATGGTGTTGCGGTTGCTGAGACAGAGGCCAAGGACATAGTCGATGCAGCAAAGGCAGACG
>JAZSLT010000037.1:0-12732 GCA_045535515.1 Clostridia bacterium | reverse complement strand
GAAGGCTGTATGCCGATAGAGGTAATGGCCGCACGCGGAAAGGAAACGCTCCTGTATGGTCCTCTTCGCCCTGTTGGCCTGCGTGACCCGCAAACCGATAAGCGCCCCTTTGCGGTGGTGCAGCTTCGGCAGGATAACCAGACCGGTTCCCTTTATAATCTTGTCGGCTTTCAGACAAACCTTCGCTTTGGTGAGCAAAAACGCGTATTCTCCATGATTCCGGCCCTGAAAAATGCCGAATTTGTCCGGTATGGTGTTATGCACCGAAACAGTTTCATCTGCTCGCCACGCGTGCTTTCTGCCGACTATTCCCTCCGCCATAATCCCCGCATCTTTTTTGCGGGACAAATCACCGGCGTCGAAGGGTACATGGAGTCGGCTGCCTCCGGTATTCTGGCCGGCACAAATGCCGCGCGCAGAGTAAAGGGAGAGGACGCGCTTTGCCTCCCTGCAGAAACGATGCTGGGCGCGCTTACGAACTATATCACAACCGAATCCTTAGGTGATTTTCAGCCCATGAACGCAAATTTCGGCATTTTGCCACCCCTTCCCGAGCGCATTCGGGACAAGCATATGCGCTATCAGGCGCTCGCCGAGCGTTCGCTTGCCATTTTAAAGGAAAAAAATTGATTTTTCCCGAAGATTAGTATTGCTTTTTCAGGTAAAATGCGGTATAATACAAACAGAAGTTTTAAGAGGAGCGATTTACTGATGATAACGCACGGAAATGATATCAAAATTTTTACAGCCAATTCCAATCCGGCCCTGGCCACGGCTATTGTCGCTGAGCTTAAAAACAAGGTTGCGGAATATAGACTGAGCGCACAGGGGCACGACATGCATGTAGGCGACATCTCTCTCGGCAAGTCTGAGGTGGGCAAATTCAGCGACGGTGAAATTTTTGTCAACATTAATGAATCTGTCCGTGGTTCGGATGTTTTTGTCGTGCAGTCCACCTGCGACCCCGTGAACGATAATCTCATGGAGCTTCTTATCATGATTGATGCCTTCAAACGCGCTTCTGCCGGTCGTATCACCGCCGTTATTCCTTATTATGGTTACGCCCGTCAGGACAGAAAGGCAAAGGCGCGTGACCCCATCTCGGCAAAGCTTGTTGCCGACCTTATTCAGACGGCAGGCGCGGACCGCGTTTTAACGATGGATTTACACGCGGCACAAATTCAGGGCTTTTTCAATATTCCGGTTGACCATCTTTTAGGCTTTACGAAGCTTGCGCCGTATTATATGGACAAGTTTTCGGACCACATGGAGGATGTTGTTGTCGTTTCGCCGGACTTCGGCAGTGTTACACGCGCGCGCAAATTCGCGCAGCGTCTGGACGCGCCGATTGCCATTATTGATAAAAGAAGACCCCGCGCCAATGTGGCCGAGGTTATGAACATTATTGGAGATATCAAGGATAAGACCATTATTCTGGTAGACGATATGATTGATACTGCCGGCACGATTACAAATGGTGCCTCTGCTCTTATGGACCGTGGTGCCAAGGCCATTTATGCTTGCTGCACACACCCTGTATTGTCCGGCCCGGCACTGGAGCGCATCGAAAAATCGCCCATAAGCGAGCTGGTGGTTCTCGACACCATCGCGCTTACACCCGATAAAATGCTGGATAAAATCAAGGTGCTCTCTGTAGCAGATATCTTTGCCGAAGCAATCAAACGCATATATGCCGACATTTCTGTAAGTCCTATGTTTGCATAATATAAAAGGTACATATAGTTGTAAAATATAGGGGATTATCGGAAGGTAATCCCCCTTTTTTAAGGAAGTACATCAGTTGCAATACAAAAGGAGGTGAGGCTATGAGCGAAAGGCAAAAGATGCTTCTCATCATAAATCCGGTTGCCGGCAAGCTGCGCACACAAAGTGCAGATATCCCCGGCTTTTTCCCTGCATACGATGTAGAGGTGTATTATACGAAGGACGGTGCTTCTACCGAGCTGTTTGTGGAGAAGTGCGCCGCTTCGTTTGACCTTGTGGTCTGTGCCGGCGGTGATGGGACCTTAAACCGCGTCATTAACGGCCTTATGCGTCTTTCCCATCGTCCGCCGCTCGGCTATATTCCTTGCGGTACCACAAACGATTTTGCCGCAAGCCTTGGCATTTCGCGCGATATTTCCCGCGCCGCGGATACGATTTGCAAGGGGAGAATACAAAAAATAGATATTGGTTCCTTTGGCAACCGATTTTTCACCTATGTAGCTTCCTTTGGGGCGTTTACGGAGTCTTCCTACAAGGCCCCGCAGGAAAACAAAAACCGCCTCGGCCACATGGCCTATATTTTTGAAGCGGTGCGTGATTTGCCAAACATTCGTCCCTGTCGCCTGCATGTAGAAACGGAATACACCTCTTTTTCCGGAGAGTATGTTTTTGGTGCCATCTCCAATTCCACCTCGCTCGGCGGTATGCTCCGGCTGTCACCCGATTCTGTTTTGTATGATGACGGACTGTTTGAGGTTATGCTGATTTCCATGCCGCATACAGCGCTGGACCTGCAACAAATCATTTTCTCCCTTGTCCGCCGCAATTACCATCCCGATTATGTTACCTTTTTCAAAACGAACCATGTTGTTTTTTCTATGGACGAAATTTTCCCCTGGTCGCTGGACGGTGAGTTTGAACCGGGCGACCATGTGGTGCATATTGAAAATAACCGAAGAGCCATCTCCCTGTTTCTTCCCTAAACTGCACGGTTCTTCTTCTCTTTACAAGCAGAAAGGAATTCTATATGCATGAACTATTAGCCCCTGCCGGCAGCTTTTTGGCTCTTGAAGCGGCGATTTCGGGCGGTGCCGATGCCGTATATCTCGGCACCGCGCGCCACAATGCCCGCCTTCATGGCGACAACTTTACGGATGATACACTTTTGGACGCGGTAAAGTATTGCCACATCCGTCACAAAAAGGTGTATCTTACCTTAAATACGCTCCTTTCTGACAGGGAGCTTGCCGAAATGCCGGACTATGCACATTTTCTGGCCGAAAGCGGCGTAGATGCGGTAATTGTACAAGATATAGGGCTGGCCGCCCTTCTGCGCGAGGCGGTTCCCATGCTGCCTCTGCACGCCAGTACGCAAATGACCATACATAATGCCTATGGTCTGGCGCGCGCGGCGGAACTTGGCTTTCAGCGCGCCGTCCTTTCGCGCGAAGCATTTTCCCGCGAATTAATCCGGCGTTCTCCGCTGGAAATTGAGGTTTTTATTCATGGTGCGCTCTGCGTATCCTATTCCGGCCAATGCTATTTCAGTAGTATGCTGGCAAGGCGGAGCGGCAACCGCGGAACCTGTGCACAGCCCTGCCGTCATCGTTATAAGGAAGGGTATGCGCTCAGTCTGCATGATTTATGTCTGGCAGGGCATGTGCCGGAGCTTCTCTCCCTCCCCATCGCCTCTCTGAAAATAGAAGGGCGGCTGAAGTCGCCGGAATATGTGCGCGGCGTCGTTTCGGTATACCGACAGCTTTTGGACGAAAACCGTGCCGCCACAAAAGAGGAAATGGATTTTCTGTCCCGTCTCTTTTCCCGTCAGGGTTTTACGGACGGTTATTTTACGGGAAAAACGGGAAAAGGTATGTTCGGCTATCGTACCGAGGCAGATAAGAAAGCCTCGGCCCATACCACCGTTTCGGCAAGGGAGGAAAAGAAGGTTCCCCTTTCTATGTCGCTTCTGGTGGAAGCCGAGAGGGCGGCGCGGCTGACCCTTACGGACGGTGTATATACCGCAGAGGTTTTAGGTGTCACACCGGAAAAGGCATCTTCTCGTCCCCTCTCTGCCGCCGATTGCGAAAAACAGCTGGCAAGGCTTGGCGGCACGCCGTATGAAGCGACCATTTCCGCATCTGTATCACCGGACCTGTTTCTGTCCGCAGCCTCTCTCAACACACTCCGTCGGGATGGGCTTGCAAAGCTCGGAGAGGCAAGCATTGTAAAAAGAGCATGCCATCCGGCTTCTCTTTCTGTGCCGGACAGACCTGTAAGCCGGACAGAGACCCAATGTATCTTTCAAAGCCAGGCGCAAATACCACGCAATGTCTCGGCGGACTTTATCTGGCTTCCGCTTTTTGAAATTTCGCATCTTCCCTCGCCGAATACAGGCGCCATTTTGCCGACAATACTGTTTGACAAGGAAATGGAGGCCGTTCGCGAAAGGCTCAGGCAGCTACAGGCCGAAGGGATGCAGCGCGTTATGTGCCATACTATTGGTCAAGCGCTCCTTTGCCGGGAGCTGGGGCTGGAGCCGCATGGCGGCACAGGCCTGCATATATTCAATGCCATGACGGCGAATCTGGCAGACACCCTTTCCCTTGTGGCCTCGCCGGAGCTTTCTTTGGCGCAAATCTGCCGGATGGCAAAGCCGCTTCCGCTTTCTGTTATGGTTTACGGCCGACAAACACTGATGACAATGGAAAATTGCCTTGCCAAAGCGCACAAAGCTTGCCATGGCGGAAAGACTTTTTATCCGCTGACCGATGAAAAGGGAAATGTTTTTCCTGTCCTCTGTGCCTATCCGCACCGAAACGAGGTGCTAAACGCCCGTCCTCTGTATATGCTCGACAAGCTGGACGCGTTTCGCGGCGGCAATATTCATGCCTTCCTGCTTCGTTTTACAACGGAAACAGAGCGCGAGGTTTCGGAAATTTTACAGCTGTATGCTACGGGTGCCCCTGCCCCCTTCCCCTTTACGCGCGGTTGTTTTTTTGGCCGCGAGGTCACACCCGATAAGGCGGCTGCACAAAAGAGGTCCTGACAAGGCCTTTAGCATCGCATAATAGAGCTAAAAGAGTTTATTCCGGGAGGTATTCCATGTTTTATATTGCACAAGCTTTGGGCGTTATTGCCCTTGTAATTGCCATTCTTTCCTTTCAGCAGAATGCGCAGAAAAAAATTGTCACCCTGCAGATGATTTCGTCCGTGTTTTTTTGCATCCATTTTTGTATGCTGGGTGCAACGCTTGGCGGTCTTTTAAACGGCATCGGCATTGTACGCGCCGCCATTTTCCGAAACCGCGACAGGAAGTGGGCCTCCCACATTGGCTGGTTCTTTCTTTTCTGCATCCTTTTCTGTCTTGTGGGTATTCTTTCCTGGGACGGGCCTATCAGCCTTCTCCCCATTTTATCTATGATACTGACAACCATCGCCTTCTGGATAAAAAATCCGGGAATTGTCCGCGCCGTTTCCGCGCCGGCCTCTCCGCTTTGGTTTGTGTATAACTGGTTTTATGCTTCGTACCCCGGTATGCTGACGGAAGCCTTTGTTTTTTCCTCTATTCTGGCGGCCGTTTATCGCTATGATATAAAAAAGAAACACGAATAAAAAAAGAAGAGCATCGCTCTTCTTTTTTTATTCGTGCAATTCTTTTATGCAATTTCGGCAAACATTTTTTCCCTTAAAGGAAACGACATCTTTTGCTTCTCCGCAAAAAATACAGGCCGGCTCGTGCTTTTTCAGGATAATCATATCACCATCTGTATAAATCTCCACCGAATCCTTATCCTCGATATTAAAGGTTTTTCTCAGTTCGGAAGGTAAAACGAGTCTTCCCAATTCGTCAATCCGACGCACTACACCCGTTGATTTCACAATCCTCTCTCCTTGTACATTAAAATTCTTATGTATCTACGCTTTCATTATAGCATTATTTCTTATCCTTTGTCAATAGCAAAATATTATTATCCTTTGCTTTGTCCTCCCGTGGCTAAAAACGCGCATACTTTCTTCTTCTCCCTCATAAGATGAAACAAAGTAGTATGAGGGAGTGAAGGATTTGAAGGATTATATCGAGGACCGCGCCACGAAACTCGCAACCTATATCATAGATAATAACGCAACCGTACGCGATGCTGCCAAGAAATACAGCGTGTCGAAATCCACCGTACATAAAGACATTGTAGAGCGGTTGCCACGCATCAATGTACGGCTTGCTCTGGATGTCCGTGCTATATTAGACGAAAACAAGTCCGAACGGCATATTCGGGGCGGGCAGGCCACCAAAAGGAAATATCTTGCCGAAAAGCATGTTGGATAAAACGAAACTACACGCGATAAGTCTTTTCTTATCGCGTGTTACGGTTTTTATTCCTTTTTCCCTGCCAAGGCGGCAATCACATGGCCGGCCGCCATAAGACCGGCTACTGCCGGCACATACGGAAGGCTCCCAATCGTTTCGCAACCTGTTTTTTTCGGGAGTTCGGTAGAATATACAACATCCAGGCAGTCTATCCCGCGTTTTCGCATTTCGTGCCGCATCACGCGGCAAAGCGGACAGCCGGAGGTTTTATAGATATCCGTAATGCAAAACTTGCCCGGGTCAAGCTTATTCCCTGCCCCCATACAGCTGATGACCGGAATGCTGCGCGCCCGACAGGTTTCAATAATGGCAATTTTGGCCGATACGGTATCTACGGCATCTACCACAAAGCTGCATTTTTCCGGGACAAGCCTTCCTGCATTTTCCGGCGTGCAAAATTCATCCAGAACATGCACCCGGGCCTCGGGATTGATTTCCAGAATTCTCTTTGCCATTACGGCCGTCTTTTTTTCGCCTATGGTACGGCTGGTTGCCGGAAGCTGGCGATTTATATTGGAGGACGAAACGGTGTCAAAATCCACAAGCGTAATTTCGCCGATACCACTTCGCGCAATCGCCTCGGCCGTATAGGAGCCGACGCCCCCTATACCGAAAATACATACGGAAGAATCTGCAAGGCGCTGGATGCCTTCTTTTCCGAGTAACAATTCACTTCGCGATAAGTCCAAGCCGCTCGCCTCCTTTTCTTACCATAAGTGTAACACATTTGCCACCAGAAAGCAAGCTAAAAATCCAACGGCTGCGGGTATGAGGAAGGCGGCTATTGTCCACCGGAGGCTCCCCGTTTCCTTTCTTATCGTCAGTAGCGTAGTCGCGCAAGGCCAATGCAGGAGTGAAAAAAGCATCGTACATACAGCCGTCACCGTCGTCCATCCATTTTCTATCAGCAGGGCGCGCATTTCGGCGAGATTGCTCATTTCTGTTAAGGCTCCGCCGGAAACATAGGCCATAATAATAATCGGCATCACGATTTCATTGGCCGGCAGGCCTAAGATAAAGGCCATCAGGATAACGCCATCCAGGCCAAACCAGACGGCAAACGGATTTAAAAAGTTGGTACAGATGGCGAGCAGGGTTTCGCCGCCGACCGTGACATTTGCAAAAATCCATATCAGAATGCCGGCCGGTGCCGCCGATACTACGGCGCGGCCCAGTACAAATATAGTCCTATCAAGCACCGAACGAACAATCACACTGCCGATTTGCGGTTTTCGATAGGGCGGAAGCTCCAATGTGAAAGAGGAGGGCATCCCCCGCAGTACCGTTACCGATAAAAGGAAGGACACGGCCAGCGTTACCACAACGCCTAAAATAATGAAGCCGGCAAGACCCGCGGCAGAAACGAGTGACGCGGCCCCTGTAGCGAAAAACATGGTTATCACCGCTACCATAGTGGGAAACCGGCCGTTGCAGGGCACAAAGGTATTGGTAAGTATGGCGATAAGTCTTTCCCGCGGCGAATCGATGATGCGGCAGCCTACCACCCCCGCCGCATTACATCCAAACCCCATGCACATCGTAAGTGCCTGTTTGCCGCAAGCGCGGCATTTCTGAAAGCATCTGTCTAAATTGAAGGCAACGCGCGGCAAGTATCCCAAATCCTCCAAAAGGGTAAAGAGCGGAAAGAAAATGGCCATTGGCGGCAGCATAACGGATACTACCCATGCCGTTACCCGATAGCCCCCCTGCACTATTGCACCGCTAAGCCACCACGGCACACCTGCAAACAGCCGCATAAGCGGCTCCTCAAGGCGGAATAAAACAGAAGAAAGAAGCTGAGAGGGGTAATTCGCACCCACCATCGTCAGCCAGAAAATGCCCATGAGCATAAGAAACATCAGGGGAAATCCCCACATTTTCCCGGTGAGAATTTTATCTATTTTCCTGTCGCGCTTTGTCGGGTCGCCTTTTGAAAAGCGGCATGTTTTCTTTGCAATTTCTTCTGCACGAAGCACCGCACGCGCAAGGCTCTCCCCTTCTTCTGTATTTTCTTTTGGTTCTTCCTTCTGACAGGCTACACGAACGGCCGCAGACAACAGGTTTTTTATTCCCTTTCTGCCGCGCGCCTCCGTTCCGATTACGGGAACGCCCAGCTGGTTTTCCAGCTTGGCAAGGTCTATTGTAATATGCTTTTTTCGAGCTTCATCCAAAAGGTTTACGCATATAACGACACGCGTTGTCACCTGTAAAATTTGAAGTGCCAATATGAGATTTCGCTCCAGACAAGTGCTGTCACACACAACTATAATGGCATCTGCGCCCCCGCCCAGAATAAAATCCCTTGCCACCTCCTCTTCTGCCGAATGGGCGGCCAGAGAATAACACCCCGGAAGGTCCACAATAGAAACATGCTTTCCCTCAACTTCCGTCTCCCCTACGGCATTTGTCACCGTTTTCCCCGGCCAGTTCCCCGTATGTTGCCGCATACCCGTAAGGGCATTGAAAACCGTGCTTTTTCCTACATTGGGGTTTCCGGCAAGGGCAATAATCAGGCTGTCTTCCTTTATATGAAAGCCGTCACGCGTGGCGGCTCTTCCTACTGACGCAACTGTAAGTCCCATGCTCTATCCTTCACTTTCTATAAAAACTTTGGCCGCATCCTCCTTGCGGAGCGCTATGACCGCACCACGGATTTGATAGGCAACAGGGTCACCGAGCGGACTTTTGCCTACACAGGTAATGACAGTTCCTTCAATAATGCCAAGGTCGCGCAGGCGCCTTCCGATTTCATTGTCTTCCCTGACGGCTTTCACGCGCCCCCTTTCCCCTTCCCGAAGCGCATACAAATACATTTTCTCCCCCCTCTCTTTTGTTCTCATTTACAGGATATGCTATCCATTTTCCTTTTGCCCCTCGCTATTATAATAAAAAAGACAGTATTCTCTGGGAATACTGTCTTTTTGTAAAGCGAAATTATTGCTGCGCAACAGCTAAATAACTCCTTTGGAGTAGCTAAATTAAATTCGCCAAAAGCGTGCGAAGCACATTTAGCTGCCGTAGGCAATTTAGCTGCGTTTACCCAATTTAGCTCGCCGTCAGGCGAATTTAGCTGAAAAAAGCACCGACAAAGTCGATGCTTTTTTCTGGGAAAGCAGAACCATAAAGATATTTTCATTTTAATCATTTGGTTTTCGCAAGAAAACCTACCGACAGCATCTCTTCTCTATTCTCTTTTATCTCTTATCTGGAAACGACAATTTTAGAGAAAAGTGAAGAGAGAAGAGCGAATAGATAAAAGTACAGTCATGACCACCGGTAAAACCGGTGGCATGCACTTAGCCTATAAGGCTATTATGTTGGCGGCGCCTCAAGGCGCGCCGAAACGGTTTGCCAACCGCATAACTTTTACAGACTGCCCCACAAGTGGGGCGGTCTTTTATTTGCCCTTTTTAACCTGCTCACCCGTAAACGGGTCTATGTATTCTTGCATGCTTATTTGATCACTTGCTATGTCCTCTTGCAACTGATTCTTTATGTATTCCTGTATAGCTTTCTTATTCCTTCCTACAGTATCTACATAGTATCCTTTGCACCAGAATTGTCTATTGCCATATTTGTATTTCAAATTTGCATGCCTATCAAATATCATTAACGAACTTTTCCCCTTTAAATATCCCATTATTTGTGATATACTATATTTAGGCGGTATTGATACCAACATGTGTATATGATCGGGACATGCTTCCCCTTCTATTATTTCCACACCCTTATACTCACATAGTTTTCTCAATATCTGCCCTATATCACTTTTTATTTTTCCATATATCACTTGTCTACGATATTTCGGTGCAAATACAATATGGTACTTGCAATTCCACTTAGTATGTGCTAAACTTTCTGTGTCAAGTTTCATTCTTGATAACCTCCTTTGATTTTAATGCGGTTGGCGAACCTGCACTAATTGTATCATAGGAGGTTTCTTTTTTCTACTCAACGCTAAAAGCTTTTTTGAACCACGGGCATAGCCCGTGGTATTCGTTAACACAAAAAGAAACGACAACTTTCTTGTCGAAATTTGTCGTTTCTTTTTGGAGCTGGTAATGGGACTCGAACCCGCGACCTACGCATTACGAATGCGTTGCTCTACCAACTGAGCTACACCAGCAAACAACAGTAACATTATAAACGAAAGCAAGGCGTTTGTCAAGTGTTTTTTTAAAAAACACCTGCCCGTTTGCCAAAAAGAGGAGATAAAGTAAAATTCCCCATTCAAAGAACGGGGAATTCCTGGAGCTGTCCAGCGGATTTGAACCGCCGACCTCTTCCTTACCAAGGAAGTGCTCTACCTACTGAGCTAGGACAGCATTTTGACCACTTTCATAGTATAGCACTTCTGCCCCTTTTTGTCAAGCGTTTTTTATTATTTTTCAAAAAATCGAAAAAAATATAAAAAAAATAAAAAAATGCTTGTATATTGAAAAAATATGTGCTATAATATACCTGTTTCATTATGGAATCGACCGAAGGAGGTGTATATATATGGCAAAGTGTGAAATCTGCAATAAGGGCGTTTCGTTTGGCATTCAGGTCAGCCATTCGCACAGAAGAGCAAATAAGATGTGGAAGTCCAACATTCGAAGAGTAAAGGCAATCGTCGGTGGCACACCGAAAACCGTAAATGTTTGTTCTCGTTGCTTGCGTTCCGGTCTGGTAACGCGCGCCTAAGCGTATGTATGTCTGAGAGGAAGGTATTTGTCCCTTTTGCAAATATCTTCTTTTTTCATTTACGCAGAAAAATGGAAAGGATTGGGAGCTTTGAAAAGAAAACGCAGATGGGGTGACCGTAGGGACGGACGGCGTCTTCGGACTCTATCCCCGATTTCCATGGTTTCCCCCTACATTATGAAAACCCGCGCAGGTGCGCAAAACAAGGTGCATTACACGCTGGATATTGAAAAGGTGGAGGAATATATCCGGAAGAAAAGACAGGAAGGCCTGAAAAACTTTGGCGTTCTTCATGTTCTGGTTGCCGCCTATATCCGCACCGTTTCGCAGCGGCCGGCTATCAATCGTTTTATTTCCGGACAGAAAATTTTTGCGCGTAATAACATTGAAACGATTATGGCAATTAAGATGTCGATGACGCTGGATGCACCGGACACCATGATTAAGCTATCCTTCTCCCCCGATGCCACCGCTGAAGATGTCTACCGCGCTTTTGTCCGCGAAATCGAAGCCAATCGCGGCGAGGGTATGGCCGAGGAGGAAAGTGCCTTTGACAAAACGGCGCGTGTACTTCGCTATATCCCGGGGCTTTTGCTAAAATTTACCGTTTCTCTCCTTAGCTTTCTCGATTATTTTGGTCTTCTCCCTCGCTTTCTCACCAATGTAAGTCCCTTCCATGGGTCTATGGTCATTACCTCCATGGGGTCCCTTGGTATTCCGCCCATTTATCATCACCTGTACGATTTTGGGAATATTCCGATTTTTATCGCCTATGGCGCAAAAAAGAAAATGATTGTTCCCCAGCGCGGCACCGGTGAGCCGGAATACAAAAAATTTCTGGACTTTACGGTAACAACAGACGAGCGAATTTGTGACGGTTTTTATTTTGCCTCGGCGCTGAAGTTTTTATGCAACACTTTGGAACATCCCGAAATCCTCGATACACCGCCGGCAGAAGTTATTGCTGACATAGATTAAAAAAAGGAGCTGCTATCGGCTGTTTCTCTAAGGGATGTTTAGTGAAATACTTGTAACGGTGCGGAAGTTGGGTGAACAGTTTAGGCTGTTCACCCTTTTCCTTTGCCTTAAATTTGACCTGCATTTCCTATGTGAGTGAAATATATATCGATTTGTTGTGTTGCACTTTTCGACCGTTTTTCACTTCGTTCGTGTATAACGATTTTGGATACGAAGGTCAATAATACTTCTGGTGTAAGTTCTTTGATGTGAATATATTTTTTAGCCAGCGCAATAAACTTATCCGTGTTTGTAGTTGTAGATTTAATTGTTTCAATCTCATCTTCCAACTCCGGAATTCGCAAATCTATATCCTTTTGCTCTGCTATGTAACTACCGGATAGCATCTGAAATTGATCGTCTGTAATTCGATGGAATACATTATCTTCATACAGTCTTTTGAACAGGGATTCCAACTCATTCTTACGCTTTTTGAGTCTTCCAAGCTCTGCTGACTTTGCCGATAATTCTTTCCGGCTTTCGGCAGAGGTTTTTTGATTTATGAATTCTGCGAAATCTTTAGTCTTTGTTCTGGCATAGTATGTAATTCTTCTGATTTCTTCAAGAATGATTTCGTCCAGAACTGATTCCCTTATAGAATGAGGTGTGCATTGTTCTTCGCCTTTGTGTTTTCTGTACCTGCTGCATATGAAATGGAATGCTGATGGTTTTAGTGTTTTGCCTCTCACAAAGTAAAGCTTTTGTTCGCAATCTGCACAATGCAGAAGACCGCTGTACTTATTAATTCCATCCATAGAATCTCTTCTGCGTTTGCCTTCACGAACTCTGCGAACGATTTCCCAAGTATCCATATCAATAATAGCTTCATGAGTTCCTTCTACACGAATCCATTCTTCTTCAGGCCTTTGTATTTTGTGCTTGTTCTTATATGAAACTGTTGTTTCTTTGAGATTTATTGTATTTCCTATATAAACCTC
>JAZSLT010000014.1:0-13859 GCA_045535515.1 Clostridia bacterium | reverse complement strand
AGCAAATAAAAAAGCCCCTTTAGGGGCAAGCTGGTGAAAGAATTGCGGTTGGCAGACCTTTCGACGAGCCTGCAGGCTCGGCCAGCATAGTGCCCTAAGGGGGCAGTGCAAGCCACCGGCACGGCCGGTGGTTATGACTATAGCCTTATGGATTTACCACATTCTGCGGCGTGCCGGCAAGGAAAAATCGCAAATTTTCTATCGCAATATCTACAAGCCGTCCCCTTGCCTCGGGCGTGGCCCAGGCAATATGCGGCGTGATAAAGCAGTTTTCCACGCCTAAAAGGGGAGATGCGGCGGCCATGGGTTCCGATTGGCAAACATCGAGCCCCGCGGCGCGGATTTTTCCGCTGTCGAGCGCGGCGCGAAGGTCAGCTTCCACGACGGCGCCGCCGCGCGAGGTGTTTAAAAGGATACAGCCGTCCTTCATTTTCTGTATCGTTTCCTTGCATATAAGGCCGGTCGTTTCGGGCGAGAGCGGCGCGTGCAGGGAGATAACATCCGAAGAGCGAAGGAGCGTGTCTAAATCGGCGTAGGTGTGCCGATTGCCGGGAAGGGGAGAAGAACGGCGGTTCGTATACAGCACCTGCATCCCGAGGGCGGCCGCAATATCGGCTACCGCCTGCCCGATGGCACCAAAGCCGATAATACCCATCGTTTTTCCCGAAAGCTCCATAAGGGGCGCGAGCGTAAAGGTAAAGTCCTCGGATTTTACCCATGCGCCTTCCCGCACGGCGCGGCTATGGTCGCCCACGCGCATACAGATTTCAAGAAGGAGCGCGATGGTAAGCTGGGCAACGGAGGCGGTACTGTATGCAGGAATATTGCAAACCGTTACGCCATGCGCCTTTGCATCCTCTAAATTCACAACATTATAGCCGGTAGAGAGAAGACCTAAAAAGCGGATAGAGGGGCATAGGTCAAACAGGTTTTCTGGCAAAACGGTTTTATTGGTATAAACAATTTCGGCGTTTCCAATGCGTCCTACCACCTCATCGGGCGCCGTCCGGTCATAAACGGTTACTTCCCCGAAAGCAGAAAGCGGCTCCCAGGAAAGGTCACCGGGATTTGTAGTATAGGCATCCAGCAGTACAATTTTCATTTTTCTTTCCTCCTTATGGCAATATTGTAGCAGAAAGGGGCCACAATGTCAAAAAAACAGAGGAATTTTTTACTTTTTGGAAAAAAGACTGGATTTTTCCGTTTTCAGGGTGTATAATAAAAAAACAAGAAACTTTGGGAGGATGAAAAGTATGCAGATTACGATAACAAAAACAACAGCACCGAAGCCAAAGCCCGATGAAAATAACCTCGGCTTTGGCAGAGTTTTTACGGACCATATGTTTATTATGGATTATACGGAGGGAAAAGGCTGGCACGATGCAAGAATTGTTCCGTACCAGAATTTATCTCTCGCGCCCTCTGCGATGGTGTTTCACTATGGACAGGAAATGTTTGAGGGTCTAAAAGCCTATAACGGCGCAGACGGAAAGGTATATCTGTTCCGTCCTGATATGAACGCCAAGCGTACCAACGCCACGAATGAAAGACTTTGTATCCCCGCTCTTCCCGAGGAAGATTTTGTGGAGGCCATAAAAGCCGTGGTGGCGGTGGATAAGGACTGGATTCCGACGGCACCGGGCACATCGCTCTATATTCGTCCCTTTATTATTGCAACGGACGAGTTTTTAGGCGTGGCCCCGTCTAAAACATACAAGTTTATGGTTATCCTGTCGCCCAGCGGTGCGTATTATAAGTCCGGCCTTGCACCGGTTGGCATCTGGATTGAGGATGAATATGTGCGCGCAGTGCGCGGCGGCATGGGCTTTGCCAAGACAGGCGGTAACTACGCCGTCAGCCTTGCCGGTCAGGTAAAAGCGCATAATGACGGGTATTCGCAGGTGCTGTGGCTGGATGGTGTAGAGAGAAAATACATAGAAGAAGTCGGCGCCATGAACATCTTTTTCAAGATAAACGGCAAAATTATTACCCCGATGCTAAACGGCAGTATTCTGCCCGGCATCACGCGCCGCTCTGTTATTGAGCTTTGCACGGCATGGGGTCTGGAGGTAGAAGAACGGAAGGTTTCCGTGGATGAAATCGTAGAGGCCAGCAAAAACGGCACGCTGGAAGAGGTATTCGGCACCGGAACGGCCGCCGTTATCTCGCCGGTAGGCAAGCTCCGTTATAAGGATGATGTGTTCGTTATCGGCGATGGCAACATCGGCGAAACAAGCCAGAAGATTTACGATGCCATCACCGGCATCCAGACAGGAACGAAGGAAGACCCGTTGGGCTGGCGCGTAGAAGTAAAATAAAGAAAACAGAAAAAAGGCTGTCTTGCCAAAGGGGCAAGGCAGCCTTTTCGGCTGCGTAAGGGATTTTTTGTAAAATTTCTTTACTTTTCTTTGGCAATATGGTATTATATAGGGTATATAATCGGTAAACTATGTATAATTGGAGATGAGAATATGTTTGCAGACAGAGTAAAAAGTCTGAAAGGCTCAGCCATTCGTGAGATGTTCAAGCTTTTGGCACAGCCGGATATAATTTCCTTTGCCGGCGGCGCACCGGCGCCGGAGCTTTTCCCCGGCGAGCTTCTCGGTGAAATTTCCCAGAAGATTTTAAAGGAAAATGCAAAAGTGGCGCTGCAGTACGGCATTACCGAAGGGTACGGCCCGCTTCGCGACTATACCCGCGCGCGTATGGAGCGCATAGGCAACATGCACGAGGGGGAGGAGCTGATTATTACCTCCGGCGGGCAGCAGGCGCTGGATTTGACCTTTAAGGCCCTCGTAAATGAAGGCGACACGGTGGCGCTGGAATCGCCGAGCTTTATCGGCGGTATGAATTCTCTCCGTTCTTATAACGCAAAGCTTTGCGGCATCCGCGTGGAGGAGGACGGTATGGATTTGGATGCGCTGGAGGACCTTGCAAAGAAAACAAAAATCAAGCTGGTGTATACGATAGCCACTTTCCAGAATCCTTCCGGTATTACGATGTCGGAGGCAAAAAGAAAGAGGTTACTTGACATGGCCTCCCGCTATGATTTTTATATTTTAGAGGATAATCCGTATGGCGAGCTTCGCTTTACGGGCGAGGATGTAAAAACGATGAAATCTATGGATACGGAGGGGCGCGTCATTTACGCCGGCTCGTATTCTAAGACGATTTCGCCGGGCCTGCGCCTCGGCTGGGCCATCGCCAGAGAGGATATCATGGCCAAAATGATTATCTGCAAGCAGGTTTCGGATGTACATACCTGCGTATTGCCGCAGATGATGGCGGCGGAATTTTTCAGCGTGTATGATTTTGATGCACATATTGAAAAGGCAAAGGCGCTTTATGGCGAAAGAGCCGCCGCGATGATGGCGGCGATGGACGAATATTTCCCCTCTGATTGCACGCACACCACGCCCGAAGGCGGTATTTTCCTCTGGTGTACACTCCCCGAAGGCTATGACAGCGATGCGCTTTTACGCGCCGCGGTAGAAAAGAAGGTAGCCTTTGTGGCCGGCTCTACCTGTATGCCTGTGCCCGAGGAGGGTGCGCGGTATATGCGCCTCAATTATTCGCTTACGGCCCCTGATAAAATACAGGAGGGAATAAAAAGACTGGGAGAGGTAATCAAAAATGCAAGATAAAAAAATGATATTCAGCGGCGTACAGCCGACGGGCTGTGTAACGCTCGGTAACTACATCGGCGCGCTTAAAAACTGGGTAAAATTACAGGAGGAGTACCGGTGCATCTATTCCGTTGTGGATATGCACTCTATAACGGTGCGGCAAAACCCCGAGGAGCTGCGCGAGCGGTGCCGCCAGTTTCTGGCGCTTTATATGGCCTGCGGAATTGACCCGGAAAAGAGCATCATGTTCTTCCAGTCCCATGTCAGCGCACATGCGGAGCTTGCCTGGATACTCAGCTGCCATACCTATATGGGTGAGCTTTCCCGCATGACGCAGTTTAAGGATAAATCGGCGAAACATGAGGACAATATCAACGCCGGCCTTTTCACCTATCCGGTTTTAATGGCGGCCGATATTCTGCTGTATCAGACGGATTTGGTGCCGGTGGGCGTGGACCAGAAGCAGCATCTGGAGCTGGCGCGCGATATTGCTATCCGCATGAATCACCTTTACGGCGATACCTTTACGGTGCCCGAGGGGTACATTCCGCCCGTAGGCGCACGCGTAATGAGCCTGCAGGACCCGACAAGCAAGATGAGCAAAAGTGACCCCAACCCCAACGGCTATATCTGGGTGCTCGATGAGCCGGATGTCATTGTGAAAAAAATTAAGCGCGCCGTTACGGATTCGGAGGGTGTAGTTGCTTATAAAGAGGGAAAACACGGCGTAAATAATCTCTTGTCCATCTATGGCGCCATTATCGGGAAAACGCCCGAGGAGGCTGCGCTGGAATTTGAGGGACAGGGCTATGGCGCTTTGAAAATGCGTGTGGCGGAGGCCGTTTGCGAGGAGCTTCGTCCCATGCAGGAAAAATACAAGGCCATCTCGGCGGACGCTGCCTATTTAGAAGAGGTTTCGCGTCTTGGTGCCGAAAAGGCAAACGAAATTGCAGAAAAAACCCTGCATGCCGTATACGACAAGGTAGGATTTGTCGCACGGCGATAAAGAAAGGAGCAGGCTATGGATAAATTGCTATTACTTTCAGCTTTTGTTGTTTCATTCGTTATCACCTTTTTAACAACGCCGTTTGTCAAGCGGATGGCAACGAAGGTGGGGATTGTGGATAAGCCGGACGAAGCAAGACGCGTGCATAAAAAGCCCATTCCGCTTTTAGGTGGGCTTGCGATGTTCTATGGCTTTATCGTCAGCGTTATCCTGTTTGGCGTTGTGGATGAAAGTGTCCGCGGCATGGTGCTGGGTGCGCTTATTATCCTGATTGTCGGGATTATAGACGATGCGAGGCAGCTCAGCGCCAAGGCAAAGCTTCCCTTCCAGATACTGGCAGCTCTCGTTTTGATATTACATGATGTGCGGATTGAATGGGTATCCGTGCCGCGTTTTATTTCATCAACGGGCGTTTTAGGTCTTGGCTTTTGGGGTATTCCGCTTACTGTCTTTTGGGTGGTAGGCGTTACAAATGCCGTAAATCTCATTGACGGCCTCGACGGGCTGGCCGCCGGGGTAAGCTCGATTGCCTGCATGTCCCTCTTTTGTATCGCTATGATTGTGGGCGAGCTGGAGGTGGCGCTGATTACGGCTTCCTTAACCGGTGCCTGTTTCGGCTTTCTGCCGTATAACTTCAATCCTGCCAAAATCTTCATGGGCGATACCGGCTCCACCTTTTTAGGGTTTATTTTAGCATCGGTGTCCATTATGGGACTTTTCAAAAGCTATATGGTAGTCAGCGTAGCTGTGCCGTTTTTGGTGCTCGGTCTGCCACTGTTTGATACGGGCTTTGCCATTTTCCGCCGTGTAAAGGCGGGAAAACCCATTATGAGTCCTGACCGCGACCATTTGCATCACCGCGTTCTGGATATGGGCTTTTCACAGAAAAAGACAGTCAGCATTATTTATATGATGTGTACCGTTTTAGGGCTTTGTGCCGTTGTTATGGTTTCTAACGGGACCGTGCAGGCGCTACTTCTGATTGCCGGCATGGTGGTTGCCGCACTCCTGGCTTCTAAAATCATGGGGCAGCGAAGTGCACAGGTGACGGAGGAAGAGGCAGGCGCCTTAGCCAAAGCAGAGGAGGAAAAAACAGATGATTAAGGTTTTTACGGTGTTCGGAACAAGACCGGAGGCTATTAAAATGGCCCCGCTCGTTTTGGAGCTTGGGCGGACGGAAGGCATAGAGTCGCGTGTTTGCGTTACGGCACAGCATCGCCAGATGCTCGACCAGGTGCTGGATATTTTCGGTATAAAGCCGGACTATGATTTGGATATCATGCGCGAGCGGCAGACGCTCACCGGTATTACCCAGCGCGCCCTCTCGGGCCTTTGCGAAATTTTCGAAAAGGAAAAGCCGGATATCGTTTTGGTGCATGGCGACACGACAACGACCTTCGCCGGCGCCCTTGCGGCCTTTTACAGCGGCGTGAAGGTAGGCCATGTAGAGGCGGGACTTCGCACCTTTGATAAGTGGTCGCCCTTTCCGGAGGAAATGAACCGCCGCCTGACAGGCGTTTTGTCGGATTTGCATTTCTCACCCACAGAGGCAAACCGGGAAAACCTTATCCGTGAAGGCGTTTCGGATGATATTATTTATATTACGGGGAATACCGTTATTGATGCGCTCTCCACAACCGTTCGGGAAGGCTACGAGTTTGCTGACCCCGTTTTAAAGGCGATGCCCTGGGATGAAAAGCGCGTTGTTTTGATGACGGCGCACAGAAGAGAAAACTTAGGCGAGCCGATGTATAATATTATGCGTGCCGTAAGGAGACTGGCAACGGATTTTCCGGATTTGGAGGTTGTGTACCCCGTGCATCTTAACCCGGCGGTGCAAAATGTGGCAAAAGAGGTGCTGGGCGATATGGAAAATGTGCATTTGATTGCGCCGCTGGATGTGCAGGAGCTGCATAACGCCATGAACCGCGCCTATATGATTCTGACAGACTCCGGCGGACTGCAGGAGGAAGCACCTTCTCTCGGAAAGCCGGTTTTGGTGCTCCGCACGGAAACAGAACGGCCGGAGGCGGTGGCAGCCGGTACGGTGAAGGTAGTCGGCGTCAATGAGGATGTTATCTATAACGAGGCCAAAACGCTCCTTTGCGACAGCGAAGCATACCGCAAAATGGCACAGGCCACCAATCCCTATGGTGACGGACAGGCCTCGCGCCGCATTGTAAGGGCGATTCTGGAATATTTTGAAAAGTAAAGAATTTTTCGAAATATCGGTATAAAAACTGTATAGAATACAAAACTAAAGTCGTGATTTTTATAATTGCGACTTTTTTCTTTTGAAAAAGTACGGACGGAGGAATTATGAAAAAAAGAATAAAGGCCATTACGGCATGGCTTTGTGTGTGCCTGACGGTGGGATATGTTCTGCTGACGCCGGGCATCCAGACGGCGCTCTCCCGCTACGGAAGTCAGGGCGAGGAAGTGTTCAAAATCCAGCAGCGCCTTTTATCCTGGGGGTATTATAAGGGGGATGTGGACGGCATTTACGGCAGCGCGACCGTGGCCGCCGTAAAGAAATTTCAGCAAAAAAACGGCCTTCGGGTTGACGGGATTGCCGGTGCGGAGACGCTTTCGGCGCTGGGCCTTCCCACAGGCAATACAGCGTCCTCTTCCACAGGCGGCAACGCCGCCCACGACAGTAATGTCTATCTCCTTGCCAGAGCCATCAATGGGGAAGCCAGAGGCGAGCCGTATACGGGACAGGTGGCTGTCGGTGCGGTGATTATGAATCGTGTGCGGCACGCCTCTTTTCCAAATACAATAGCGGGTGTCATTTATCAGCCGGGGGCATTTACCGCCGTTTCTGACGGGCAGATTCATGCGCAGATGTCAGAAAGCTGCATAAAGGCCGCGCGCGATGCACTAAACGGCTGGGACCCGGTCGGCGGTGCAATTTATTATTATAATCCCAAAACGGCAACCAACAAATGGATACGGACACGCCCTGTTGTAATGACAATCGGCAAGCATGTGTTCTGTAACTGAAAGGAGTTTGTATGAGCAAAACTTGTTTTACGGTCGGTATGATTACGGGTATTGTTATCGGTGCCGTAACCGGCATGATGATGGACCCGATTAAGGACAAGCAATCCAAGGCCATGAAGAAGGGAGCCTCCAAAGCGTTTCGTACGCTGGGGAGCATTATAGACACGATTATTGAAAAATAAAGCTTTACAAATAAAAGCCTTTGTGATATACTGATAGAAATAGATTTCACGGAGGTTTACAAGGCGATGGCGGAAAATATCGGTGCAAATGGCGTGCTGACAATCGGCGGCGCAGAGGTTCCTGCGCTGGCGAGAGAATTCGGTACGCCTTTATTTATAATGGACAGGTCGAAAATTGAAGAAAATATGCGTGCGTACCGGTCAGCCATAGAAGAGGCGTATGACGGAAACGGTATCGTACATTTTGCGTCCAAAGCCTTTTGCATAAAGGAAATCTGCCGCGTGGCCGAGGCGGAGGGACTGGGCCTTGATGTGGTGTCCGGCGGTGAGCTGTACACGGCGCTTTCGGCAGGTTTTCCGGCAGAGAAAATTTGTTTTCACGGCAATAACAAGGGGATAGACGAGCTTTGGTATGCGCTGGAAAGCGGCGTAGGGCGCATCGTGGCAGACAGCGAAGAGGAGCTTGCCATTTTGGATACGCTTCTTGAAGGGAAGGAAAAAAAGCCGCGCATTCTCCTTCGGATAAAGCCGGGCATTGAAGCGCATACGCACGATTTTATCCAGACAGGGCAGGAGGACTCTAAATTCGGTGTAAGCCTTAAAAATGGCGATGCCCTACGCGTACTGTCCATGCCCTTTGCCAATCTGACAATAATAGGTGTGCATTGTCACATCGGTTCCCAGATTTTTGAGGACAAGCCCTTTATGGTAGCGGCGGAGCTTATGGTAGAGCTTCTGGCCGCAGTACACGAGAAGACAGGGCGGTATTTAGAAGAGGTCAACCTTGGCGGCGGCTTTGGTATCCGCTATACCGAGGCCGATAATCCGCGCCCGTACTATGAGGCGATGCTCTCTACGATTGCCGCCGTTAAGGCTGCGGCCGAAAAATACGGCGTTCCCTACCCCCGCCTTTTGGTGGAGCCGGGCCGCTCTATTGTAGGCGAGGCAGGTATGACGGTATATACCGTAGGCACTATAAAGGATATTCCGGGCATTCGCAAGTATGTAGCCGTGGATGGCGGTATGGCCGATAATCCCCGTTTTATTATGTACGGGGCAGAATATACGGCCGTTTTGCCGGAAAGACCGGCAGAAGCGCGCGAAGAAGTGGTTACGATTTGCGGCAAATGCTGTGAATCCGGTGATATTTTAATCCGGGATATAAAGATGCCTAAAATGAAGAGAGGTGACCTTCTGGCGGTGCTGTCCACAGGGGCGTATAACTACTCGATGAGCAGTAATTATAACCGCTTGCCGCGTCCGGCCGTCATAATGGTAAAGGACGGGGAGGCAAAGCTTTGCGTCCGCAGGGAAACCTACGCGGATGTGGCGCGAAACGATATATAAAAGGAGCACGATATGCTTTTTGGAACGAGTGGACTTAAATTAATGCTGCTGCGGCTGCCGATTGTTCTTCTGGCCATTTCCGTACACGAATGTGCGCATGGCCTGGTAGCGTACTGGCTGGGGGACAGGACGGCGAAAATGTACGGGCGGCTTTCCTTACATCCCATGCGACACATGGACATAGGGGGCGCAATTTGTATGCTCCTTTTCGGATTTGGCTGGGCAAAGCCGGTGCCGGTAAATCCGCAGTATTTTAAAAATCCAAAGGGAGGCATGAGCCTCGTGGGCATTGCCGGGCCGCTTTCAAACTTTCTGATGGCACTCGTTTTCTCGGTGCTGTACGGGCTGGTGCTTCGCCTCTTTGGCGCGCCCGCAAACTTCCCCTTAGCGTTTCTGGCGGATTTTCTTCTGGTGGGCATTATGCTGAATATTGGTCTTGGCATTTTTAACCTTCTCCCGTTTCCGCCGCTGGACGGTTCTAAGATTTTAGCTTACTTTCTGCCAAACCGCTGGTATTATAAGCTGATGGAATATGAACGGTATGCTATGCCTGTACTGATGCTCCTTTTGCTTTTAGGCGTTTTGGACAGGCCGCTCGGCTTTTTACAACAAGGCGTTTTCTCCTGGTTTGGGCGGATTATTTTTTGGATAGCAGGGTGAGGAAATGGAGACCATACAGTTTAAGCTGCCGGTCTTTGAAGGACCGCTGGATTTACTTTTGCATCTTGTGCAAAAGCATAAAATCGACCTTGCCGACATCCCGATTGCCAAGATTACGGAGCAATATTTAGCGTATCTTGCGCAGATGGCGAAGATGGATATGGAAATCACCGGAGAATTTCTGGCGATGGCCTCCCATCTCGTTTACATAAAATCCCGCGCCCTTTTACCAACACCGGAAACGGAGGAGGGCGAGGCGGACCCGAAGATGGAGCTGGAGGAGCGGCTTCGCCTGTATAAGGCGGCGAAGGAGGCGGCCGGCCAGCTGGAGGGGCGCCAGTTTTCCACGATTGACAATTATTTCAAAGGGCCGGAGGCCTTAGGCAAGGCGCCGGTTGAAAATGAAAATATCCCGGTGGAAATGCTGTGGAAGGCGTTTATGCAGGTGGCGGAGCGGCTGGAGGAAAAGGCACCGCCAAGTGTGGCGCACTTTAAAGAAATTGTGCGTGTACAAAGAGTGCCGCTATCGGACAGGATTACTTATGTAAGCGCTCTTTTTAGGAAGGGCGAGCGCAAAAGGTTTGCAGACTTATTTGCCGGTATTACCTCCCGCGACGGAAAAATTGCCACCTTTTTAGCCGTTTTGCATCTGGTGAGCCGCGGGAAAATTACCATAGAAGAAAAGAAAAACGAAATTTATCTTTGCGGAGGCGATGGCGCATGACGAAGGAGCTGACATGCAAAGCAGAGGCGGTGCTTTTCGGCGCCGGCGAATCCGTAACGGCGGCCGAGATGGCGGCGGCGCTGGAGATTGACGCGGCCGCGGCCAGACAAATTGTCGGCGAGCTGGCCGTGCAGTATGAGGCGGAAAAACGCGGTATAAAAATTATTACATTAGGCGATGCCTTTCAAATGTGCACGCGTGAGGAATACGCCGAATGTGTACGGAAGGTGACGGAGCCAAAGCGGCGGCGCGGTCTGTCCTCTTCGGCGCTCGAAACGCTTTCCGTCATTGCGTATCATCAGCCGATTACCAAAAGCCGCGTGGAGATGATTCGCGGGGTGGACAGCAGCTATTCACTGCTTAAGCTTTGCGAGAGAGGCCTGATTGAAGAGTGCGGACGGATGGATGCGCCGGGGCGGCCTATTTTATACGGAACGACAGAGGAGTTTTTGCGCTGCTTCGGGCTTTCTTCGCTGGAAGCCTTGCCACAGGTGGAAAGTGAGAATAAAACAGAAGAAATGCGTGCAGAATAACTCTGGAAAAAGGAGGGGGGAGAGCTTTGTATACAGCACTCTGGATACTACTGGCGGTAGCCGGCGTATGCTGCCTTTTCCTTTGGATGCCGGTGCGTATACGCGTTTTCTTCTCTCATCGGGGCGGCGTGACGGAGAAAGTCGTATATGCCGGTCTTGGCGCGCTGCAGATAAATCTTACGCACATTTTGCGGCATAAAAAGAAAGCGGAGCCGAAAGGCGACGCGCCCCCGAAAAAGATGACCTTTTCCGATGTGGAAAACGCGTTTTTGAAGGGGATAGGCGTACTGCGGTACTTAAAGAAACGGTTTTGCGTAAAGCTTTTTTCGCTTAAAATGCGCATGGGCCTTGGCGATGCCGCCGACACGGGGATAGCTACCGGCGCGGCGTACGGCACCCTATACAGCCTTTTGGGCATGGTAGACAGATATTTTATTTTGAAAAAGCACGAGGTCAGCATCACCCCCGTTTTCGCGGGCGTGGGGCTGGAGGTAGAGTTTCGCGGCACATTTCAGCTGCGGCTTTGCTACCTCCTCGGTTTAATACAAAAAATAAGAAAGGAAGATGTGAAATGACACCGATTGCAGAGCTTGTCGCGACGGCGATGAACAGTATCAAGGAAATGGTTGATGTGAATACGATTGTAGGAGAACCGGTGGAAACGACCGACGGAACGGTGATTATCCCGATTTCGCGCGTGAGCTTCGGGTTTGGCGCAGGCGGCACCGAGTTTTCCAAAAAGGCAAAGCCGATGGAGGGTGACTCCAATTTCGGCGGCGGCACGGGCGGCGGCGTTTCCATAAATCCCATGGGCTTTCTGGTCGTGTGCGGCGGAAATGTGCAGTTTTTACCTATCGGCACACCCGGCCCGGAAAAGCTGACGGATTATATTCCCGTAGCGATTGAAAAGGTTACGGAATATATCAAAAAGAAGAAGGATGAAAAGGACGAATAAAAGCCCTTCCAAAAGGCGGCCGCGCGGCCGCCTTTTTTCGTGGATTTTTTGCGAAAAACCTTGACTTTACTCCTGAAAATAGATATACTATTAGAATAAGTAATAAAATGGGCGCGGTAGGCTTTTGCCTGCTGCGTACTGAAGAATAAAGCTTGTCCGGCATTTGCCGGAAAAGAAAGGATGCAGCATGGTTAGAAGAGTATTTGTGGAAAAACGGACAGATGTGGAGGCGGCGTCCCTCTGTGAGGATTTAAAGCGCAATTTAAGCCTTGCGGGGCTGGAGCGTGTCCGCATTATCAAGCGGTATGATATAGACGGTATTTCCGACCGTGAATATGAAATGGCAAAGACCACCATTTTGTCAGAACCGCAGGTAGATAATTGCTACGATGAGGAGATAGAACTTTCGGGCCGTTATTTTGCTATTTGTTATTTGCCCGGGCAGTATGACCAGCGGGCCGATTCGGCCGCGCAATGTATCCAGCTTCTCACAGGAGGGGAAAAGCCGGCCGTAGCTTCTGCGCGCCTTATTGTCCTTTTAGGCTCTGTTTCCGATGCCGAGATGGAAGCGGTCAAGAAATATATGATAAACCCCGTCGAGTCCATGGAAGCCTCCTTAGAAAAACCCCGGACGCTGGAGGCCGTTCGCACGGTGCCGGAGGATGTAAAAACGATTGAAGGCTTTGTAAAGATGGACGATGCGGCGCTTTCCACCCTTTTAGGCGGCATGGGGCTTGCGATGGATTTAGATGACCTTCGCTTTTGCCGCGACCATTTCAGGGAAGAGGGGCGCGACCCTTCGCTTACGGAAATCCGCATGATAGATACTTATTGGTCTGACCATTGCCGTCACACCACATTCTTAACTACGCTGAAGGATGTAAAAATTGAGGACGGTATTATCCGCGATACCTATGAAGAATTTGTAAAAACCGGTCGCCGTCCCTGCCTTATGCAGATTGCTACGGCGGCGGCGAAGGAGCTTCGCAAAAAGGGGTACCTTACAAAGCTTGATGTATCCGAGGAAATCAATGCCTGCTCTATTGAGGTGGAGGCGGATATTGACGGCGAAAAGGTGCCGTATCTTGTGATGTTCAAGAATGAAACCCATAACCATCCTACGGAAATTGAGCCGTTTGGCGGCGCGGCAACCTGTCTTGGCGGCGCGATTCGTGACCCCCTTTCGGGCCGCTCTTATGTCTACCAGGCTATGCGCATTACCGGCTGTGCTGACCCGCGCGCGTCCATGGATGAAACGCTGCCCGGCAAATTGCCGCAGCGGAAAATTACCAAAAGTGCCGCGGCCGGCTACAGCTCTTACGGCAATCAGATTGGTCTGGCCACCGGCATTGTCAAGGAAATTTACCACCCCAATTATGTAGCCAAGCGCATGGAGCTCGGCGCCGTTATTGCGGCCGCGCCGAAGGAAAATGTGGTGCGTGAGGTTCCGGCCCCCGGAGATATTATCATTCTCCTCGGCGGCAAGACAGGGCGCGATGGCTGTGGCGGTGCAACCGGCTCCTCAAAAGCGCATACAGAAAGCTCTCTCGCTACCTGCGGTGCCGAGGTGCAGAAGGGAAATCCGCCGGAGGAGAGAAAAATCCAGCGCCTTTTCCGCGATAGTGAAACGGCCCGCATGATTAAGCGCTGTAACGATTTTGGCGCCGGCGGCGTGTCGGTTGCCATCGGCGAGCTGGCGGACGGCCTTCGGATTGACCTTGACAAGGTGCCGAAAAAGTACCAGGGACTTGACGGCCCTGAGCTTGCGATAAGCGAATCGCAGGAGAGAATGGCCGTTGTTCTGGATAAGGAGAATGTGGTGC
>JAZSLT010000022.1:0-65205 GCA_045535515.1 Clostridia bacterium | reverse complement strand
TCGCTTTCAAAGAACATGTGTTCGGTACGGCAAAGACCGATACCCTCAGCGCCTAAGTTTCTGGCGCGGGCGGCATCGTCCGGCGTGTCGGCATTGGTGCGGACCTGCAGCACTCTGTACTTATCGGCCCAAGCCATAATGCGGCCGAATTCGCCGCCGATGGAGGCATCTACGGTAGGAATAAGTCCGTCATAGATGCAGCCGGTGGAGCCGTCAATAGAAATTTCGTCGCCTTCATGGAAGGTTTTGCCGGCAAGCTCAAACTTCTTGTTTTCTTCGTCCATGTTAATCGCCGAGCAACCGGATACACAGCAGGTACCCATGCCGCGGGCAACAACGGCCGCGTGCGAGGTCATACCGCCGCGAACAGTGAGAATACCCTGCGAGGCCTTCATGCCTTCAATATCCTCGGGAGAGGTTTCAAGACGAACCAAAACAACCTTCTCGCCTCTGTCGGCCCATGCCTTGGCATCGTCCGCCGTAAAGACAACCTTACCGCAGGCGGCACCGGGAGAGGCGGCCAGCGCACGACCGATAGGCTCAACCTTCTTAAGGGTTGCCTGGTCGAACTGCGGATGCAAAAGCGTGTCCAGATTTCTCGGGTCAATCATAAGGACGGCTTCCTTTTCGGAAATCATGCCTTCATCCACAAGGTCGCAAGCAATCTTGAGGGCGGCAGCAGCCGTTCTCTTGCCGTTTCTGGTCTGGAGCATATACAGCTTTTTATCCTCAATGGTGAACTCCATATCCTGCATATCGCGGTAGTGGTTTTCCAAAATACCGCAAATCTTTGTGAACTCTTCGTATACCTCCGGCATAACTTCCTGCAGCTGGTCAATCTTCTGCGGTGTACGCACGCCGGCAACAACATCCTCGCCCTGTGCGTTCATCAGAAATTCACCAAACAGCTTCTTTTCGCCGGTGGCCGGGTTACGCGTAAAGGCAACACCGGTACCCGTGGTTTCGCCCATGTTACCAAACGCCATCATCTGTACATTAACCGCTGTGCCCCAATCGTAGGGAATATCGTTATCACGACGGTAGATGTTGGCACGGGGGTTGTCCCAGGAACGGAAAACAGCCTGAATAGCACCCATGAGCTGTTCCTTCGGGTCTGTGGGGAAGTCTGCCCCGATTTTTGCTTTATATTCGGCCTTAAACTGTGCGGCCAGCTCTCGAAGGTCGTCCGCCGTCAAATCCACATCCTGCGTGATGCCCTTCTTTTCCTTCATGACATCAATCAGCTGTTCAAAGTATTTCTTGCCGACTTCCATAACAACATCCGAGTACATCTGGATAAAGCGGCGGTAGCAGTCCCAAGCCCAGCGGGGGTTGCCGCTTTTGGCAGAGAGAGCCTCTACAACCTGCTCGTTTAAACCAAGATTTAAGATGGTATCCATCATACCGGGCATGGAAGCGCGTGCGCCGGAGCGAACGGAAACGAGGAGCGGATTTTCCATATCCCCGAACTTCTTGCCGGTGATTTCCTCCATCTTTTCAATGTATTCCATGATTTCGGCCTGAATGTCCTCATGGATGCGCTTGCCGTCATCATAATACCGCGTGCAAGCCTCTGTCGTTACTGTAAAACCCTGGGGAACGGGCATGCCCAGCTTCGTCATCTCCGCCAGGTTTGCACCCTTACCGCCGAGAAGGTTACGCATGCTCGCATCGCCTTCGCTAAACAGATAAACATATTTATTTGCCATATAAACTCTCCTTTACAAATAATTTACTTTATTCATTCATATACTTCCATAAGATAATTCGCGTCCAAAACGGAAAATCCTTCTTTTTTTTTACGAACTTCGATATTTTTCTTAAAAAGGGGCCTTTTTATGTATATAAGGGTTACGAAATATCTTTTTATCCATGCCGCTTTTTTGCTGATGGCCTTCTTCTCCCTCTTCACCCCCGCGGCAAAAACCTTCTGGCTGACCTTTTGCTTTGCGCTTTTTCATGAGGGCTTTCACTATCTGGCCGCCTGCATGCTCCGCGTTCCGGTAAACAGGATTACGCTTCTGCCCTACGGCTGTCATCTTCGTCTTGGTCCCGCCAGCCTTGCAAACGAAGTGAAAATTGTTCTCGCCGGTCCGCTCGGCAGCTTTCTTTTGTTTCTTCTTTTTCGCACCGAGACCGCCGGCCGTATAAATCTTATGCTTTGCCTTTTTAATCTTCTGCCGGCTCTTCCGCTGGACGGTGGCCGGCTTTTAAGGCTCTTTCTCTGGTGCCGGACCGGCATATTTTACGGGAACCGTATCTTGCGCCGCGTAGGGCTTGTCCTCGGCGCGGCCCTTCTTCTCTTCTCGTTTTTTTCCCTTTCCCTGCCGGCCGGTTATGTGGGCGGTATTCTTCTGTCCGGCACCCGTCATCTTCCTACTTCGCCGCTTTCCCAGAAGAAGGCCGAAAAGACTACGCGCACAAAAACCTTCCCGGTCAAAAGCACCGATAGTCTCCTGCACCTGTCCCGCTATTTTTCGCCCTTTTATGATGCGCGTTTTTTCGTAACGAATAAAAATATATTTCTTTCGGAAAAAACGGTCAGCACACAACTCGCACAAAACGCCGCCGCGCGCGTCACCGATGCTCTTTGTCTCCCTTCCGGCGAAAAGAGCGCTACGCCGTTTTAACCGGCATAGCGCTCCTCCTTCTTATTCTTCGGTTTCGGGGGTGTCTTCCTCGTCTTCTATCTCTTCTGCCTCATCCTCTACGATGACCGGTTCTTCTTCGGCCTCTTCCGCAAAAGGCAATTCTTCGCCCTCTGTCAGCTCCTCAGCCTCTGTTTCTTCGGCCTCTTCGGCATACTCTTCCTCATCCTCTTCGTCATAAACCGGGATGGGATTGCCCTCTTCGTCTACAAAGTACGCATCGGGAGCCATTTGGTCGTTTTTCCGTTTCAAAATAATAACGGCAATCAAAAGTCCGATTATAATAATGGCCATGGCTAAAACCAACGGATTTAACGCTACTACTTCAAAGTATACATCCTTCTCGGCCTCCTCTGCCGTAGCTGTCCATGTAAGGCTCTGGCCCAGAAAACCTACTTTGTCGGCATTGCTTTTGGAGAAGGCAAGCGGGAATTTAAAGGTAATGCTGTTCGACGCCTCGGAAATCTTATTCTTCACCTCATCCGTTGCCGTATCGTAGTACTCACTCTTGTACACAGAATCGCCATACACGCTGATTTTGCCGGAAGCCGTATAACGGGTTCCGAAAAGCGTGCTCCTTTGGTCTATCTTCAGCCCGTACCCTTCTTCATCCTGCATAAGCGGTGTGGTGCGAAGGAAGTTGTGCAGCGTAAAGGAATTTAAAGTGTCGGTCAGACTTTTATACTTCATGGTAAGCCGCGCGCCCACCATACTGCCGTCCTCCGGCAGGGGCGTGCCCTCCGCCAGTTCATTGCCGGCGGCATCTACGCGTACAAGCTCCACCTTCTCGCCCGTCTCCTGTATGCCGGATAGCTTGGAATACAGCTCTATCGTTTGCGTAAAGTTTTCTACTGCGTTATCGAGGCCCTCAAATCCGGCCGCATCGTACATTTCCTTGCTTGCCAGAAATGTGGAGGTAACCGACACACCCCCGTTTACACCAAATTTCATCGTTGTATCCGCCTTGTAGCAACCACCCAGCATGGTTACCAGCAGTAAGGCGGCAAAAATTGCTGCTATTTTTTTCATATGCGAATCCTCCTATTTTTGATAGGATAATTATACCAGTATTCCGCTCTTCTTGCAATACTTTTTTAAAAAATATCCCTTTTTCGGCAAAGGTCGCACCCTTCGCAGATATGCACCTTGCCGGCAAACACCGCGGCTACCGTTTCCAAAAGCCGCTTGTTTTTTATGTTTTTCAGGCGGTGAAAGGTAATTTCCTGCGGGGAAAGGGTAATCAGCGTACTCAGAAGCAAATCATCCTCCGAAAGTGCATGCGCACCGTCTGCCGCAAAAGCCTCTTCACATATCGGACGCACATCTTCGCCCCCATGGTTTAGCATGCGGAAGCTTCCGTCCTCCTCCGCCACCACATGGAGTACCTCTTCGCCCGTCGGCTGTGTGGCTACAAAAATTTTAAGAAGCGTAATAAACTCTTCGTATTCCCGCTTCGCTAAATATACATCCACAGCGGACTCCGCCGCCTTTTTAATGAGCGCGCGGTATTCCTTAAGCCGGAAATTCACAAACCCCTCCAGCGACATTCTTTCTGTCCCGGCCAAAAAGGAGTACAAGCGGGTTTCGATGTAATGTGCCCTTTGTGCCGGCGGCGTTTTCTGCATGGCAAGCCGCGCTGCGCGCAAAACGCTCTGCCTTTCCCCCGGCAAAAAATACGGATGTGCTTCCTCTATATAATCGAGAAGTCGTTTTTCTTCGTAGTCCTGCGTTATCATGTCGGCCAGCTCTAATGCCAGAAGGTGCTTGAGCCTTGTCATATCCTCCTCGCGCTCTGCCGTGAAGGTAATGCCTTCTGTATCACTCTCCACCTCCACGCCTCCAATGCGAGGTATGCTCTTTTGCGGAATGGAACCCCGAACCTTTAGCCTTTGCTGCATTTTTTCTCCCTTCCCATGTTCCGCTTTATTCCACTACTTCCAAAAGTGGTATAACAGAACCTATATCTATGGGTATAGGAATGCGTCCTTCTTCTAATTTTATTCCCCTTTTCTTTAAAAAAGCAGAAATTTCCTGATAAGACGGATGTGCCTGCATCGCGCCTGTAACATAAAGCGTATCTCCGGCCGTTTTTCCGCCTGCGCCGCCAATAAAGCCATAAGAAAAACCGGCAAGCGAAACCGAGCCGGGCAAAATTTCCAAAACAGAAAAGCCTGCCGTCTTCGCCGCACGCGCGATACCGCTGTCAGCTGTTATGAAGGCATCCTCGTCTATAGGCAGTACCGCGCATTTGGCGTAGCCCTGCCGAATCGGAATACAATCTATCCCATGGGCGGCAAAAAAGCGAAGCGCGACCGGCTCCGTAAATCTGGGGTTATGAAAGGCAACATTCCCTACTCTCGCTATATTATATGCCGCATCGCGAGGGTAGGTACTACCAATATCCGTTTCGCCGCACAAAACATGAAAGCCGTACGGCGAAAGTGCCTCCTTATAAAACGCATATACCTGCGGTGCCGCCAGAATATACTTCCCGCCAAGGTGGCAAAGCTGCAAATCGGCATGCCGCCGCATAGAAGGCGGGAGGCAGGAAACCGACGGTGGTACAATGCAGGTTATGCCTTCTATCGGGCAGGCCGAAACGGCGACCATGACGCGTCCGCGCGGCAAATTTGGTCTTTCCACAATTTTTTCCTTTCGACTCACCCTTTCCCCTCCTTTTTCATAAAATACTATTGTACAGCCGCGGCTGTTTATATATAAAGGGCTTTTGCAAGGCAGTTTTTGTCTTGCGAAAGCCCCTCTTTGTTTATCCGATTACAGGGAAGGAAACGCATTTTGCGAAAGCGTACCCCTCTCGCCGGCGCAAAACGCATAATAGCCGGCACAGGAAATCATCGCCCCGTTATCCGTACAAAGCGAAAGCGGCGGCATATACATCTGCATACCGGCCTCCCCTGCCGCCTTTTGGAGGGATGCCCTCAGGCGTCGGTTTGCGGCCACGCCGCCGGCCAGCGCGATTTTTTGTATGCCCTCTCTTTTCGCGGCCTCCATCGTAACGGTGGTCAGTACATCGACCACCGCCGCCTCAAAGGACGCGGCCACATCGGCCTTTAAGATAGGTTCCCCCTTTTGCTCTGCCTTATGTACATAATTGATAACGGCCGTCTTTACCCCGCTGAAGCTGAAATCAAGGCCGTGCACAGGGCGCGGAAAGGACAGGCTTTCTCTTCCCCCCTCGGCACAGCGGCTTATGGCCGGTCCGCCGGGATAGCCAAGCCCCAAAACGCGCGCCACCTTGTCGAAGGCCTCACCCGCCGCATCGTCCATCGTGGCACCCAAAACGGTAAATTGGTTATAATCCGTCACTTTGACCACATGACTATGTCCGCCCGATGCCACCAGACAAATAAACGGCGGCTCCAGCGTTTTGTCCGCGATATAATTGGCCGCAATATGGCCGTGCAGGTGATTGACCGGCACTAAAGGCTTTCCTATTGCATAGGCAAACCCCTTTGCGGCCGACAGGCCCACGAGCAGCGCCCCGATAAGGCCGGGACGAACGGTTACTGCCACGGCGGAAAGCGCTTCCTTTTGTATGCCGGCCTTCTCTATAGCCTCCTCTATAACCTGCGTCACCGACAGGATATGGTTGCGGGAGGCAATTTCCGGCACAACGCCACCGTATTTTTTATGGATATCCGCCTGTGAATACACCACATCGCTCAGAATTTCCCGTCCACCCAGGGAAACCGAGGCGGCCGTTTCATCACAGGAGGATTCGATACCTAAAATGTATGCCATGTTCTTCCTCTTTTCCTATTCATTTATATATAGAATACCAAATATTTTTAAAAATTACAAGATATAAAATATTACATTTTTGTTTTGCGTTTTTTACGGCGAAAACCGCGTATTTTCAATGGTTTGCTCATTTTTCCTCTGCAACATTTTCCCTTTTAATTTAATAAATTGTTAAAAAAGTTTGACAAAATGAAATATTTGTGTTATACTATGGCTTGTGACGCGAGAAAAACACCCTCGCTTTTCGGAAAAAGAAAGGATTTATTATGAAACAGAAACTCACTGCGGCACTGATAGCCGCTATCATATTGTTAACATCTGTCGCTGCGTATGCGGATACCGGCGTGATTACCGCAAGCGTCTTAAATGTGCGCGAAACCCCGTACACAAATGTTATCGGCCAGCTTTCGTACGGCCAAAGCGTAACGGTTGTCGGTTATGAAAACGGCTGGTGCCGTATTCAGTACGGTGATAAATGCGGATATGTATACGGAAATTATGTCAGCATTACCCCTGAGGAGGCTGCTCAGCAGGAAGCGGCTGCGGCTCTTTCTGCCGGCCAGCAGGTAGTGGAATATGCCAAGAATTTCATCGGTGTTCCGTATGTCTATGGCGGCTCCACGCCCCAAGGCTTTGATTGCAGCGGTTTCGTGAAATATGTGTACGCGAATTTCGGTATTTCTCTGCCGCGCACCTCGTATTCGCAGATGAACAGCGGCTACGCCGTTAGCCTTGCGGATATGCAACCCGGCGATGTTCTGGTGTTCCGCGGTGGCGGCCATGTGGGCATTTATGTAGGTGACAACGCGTATATACATGCACCGCAGACCGGTCGCAGCGTTTCTATTGACCCGCTCAACCGCAGTGTTATAGCTGTTCGTCGCATGTTTTAGTTCTGTTTCACATTGTGCGTGAAGTATTGTTCTCCTTTCTGTTGCCTTCCCGGGCAGAAAAAGCAATGCAAACCAAGGGATAAAGTCATAGGCCTTATCCCTTTTTGTTATCAAAATCGATTTTTTGCCAAGAGAAATCATGTCAGTCTGCCGATTTGACACGAGGCAGCCTTTTGTGGTATACTAAGAAAGTTACAAGGTGTTTCATAGGAGGTTTCTATGTTTAAAAAATTTGCCGGCTTTTTATTTGCCTTTTCGGCTGTTCTTTTGCTGTTTTCTATGACAGCGTCAGCCGATACCACCGGTTTTGCCGCCGGTGATGTTATTAATGTCCGTCAGGTACCGGCCATGGATGCCAAGGTGCTGGGCGAGCTGTATTTAGCGGACCCTGTGCAGGTTGTGGTTACGGAAGGTTCCTGGTGCAAAATCCGTTTTGAGGACAAGATTGGTTATGTACATAAGGATTTGATTGTGTTTGACCGCAGTCAGGTGCCGGAGCCGGCACCGGTTGTCGTGCAGCGCGCCACCACTTCTTCCTCCGGCACTACCAGCCGGCCTTCTTCTAAACCGGCCAGTGTTCCGGCCGCAGCGCCTTCCTCGGCGTCTCCTATCGGTTCGCAGATTGTGGCCTACGCAAAGAACTTTATTGGTGTCCCCTATGTATGGGGCGGCTCCAGTCCTTCGGGCTTTGATTGCAGCGGCTTTGTGCAATATGTGTATCGGCATTTTGGCGTTTCCTTGCCACGCACCACTTATTCGCAGATTGCCATGGGAAGCTCGGTTTCTCGTTCCGACCTTGCCCCCGGAGACCTTGTGTTCTTCCGCAGCGCCGGCCATGTGGGCATTTATGTAGGAAATGAGACATATATCCACGCGCCGCAAACCGGAAGAACTATCAGTATTGACAGTATGGCCAACCGGTCCCTGTATGCGGCACGGCGTATCTTCTGATTATAGGCAAGCTTTTAAACTTTATATGCGGAAAAGGCAGTCGCGCTGTGCGGCTGCCTTTCTATATAACAAAACCGGCTCCGCCAAAAGGCGAAGCCAGTTTGTTTTTCGTACTGTCTGCAAAATGGTGCGGTGGTTTTTTATGCAAGCTTTCTCTTGCCGGATATCAGCTGCAGCACGACGACCACCGCCGCCATACCAAGACCGATGATATCCGTTGTCAGCCCCGGATATATAAGGAGCAGTCCGCCCACAAGGCTGATAACCCGCTGGTACCATTTCATTTTGCACAGGAAATACCCTTCCAGCGATGCCGATACGGCAAAAATACCAACGAGCGAGGTTATAATAATCTGTACCACTTCAATTGCCGATGTATCAATAAAGAGCATCGCGGGATTTAAGGCAAACACATACGGCACAATAAAGGCGCCAATGGCAAGCTTTGTTGCCGTGACAGCCGTTTTCATCGGGTTTGCCTGTGCAATAGCCGCACCGGCGTATGCCGCCAGCGCTACCGGAGGTGTAAGGTCCGCCACAATGCCGAAATAGAATACAAAGAAATGTGCCGCCACGGCGGGAACGCCCATTCTTACCAGAATCGGCGCACAAGTGGCCGCCATAATGCAGTAGTTTGCCGTAGTGGGAACGCCCATGCCCAGCACAATACAGCAAAGCATGGTCAAAAACAGCGCGATAATAACCTGATTGCCTGCCAGGGTAACAATGCCGTTAATCATCATGTTGGCAAGACCGGTCATCGTTATCGTTCCGGCAATCATGCCGGCTACACCGCACGCCGTTGCCACAGCAATCATGCCCTGACCGCCGGCGGCAAGCGCTTCCCAGATGCGTTTTGGCGTAATTCTGTTTTCCTTGTTGAAAAGGCTTACGGCAATAGCCGCCAAAACGGCAATCGCCGCCGCATACTGAATGGAACGCTGGGTGATGCTGACAAGATAGATGAGCAAAATCAGCGGAATGAGCAGATAGGTTTTCTTCAAAAGAGGGCGCAATTTGGGGAGTTCTTCCTTCGTCAGACCGCGAAGCCCCTCTTTTTTGGCCTCGAGATGCACGGTGATAAACACGCCGGCAAAATAAAGAACGGCCGGCAACATGGCGCGGACTACAATGTTACTGTAGGGAACGCCGATATAATCTGCCATCAGAAATGCCGCCGCACCCATAATAGGCGGCATAATCTGTCCGCCGGTGGAGGCAGAAGCTTCCGCGGCGGCCGCAAATTCCGGCTTATAGCCTGTTTTCTTCATCAGGGGAATCGTTACGGAGCCGGAGCCTACTGTGTTGGCAACGGAAGAACCGGAAACCATACCCTCAAAGGCGCTCGCCACAACGGCAACCTTTGCCGGGCCGCCCGAAAAGCCGCCTACAACGGCGTTGGAGATATTAATAAAGAAATCGGCAATTCCCGTCCGTTCCAGAAAGGCCCCGAAAATGATAAACACCACAATAAATTTGGAGCAAACATTGATGGGCGTGGACAAAATGCCCTCCTTACCATAGAACAGATAATGCACAATATAGTTCAGCTTTCCCCATAAGGTTGGATTGGAAAGTCCCCAAATCAAGGCATACAGGACAAAACAGCCTGCCACAATGACAATCGGGATACCTACGCTTCGGCGGCAGGCTTCGGCGGTAGAAATGATGCCCAAAATGCCAATGACAATCTGGTACCACTCAAAACGGCTGCCCTGCTGAATAATCGTCTGGGCATTAGCGGCGAAATACAAAAATGCCCCTGTGCCGCAAAGCATGAGCAGCACATCGTACCAAGGCATATAATTTGTTTTTTGTTTCCCCTTTCTGGCCGGATACACGATGTAGGCAAGGCAAACGATAAACGCCACAAAGGTCGTCAGCCTCAGCTCCTCCAGCCAGGTGGCAAACAAGGTTACATAAATACAAAACAGCGAGAAAACCGCGAGAATACAGGTCACCGCCGCTTTCTGCCACCCCTCCCAGATGCGGACGGTGGATTCGCGGTCAAATTTCTGCATGACCGCCTCTAAATCCATGGGCGCCTGCACGACAGGTGACTTCTTTTTCAGAAACAACATGAAAATCCTCCTCGGATATTGATAAAACGGCTGCGGCGAAAGAGTCTTTCGCCGCAGCCGGACTCTTAAAATTTAAAATCTTATGCCACGGGAACCTCAACACCCTTTTCCTTAAAGTACTTGGCAGCCCCTGCATGGAAGGGAACGGTCATACCGCCGGTTGCATTTTCCAGAGAAAGCTCTGCACCCTTAGCGTTTTCGGTGGTAATGGTCTCTATATTATCAAAGATAGCCTTCGTCAGGGCATATACATCCTCTTCGGCAGCGTCGGCACTCACAATCAAGGTTGCCTTTACGGTAACGGTTTTCACATCGGCATCCTGACCGGCATAGGTGCCTGCCGGGATAACATGTTCTGTGTAGAACGGGCTTGTTTCCATCAGCTTTGCGGCAACATCGCCGTCAATAGGAACGAGGTATGCACTGTTTGTGGTACAAAGCTCGGTGATAGCCGGTGTCGGCGGGCCGGCAACGATAAAGGCGGCATCAATCTTGCCGTCCTTCAGCGCGTCGGCGCTGTCGGCAAAGGACTGGTACTGTGCTTTGATATCGGTTTCCGCAAGACCTGCGGCGGTGAGTACATCAATAGCATTGAAGTAAACGCCGGAGCCGGGTGCACCGATAGAAACAGACTTGCCCTTAAGGTCCGCTACCGACTTGATAGCCGGGTCCATGGTTACGAGCTGAAGAGCCTCTGCGTAAAGGCCGGCAACCGTACGGAAGGAATCAATTTTTCCTTCACTTTCAAAGGAACGAACGCCATCCCAAGCGTATGCCATAACATCAGACTGTACGGTACCCAGCTGGTAGTTGCCCGCGTCAATCCCCTGAATGTTGGCCTTCGAGCCGTCCGTAGAAACAACGGTAACATTAATGCCGGCATGGTTTTTGATGTACTGGCCTAAAACGCCGCCGTACCCATAATATGTACCTGCAGTACCGCCGGTACCCATTGTCATCTTCGTTCCGGCTCCGCCGCCGCAGGCAGCCAGAGAAAGAACCATCGCAACTGTCAACATAATCGCCAAAATCTTTTTCATTACATTTTCCTCCTTTTTTATGTGCGTATAATTAATGTTATTATACAACATATTTTAACATTTTTCAAGCCTTTTTTCGCGAATGTATAACTTTCGCGTTTGCAAACCCCTCAAAATGGGCAAAGTAAGCCTTAGCGCGTGCGCCACATCTGCATACCGGCGCCGTCATCTGTATTCGGCCGCCTTATAAAGCCGAATTTTTCATAGAATGGCTCCTTATCCTTGGCAGACACCACAACCATCTTAATCCGCCAGCCTTCCTGCAGCCGGCTGTCTATATAGGAGATGCACGCATCGACCATCGTCCGGCCAATCCCTTGTCCCTGATACGCGGGCCGCACCATCACATCCGCAAGATAGGCAATATACCCCTTGTCCCAGACAATACGCGCACAGCCGACCGCCTCTTCTTCATCCCGGCACGCCACCAAAAAGTCCGAATGGCGAAGACCGGCCTCGGCCTGTTTTTCGGGGAGCTTATCCCAGCCGACGGCGTGACGCAATTCGCCGTATTCGCGCACCGACAAGGTGTTGTTATAGGTAAGCATTGAAAGTCCTCCTTTTATATCTGCCTCCTCGGGCGGGCCGCCTATAGCTGTGTATCCCTGTCAATTTTTATCTTCGGCAGGCTCCAGCGGTATTTCGTTGCCAGCATTCGTATAATAAATACGAGCGACAAAGCTATAAAAGAAGCCAGCTTTATGTCCCCCGCATATTCGCGCAGGAGAAAATAGGCCATACTTCCGGCAATCGCCGCTATGGCGTAAATGTGCTTTTTAAACACATACGGCGTTGTGTCTATCAGTACATCACGGAAAATACCGCCGCCTATGCCGGTGAATGTACCGGCAAAAACAACGAGGAATCCGTTATGTAAAAAGCCGTTTAGGGCAGCCACTTCCGAGCCGATGACGACAAAAGCGGCAAGGCCTATGGCATCAAAAACATTGTTTATCACTTCTACCTTCGTCTTGAAAAGGGCGAATTTCCCCTTAAATATGTAGGCAATCACAAATGTTAATACCGCCACAACCATGGCCAGAAGAAAAACAGGGAGGTTCAAGAAAATGGCCGGTGGCGCAATTCCCAGCACTAAATCTCTTACTATCCCGCCGCCAAAAGCCGTAATGCATGCCAGAAAAACAACGCCGAAAATATCGAGGCCCGAACTGATAGACACCAGCGCGCCCGAAAGCGCAAAGGCTATCGTGCCCAGGATTTCCATAATTTTTATGATTTCTGTCATATATTCCCTCTTCTCATATCCTTTATTTTAATGTTTCCCGGCAAAGACCAACCGAAAAATATTTTGGTTTTATCGCAGTTACAGATAACATGTTTCTCTCCAATCTTTTTAACAAATACTATTGTATGATTTTGTCAAGTTAGGGACAAAAAAATTTAATGGTTTATCGGCACTTTTTATCGGCACTTTTTATCGGCGCTTTCCAAAACCGCCGATAAATTCATACGATTAAAATGCCTTTCCAAAGGCTTCTCCTTGAGGGGAGCTGTCACGAAGTGACTGATGAGGTGTTAATACTATTCAGTATATTTTCGCAAACACTCTCAAATCTTTGGTTAACATCCAAATTTGAATAATGGTGTATTTGTTTTGCATTTACTCTATTTGCTTATAATATTTACTGTCTTTATATCTTCGTTCCAGCTGACATCATAACCAAGGGCTTCGCTGACCGCCCTTACCGGAATCATGATTCGATCTTCAAAGATAAATGCCGGTGAATCAAGCAGTAATTCCTTTCCGTCTGCTGTCATAACATAACTTCCGACAGTAATCTCAGTAATCTTATTGCCTTTTTTCGCTGTTGCCATCTGCACTGTTTCATCCCATGAAACCTCGGCATCAAGTGCCTCAAAAATAGCTCGCATGGGTACCATGGTCCTGAAATTAACAATCATAGGGGGAACATCGGATACGATTTTGTTTCCGTCAACATTAACAGTAAGCGGAACATGTAGTCTGTTCTTTTCAGCATATGCCTTTGCAACGGTGTCCTCGGGTGCATAAATAGTAACAAAATGAGAATCGGTGAATGCATAATCCGAAAAGGATTCAAGCTTTGAATCTTTTGTAAAATGAACCATTTTAAGGCTTGTACATCTGGCAAAAGCAGCATTTTTGATGTCTACAACACTGTTCGGAATGGTTATTTCTTCCAGACTTTTGCAACCGCTAAATGCCCCTGCTCCAATACATGAAAGCATTGCGCCTTCTTCAAAGGTAACGGCCGAAAGATTTACACAGTCCTCAAACACACCGCCACCAAGCTCGGTGACTCTTTTGGGAATAGTTATAGCCTCTAGCGATGAGCATCCACGAAAACTGCCTGCCTCTATTGATGAAATTGTTGATGGCAGAACTATCTCCTCAAGGTTTGCGGCTCTTTCAAAAACTTCGTAGTTTATGACGGTTACTCCCTCTGGAATAATGCATATCTTATTATTTGAAAGCTTGGGATACCATATGAGCTCCGTGCCGCAGTAATATACTGCGCCGTATTCGTCTGCATAGTAATATGGGTTATGCTCTGAAACCGATATTTTCTCAAGGCTGTTTGAATAGTGGAACGCCGAAGAATCCAGCCACAAAAGGCTTTGAGGGAGATAAACCTCTTTAAGGGATGCACAGTTGGCAAATGCTGCGGCTCCTATTGCTGTGATACCATCGGCAAGTGTAACACTTTCCAATTTTTTACACCCATAGAACGCCGAGTTCCCGATCGCGGACACAGTGCCCGGAATAACTATTGATGTCAGACCCGACCAACGAAAAGCGGAATCTTTTATTTCTGTCAGTCCATCCGGCAATACAACATTTTCAAGATGGGAACAATTATCAAATGCTGCTTCAGCAATAGATTTGACACCAGAAGGAAGTGTGATACTTTTTATGGATGAATCAGAGAAGGCGTTGTGCCCTATTAAAGTAATGACAGAGCCTTCTTCAAATTTTATTTCTTCTATATTGTTACATTTATTAAAAGCATTTGGATAAATTTCCGAAACAGAAGCAGGAATGGTGTAGCTTTTCAGTGGCGACGATGCAGGGAATTTTATAATTGCTGTTTTATCCCCGTTATATAAAACTCCATTTTCGTCAGATGAAAATGCAGTGTTTGCCGGTGATACGGTATACTTTTCCACCGAATCAAGACCATAAAGCGCCCAGCCGCCGATACTGTACATTGAGGACGGAATAACAAGCTCTCTCAGCGATTCGCATGCATAAAGTGCGTTGTCGTCCAATTTGGCAAAGCCCTCGGGCAGAACAAGCTTTTCGATGCCGCGGCATGCGTAAAATGCAGACTTGCCTATGGTTTTTAGTGTTGAAGGCAATGTAACTGTTTTTAATTTTTCAAATGATTGAAAGCTTCTCTCACCAATGTGTGTTATGCCCTCGGATATAACAAGATTGTTCATACCTGTGACAGCAAGACGATACCAGGGAGCATGAGCCGAGGATTCAAAATCTTCTATACCCCCATTTCCCGAAATCATAAGGGTTCCATGGGTTGTATAGCTCCATGTAATTCCGTTTGAAAGTGTTCCCGACAGAACAGGAACAGGTTCCACATAAGACGCATCAACACAAACGAGGTAGTTATTATTTGCATAGCTTTGGGCATAGCTTCCGTCAGGAGCATATATCACAGGTGTAGCACCGGCAAAAACGCTCTGCCCGATATAACTGACCTCAGCCGGAATGCTTACATAATGAAGCCCAAAGCATCCCCAAAATGCATATTCGCCTATGCTGGTAACACTTGTAGGAATTACAACGCCTAAAAGAGAGGTACATCCTCGAAAAGCGCCCTCTGGTATTTTAGTAAGTATGCTATTGGAAGCGAATAATACTGTTGAAAGCTCACTGCACTCCATGAACGAATACGGGGAAAGTGTTTCCAATTGAAGGCAGGATGATAAATCTGCAGTTTCCATGCGCCAACTGTTTTTAAAGGCTTCTGTGCCTATTTTTCTAAGCAAGCTGCCCTCAGGAAAAGCTATGTTTTTTACATATGTTCCCCAAAAGGCTTTATCGCCTATTTCTTCAAGGCTTTTGGGGAAAGCTATTTCCGACAGCATATTAAAACTACTAAAAGCATTTTTGCCTATACGGACAATACCTTCTTCGATAATAAGCTTATATACCTGTCTTGCAATATCTGAATCAACATAATCATAAGCGGAGCTTGATTTTTCAAAATCATATGTAGCCCCTTGCCCTGAGACGGTCATAACGCCATCTTTAACCGTCCATAGTATGTCATCGCCCAGCTTTCCACTGCGTTTTGTGCTCTGCTCTTCGGCAGAATAAGCAGGACAGAACGCAAGAACCATCACAAAAATCACAACCAGAGACAAAACACGCTTCAATTTCATTTGCAAAACCTCCTTCTCCTTAGCAAATGCGTTATACAACTTGGTTCATCACCCTGACACCTATCTGATTTCATTCTATGATTTTATCAGGTTGGAAATAATTTTTTGTTGCGACAGATGCTGACATCTGTCCACTTTCGGTTCGATGTAGGCATCGAACCCTACATTTTATCCCTTACATTTCAAACTTTAGAATTAGTGTACAATTTGTATGCCAATCGTTTTTGTCGATATGCAAGCTTCGCTTGCTCGATATTTTTACTCCGTAAAATCGATATGTTTTCGCTTCGCTCAAACTCGATATGATATGAATTCTCGTCGCGTCAGCGACATATCGAGTGCGCAGCACATATCGAGTCTGCAAGACATATCGAGAATTCGCCAGAATTCATATCGACGATTTCATCTTCGATGAAATCATTATACCATCTTAATAGCCAAATTTCAACAAATACCGATTTTTTTAGAAATTCTTTTTTCGTGCACTCTTGACAAAGTGTGTCAAAAATAGTAAAATTTTGTTTAGATAAATAATTTTATCTAAACAAATACTTTTCGAGAGGGGATTTACGAATGAAACTTATCTATGGCGTAAAAGACAAACCGAAATTCGGACAGCTCCTTGTTTTTGCATTACAACAGCTGCTGGCTATTATGACAGCAACACTCGTGGTGCCGGTGATTATCGGCAATGGTATGAGCCCGGCCGCGGCCCTTTTTGGCGCAGGCATCGGCACACTTTTCTATGTGCTTTGCACGAAAGCCAAAAGCCCTGTTTTTCTTGGCTCTTCCTTCGCATTCATCGGCTCGATGTTTGCCGCATTTGCCGGCGGTGCATCGATGAGCCTCGGCTATCTGGGCCTTATCTGCGGTGCCCTGTTTGCCGGTCTTGTGTATGTTATCATCGCAATCATTGTAAAAATAGCAGGCGTTAACTGGATAAACAAGCTCATGCCTGCCGCCGTTATCGGGCCTACCGTTTCCATCATCGGTCTTTCCCTTGCCAGCAACGCCGTTGGGGACCTTACAAAGGGCAGCATCCCCGGCGTGGAGGCTTCTCCGCTTATTGCCGTTCTCTGCGGCGTTACTACACTCATTATTACGATTGTATGCTCTGTTTACGGCAAGAAAATGGGCAAGCTTATCCCCTTCATTTTCGGTATTCTCGGCGGATATGCCGTATCGCTTATCTTCACGCTGATTGGCAACGCCGCCGGCATTGACGCCATCCGCGTTCTGAATACGGAGCCGCTTGCCGCCCTCTTTGCAGAAGGCGTTACGCTCAGCACCTTCTTCTCCGTTCCTGACTTTACTGTCCTTACGGCTATCGGCGGCTTTGGCGAGCTGAGTGGTGCGTATCTCGGCACCATCGCCGTTGCCTATATCCCCGTTGCTTTCGTTGTATTTGCGGAGCATATTGCCGACCATAAAAACATTTCTTCCATCATCGAAACGGACCTTCTCGAGGACCCCGGTCTGCACAGAACCCTCATCGGTGACGGTGTCGGTTCCTTCCTCGGCGCCATCTTCGGCGGCTGCCCCAATACGACTTATGGCGAATCCGTAGGCTGCGTAGCCATCACCAAAAATGCTTCCATTTATTCCATCATAGCAGCAGCCGTTATGGCCATTGTTATCGCCTTTATTTCGCCCTTTATTGCCTTCGTTAACTCTATCCCCTCTTGCGTAATGGGCGGTGTATGTATGGCGCTTTACGGCTTCATCGCCGTATCCGGTCTTAAGATGGTCCAGAGCGTTAACTTAAACCTCAATAAAAACCTGTTTGTCGTTTCTACCATTCTGATTGCTGGCATCGGCGGTCTTACCTTAAACTTCGGGCGCATTACCATTACCTCTGTTGCTTGCGCTCTTATCTTAGGCATACTTGTTAATCTCATCGTTTCCAAAGCACCTGACCAGGAGTAAGGAGTTTATCATGAACAAAGTTACCATATTTGACCATCCGCTGATTCAGCATAAAACAACGATTCTTCGCCAGAAAGAAACGGCCAACAAGGAGTTTCGGGAGCTGGTAGAGGAAATCACAATGCTGATGTGTTATGAGGCCCTTCGCGACCTGCCTTTGGCGGATGTGGAAATTGAAACGCCCATTCAGAAAACAACGCAAAAAATGATTGCCGGCAAAACGCTTGCCATTGTGCCGATTCTCCGGGCCGGTCTTGGCATGGTGAGCGGTATGTTAAATCTCGTTCCCACGGCAAAGGTAGGGCATATCGGCATGTACCGCGATGAAGAAACCATGCTCCCCCAGCCCTACTACTGCAAGCTTCCCTCAGATATTGAAAAGCGGCTTATCGTTGTGGTGGACCCGATGCTGGCTTCCGGCGGCTCGGCCATTGATGCCATATCCCAGATTAAAGCCAGCGGCGGCACGCAAATTAAATTCCTTTGCCTGATAGCCGCGCCGGAAGGTATCCGTGCGCTTTCCGAGGCACATCCGGATGTGCAGATTTACTGCGCCAATGTGGATGAATGTCTGAACGAAAATTGCTATATCGTTCCCGGTCTCGGGGATGCGGGCGACCGGATTTTCGGCACAAAATAAAAGCAAGAAATAATGAAAAGGATGTAAATTACATCCTTTTTATTTTATGCGTCAGTATATAAAAAAGCGAACCTGTCAGGAGGTCTGAGGCCGAGGGATAAATGCTATCGCCTCTGTAGGTCCGGCAAATTCCGCGCCGGCGGGATGCCCTATTTTTTTATAAATTTTTTCCAGACCGGAATAGCTATCAGAGAAAGCATCCACGCGCCCAATGCCATGTAAAGCCAGCATCGCGTCGTGAAAATCCAACCCTTTGCCTCGGCAATCCTTGTAAATACATAGTTTGCCAGCACAATGCCGAGTGCCGCCATGCCGTTGAAAATGCCGGCAATCGTGGCGCTCCGCCCGTATTTATGGAAGAAAAGGGAAACCTGCGAAAAGAACGGGATGGTGGATGCCATAAACAGCATCAGAGCCGCAAAGGAGGCCACCACAAAGGCTATGTTGACTTTCCCTAAGGCTGTGATAACCGCCAGAAACGGAAGGCTCATCGCCACCAGAAAAGAAATGACGCTTACGGCGCTGTGCTTGGTAAAAATCTCATTTTTGGCAAGCAGCATACCCAGGGGACTTACCACAACAAGTATAATATTCAGCCCGTTTGCCAGCGAAGGACTTATACTGTCATACGATTCCATCAGCATAACCGGCACGAGGGACTTGACGCCGAGATTTAAAAGGTTCACGCCTAAGTACACCACAAACAAAAGCACAAGGCCCGACCCCGTGAACAGTTTGAAAATATTGCCGCCCGTCTTTTCGTGCGCGGCCCGCACGGCCTCCGTTTTCTCCAGCTTCTTATCCAGCTTTGTATACGCGGCGATAAACACCGCCGCGCTGATAAAAAGAACGGCCGCCGAAAGCAGAAAATTATGCTTCCAGTTCGTAATGCACATGGAGAGTAAATAGCTGAAAAGCAGACCTACCGACGAGGCCATGCTGATATAGAAAATAGATTTTACCCGCTGCTCCGGTATGATGCGTGTGGTTATGATTTTGAAAATACCCGGCCATATACCAAACTGCACAACCGCATTGAGGGACCATATAATTATCATGGCTATATAGTCCTGCACAAAATAAATGAGAAGGTTTGCCACACCGGCACCGATAACGCCGACGGCAATCAGCGTTTTTTCCGAATACTTATCGGCCGCCACCCCGCCCAGAACCTGAAACGGTGCATACACAATGTAAAACATGGACGCGATAAGGCCTGTCTGCGATTTTGTCATGATACCCTCTTTTACAATGGATGCCATGGCCGCGCTGTAGCAGTTTTTCGTCATGTATACAAGCGCATATAAGAAGAAGACCAAAAAGAACAGAAGTATACTGCTTTGTTCCGCCGTTTTGTGATTTTTCATGTAAATCCCCCCGAATGATGTATTGTATATAGGCAGCCTTTAATGGGTCAGCAAAAGCATGGCCACAAACAGGAAAGCAATCCCCCACGAGCTGCCTTTGATTTTCTTAAAATCGCCGCAAAAGGTGCTGATAACGATATAGGAAATGAGACCGAAGGCAATCCCGTAGGAAATGTTATAGGTAAAGGGCCACTATCCCTGCGTTCTGTAGTCCCAAAAGCGCGATAAAAAGACCGATCCCGGCAGGAATGGCCAGCTTTACTGCATCCGGCAAAGCATCGAAAATCTTTTTGCGAAGGCCGGTTACGGTGAGCAGAATAAAGAATAATCCCTCTACCAGTACGAGAACAAGTGCGTTCTCGTATGTAAATCCAAAGCCTATGCAAACGGTATATACGAAAAAGGCATTAAGCCCCATTCCGCTTGCCATAACCAGCGGCAGATTGGCAAGTAGTCCTGCCAGTACCGTTCCGATTACCGCGGAGATGGCCGTCGCAATATAAATGGCGCCATACGATACGCCAAGGGGATTTTCGCCGTTTCCGAAGGGATTGGCAAACATATTTGCATTGACCATCAGGATATAAACCATGGCAAAAAAGGTTGTCATTCCGGCTATAAATTCTGTTTTGACCGTTGTGCCGCGTTCTCCCAGTTTAAAGAATTTATCCATATTTATCTCCTCTTTTGTATTGCGCTTTGACGCCGTATATGCTATAAATTTTTTGCCTTCGCCAAAGCTTTAGCGAAGGTCAATTTAGCTGAACTTGTTCAATTTAGCTCGCGTTAGCGAATTTAGCTGAATTCATCGTTGATGAATTCATTATACCACGCCTTTCCAGTTCTGTCAATCGGCATACGAAAAAGAAGACGAAACACGGTGTTTCGTCTTCTTTCTATTCTTTTTCTATTGCAGATGGCGGATAAAGGTATATTCATCGTCCACCAAAATCAAATCTGCCTTCTGGCCGACCGCGATTTCGCCTCTCTCTGTCATGGCAATCGCACGGGCGGGGTTTCGTGCCGTCATTTTTGCAATCTCGGGCATGGTGTACCCGGCTTTGTGCAAATTCTGCGCTACGCCCATCATGGTCAGCTTGCTGCCCATAAGCTCTCCACCCACAACATTGATGTCACGGCCGTCGTCAGCGGAGCCGCAGCAGCAATCGGTAATCGCCACGATTTTGTCGATGCCTACCGTCTTTTCGAGAAGCGCCAGCTTTTCTTTCCGCACATGCACCCACTCCCTGTCGCAAATCACCTCGTAGTACAGGGAATCCGAAAACAGCATGGCAGCCTCATTGAAGCTGACATCCAGCGTTCCCCTAAAGGAGTCCGGCAAGGTCGTGGTGCCTGTCGCATCGAAAATATGGGTGACAATGCCGGCGCCGGCCGTCACCGCATCTTTTACCTGCTGATAAGAGGCTTCGCTGTGGCCGATGGCGGGAACCACACCATGGAGCTTTACATCGCGAATCAGCTCCATTGTTCCCTCCACCTCGGGCGAACATGTCCATTGGCGGAAAAGGCCGGATGCGAGATATTCCATGTACTCTTCCTTTTTCGGATAGTCCTGCTCACGCGATTGTGCGCCGTATTTTCCGTTTAGGTAGGGGCCTTCAAAATGAAGCCCACGCAGATTTTTCATCTCGGGAAGCGCCTGTTTCACCTGCTCGATAAGCGAAAGATATTTTTCATGCGTCTGCCCTCTGTACAAGGTCAGGAGCATGGAGGTTGCCCCTCTCTGGTAGTGATAGTCGGCTACCTTCACGGGGTCTTCATACCCTGACACTATCGGGCAATCGTGACAATGGATGTCCACAAATCCCGGTGCGACAAAGCCTTCCGTTTCTACCGGCGTGCAGCCTTCCGGTGCTTCCTCCCCGATACAGGTGATAACGCCATCCTCTATGGTGATATAGCCGCTACCCAGCACTCTGTCTGGTAGCACTATTTTCCCATGGTATACTGTGGTCATTAGTATCCCACCTTCTCCATGCAGCCAAACGGAGCGGCAATCGCTTCCGAAACATATACATCGGTTTTCATCAGCTGCAGGATAGAAGAAGGCACCTGCGGTGTAACCTCACCATGCAGGACAAGACGAGAGGTCATTCTCTGCCAGGAGGAGAAGCCGCCGCCGGTTGTTAAGGCATGACATTCCAGACGGTTTTTCGCCCTCTTTACATCTAAGGGGCCAATCGTAGCCGCGCGCGGCGGTACATTGGCAATATCACCGCTCTGGCCGAATACGCCGTGCAGAGAGTTTTGCATAATGGTCATGGGATTGAGCGTTACCACACGCGCACCCTGATTTAAAAACTCGTCTAAATTCGGGCTGAATTCCGGCACATCCGGGTCAATAAAGGCAATATGGCCTGCCCAGCCGGGACCGCTATAGCAGATATCGGCGCCGCCTTCGGCCTCCAGCATATCGGAATAGCTTGTAATATTCTCCGTTGTCGGATAATGAATCTGCGACAGGGGCATTCTCAGGTCTTCGTCAATTTTGCCGTAAAAATACTTCAGCTGAGAATGGGAGAAGCCGGCTTCGTATTCTACCGGTGCAATATTGCCGTCCTGGTCGGCCCATTCGTCCATGGTGTATACCACAACATTGCGGCAGTTTATGCGCAGTTTGTTAATGGTGGCCGCCACCGACTCGTAGATAACGGGGCAGGGATTGGGCAGAATCATAACGCACTTCTCGTCCATAATATCCGAACGGAGAATACGCGCTACCATATCGCCTACCCAGACAAGACCGGGGTCTGTTACAATATGAATTTTAAAGTCGGGATTCGGATGCTTGGTAAGCTCTTCCCCGCTCATTTTTCTGACGCGTTCCAAAACCTCGCGGTTTTTATAAGGAACAAAATCTGCACATTTAAAATCAAACATTCTCCACAATCTCCTTTAATTTATTTGTCATAAAGGTTTCAATGCTTATGTCAAACTGGCTCGTGCCTACCTCATAGCCGCCTTCCTTGCCGGCCTCCTCGGTGTAGATGTACCCGGGCAGATAGCCGTTGGAAACCTCGAAAACAAAGGTCTTGGCATAGCGGGAGTACGACTTGATTTTCAGGCCAAACTCTACAAACAGCTCGCCCTGCAGCTGTACAATCAAGGTGTCATCTACCACGAGCGTAACCACCTCCATCGGAAGCTCGGGGCTTTTCTCGCCGGCAAGCTTCGAATATACATAGTTATTCTGCGCACCAAACATGGCAAGCTCCGCATTTCTGGCGGTGATATAGTCCTTATCCTTTACGCTGGCATAGTAGGCTTCCGCCTCCTCCTTCAGCTTTTGTGTCACCTCTACAGGCGGATAAGTCTTCATCGGAAGGTCCTCTATCGTTGTGCTGGTAAGCGAAACCTTTATATCGTCCTTGAAGGTTGCCGTTTCCAGAGCATCGGCCACTTTTACACCGATTGTGCTGCCAACGCGTGCAGCTTCCTCGAAATCCTGCCCCACTCTGTGGTAGCGGGAGCTTTGGTTGCCGGAGCAGCCCTGGGCGAACATGACAACCGCCTCTGGCTCGGCAAAATGGAAGTACCGGCGTATGTAGCAGGGGTAATCGGCCGTAACCAAAGTGTTTTCGGCATGCAGATAGGTCGGATGCAGGGCATAGTTTACTAAAATGCCGCGGATAGCACCGCCCTTTTCGCGAACGGCCAGTATATTTACCGCCGGGTCGCAAAGGCCGCCCTTTTCGCGTCTGTTCCCGCCAACACCGTGCTCCGCGCCACAATGGCCGACCGCCGTTGCCAGCTCTGCCGAAAAGGTTTCCTTTTCCACCTTCTTAAGAAGCTCTACTATTTTGGCTACCGTTTCCTCGGCATAAGCCTCATTCATACAGATACCCTCTTCCTTTTCCGAGGCGAGCGGGTCGCTCATCCACGGCGCACAATGCGTGTGCGTGCAGGTAAAGGTAATCGGATACGGAAACTGGCTCCGGATTTTCGCGCAAAGCTCTTTACCGAAGCTCAATAGGTCAAGGCATACCATCGTGACCTTATTCGCACCGTCATCCAGATGAATGGCGGAGGCGAAAATGGGGTCATGCACGCCTGTATTTTCTCGCGGACAATGCGGATATCCCGCCAGCTGCACTCCCAGCTTCGGGGAAATATCTACCGCGCCGACACCGGCCTTTAACATAACTTTTCCTCCTAATTATAGTAATTTCTTATCAGTAGGTCTGCTCCCTCCAGAGCCGTTTCTACGGACGGGGGAACCTCGGTCTTACACCCCGTAACACGCGCGATGGTGCGGACAAGCGGCATGCTTTTTGCGCCGCCGCCAAACAGGATAAGGGTGGAAATCTGCTCGGGCAGAGCTGCCTTTATCCTCTTTGCAATATCCGCATATAAGGCGTTTACCAGATGCCCCTTATTCGTAGAAAGCGTAATATTTTCGATTTTCGCGCCATCCGTGAAATCGCTATCGAAGATTACGCCGTCTGTTCCATCAGTTTCTTCGGCATATCGGTCCATTTCATCATAGCTTGCAAATGCCGCATTTTTCAGCCACTTTATAGCGGCTCCTGTTGTGCTCAGCGCCGATTCGTATATCAGGTCCTTTTTGTTATAGGCAAAAACAGAGACCTTCTGCCGGGGCTCATGCAACACGGAAACGGCTGTGGAGGTGCCGATGGAAACCGATGCCGTTTCCCCGTTAAGCTTACACGCATACGCGGAAATCTTCTGGTCCTGCGCCCCCATAATGACAGGGGTGCCCTCCGGTATCCCGAACATTTGCGCGGCCGCCGCCGTGACAGTGCCTACTCTTTCGCCCATTTCTACCGGCGTTGCAAACTGCTCCGCACTAGCGCCGCAAAACGCCATAAGCTCGCTATCATAGGCGCGCTTATGAATGTCAAACAGCATCGTGCCGCTGGCCATGGAAAAATCCGTATAGTATTCGCCCGTCAAAAGAAAGCCGATATAATCGAGCGGCATCAGGAATTTTGCGGCACCGATATTCTGCGACACCATTCTTTTGATTTTAGGTGCCGAATAGGCAGGGAGCGAGAATTTGCCGGTCACGGCAAAAATATGCTCTTCCCCGAATGCCTTTTTCATCGCTTCCAGCTCTTCCTCCGCCGACACATCCAGCCAGCTGACGGCATCCGAAAGCGGCGTGCCGTCTTTATCGACAGGCACAATGGTAATCCCTTGCGAGCTTATGCAGACACCGCCTACCTCGGAAAGGTCGCCAAACGAACGGACGCCCTCCGCAATCAGCCGGCACCAATCCTCGGCATTTTGCGTTACGCATTTTCCGTTTGCACAAAGGGCGTACTCTTTGCCGAAATGTTTTTTCATGACGCCATCTTCAAACAAGGCGCATTTAATGGTTGTTGTACCGATATCTATCGTGATTGTATTCATTCGTTATCTTTTGAGCTGCAGGTCGTAGTGTACATCGTATGCCTTTTCTTCATCGGTGTACTTACGCAGGGTGTTGATGGTTTCGCCACCCTTCCACTTTCTGTCTTCTACATCATCCGTTGTACCCATTACGGTAACATTCAGCTGGCGATGACGGGCGCGTACATGGTCCCAGTCAATGAAGTAAATGTGGGCAAATTCGCCGCCGTCCAGAACGCCGTCTTTAATCGTCATGGTTTCGCTTCTGCCGAAGAATACGCTTCTGAGGTGACCGTCGGTATTCATGCTGGTATAGTCGCCGGGTTCGTTGACATATCTGCCGAACTGCGAATGAATCGGACCGGGATGACGGTACTGATGCTCTTCTGCAAAGTCCGGAATCATTTTTCTCATAATATCCAGAAGGTCATGCTGCAGATATTCAAGGTCAAAAGAATCAATATCGTGCGAACATTCCTGAATCATTACCGAACAGGTTGTGTGGTGCGAAGCGATGCAAACCGTACCGTTTTTGATGCCGGATTCCTTAACGATTTCTACAATTTCTTTGGATACATCGTGAAATGTCGGTATCCAACCTCTTGACTGCAGTTCGAGTTCCTTCTGATAAACTTTAAATTCCATACTATCTTCTCCTTTAATCTTTTATTGTAGGTCCCCGCCGAAAGCCTTTTGGTTTTATTTTCTTTCACTTCGGCTTTCAGTTTATTCCCTTCGTTTACTATAGCATAAATAGCAGAATTTGTCAATACATTTGCCGGAAAAAAGGTCTTAAATTTGACAATTTTTCCGCCCCGGTTTTTTGCGAAATTTTTTGGTATATTGAGGCTTGACAACGGCACGCAAATATGCTATAATAAACCAAAATTCATGTAAAAGGAAGTGAGCCTATGGACGGATATCCCGGTCGATTATGTCAGCGTACAAATGCGGGGGTAGTCTGCAGGCTTGCCGGCTGCCCTCTCGGGTGGCAATACGAAATTAAAAAGTAAGCCTTCTGGCTTACTCTCCTTTGTTTGCCACCTCCATTTTAAGGGAAGGGTGGTTTTTTTATGCTCAAAAATGTACAGGAGCTTTTGTCGGCCCGCCAGTTTGGCAACGCGCGGAATTTGCTGGCAAATGCCAATATCGTAGATATTGCCGAGCTTTTCACGGGACTTTCGGAAACGGATTCTCTCCTTGTCTTTCGTCTTTTACCGAAGGGAATGGCGGCCGATGTTTTCAGTTATATGGACAAGGACGCACAGATGCACATCGTGGAAAGCATTACCGACCGTGAGCTTTCCGGCATTTTGGACGACCTGTTTTTAGATGATACGGTGGACTTTATCGAAGAAATGCCGGCCAATGTCGTAAAGCGTGTTCTTTCCAATACCGACCGGCAGAAAAGAGCGCTCATCAACCGTTTTCTCCAGTATGAGGAGGACTCTGCCGGCAGCCTTATGACGATTGAGTTTGTCGGCCTGAAAAAGGAAATGACGGTGGCGGCCGCGTTTGACACCATACGCCGCACCGGCCCCGACAAGGAAACCATATACACCTGCTATGTGATGGACGAAAACCGGAAGCTCGAGGGCATTGTTTCGGTAAAAACACTCCTCCTCTCCCGCATGGATGCGCTCGTAGGGGACATTATGGATACGCAGGTCCTTTTCGTTTCTACCGATACCGACCGCGAACATATTGCAAACCTTTTCCAGAAATATGATATTCTTTCTCTGCCTGTTGTGGACCGCGAATGTCGCCTCGTCGGCATTATTACCATTGACGACGCGGTAGATGCACTCCAGCAGGAAAACACGGAGGACTTTGAGCTGATGGCGGCGGTAACACCGTCTGAAACCTCTTACCTTAAAACCGGCACCTTCGACCATGCCAAGCGCCGCGTTTTCTGGCTTCTGCTGCTCATGCTTTCCTCTGTATTTTCCGGCGCTATTTTAACGCGCTTTCAGGATTCCTTTGCGGTGATGCCGATTTTAGTTTCGTTTATGCCGATGCTGATGAATACAGGCGGTAACTGCGGTTCGCAGGCCTCCACCCTGATTATCCGTGGTCTTTCTCTCGGCGAAATCCGCGGGCGGGATACCCTTCGCGTGTGGTGGCAGGAGGTGCGCGTGGCTGTTTTGGTCGGTCTTGCGCTGGCGCTTGTGAATTACCTTCGCATCTGGCTTTTCTATGACCACAATGTCGCGCTGAGTTTTGCCGTCAGCCTGAGCTTACTCGCCACGGTGGTTATTGCTAAATCCGTAGGGTGCCTTCTCCCGATTGCCGCAAAGAAGGTGGGCCTTGACCCGGCTATTATGGCGGCACCCATCATCACCACCATCGTGGATATATGCGCGCTTGCCCTTTTCTTCTCTGTCGCGAGGATTATTCTGCACATATAGAATAGGTCTCCCGAAAAAGGTCGGCAAAGCCCTTGTCCGGCAAAATCCCAAGCTTCCCGGCCGCACCGCGTACGGCACCCCAGACGGGTGGCACGGCGGTAAATATAACCGAAAATTTTTCTCCGAAGCGGCTTTCTACAGCCGCTTTTATTGTTGCCCTGTCTTCCTCGGGCACATCAAAAACATATAGCAGCACGCTCTCGGCAAAAAGCGTAGCCGCTTCCTCTACATACCCGAGCAGCGCATCGAGGGTACGGCGCGCAATGTCGATACTCACCGCATCCCCTGCGCGGACGCCGCGGCGCACAAGCCTTGCAAAGGAGGCCACCTTTTCCGGCGCGGCTGTTTTCAAAAATGTCTCGCCTTCTGCAAGTGGCATACCGATTGCCTGCTCCAGCATATATACAAGAGCAGTTGGCTTTCCTGTTTTCCTCACGGCGGCAAGAGCGGCTTCTATGGCCGCGCTGCCGGCAAAGTAGCTCCCGCCTCTATAAAACGGCGGTGCCGCATCGCCGCTAATGTCGATGGTTTTCCCATCCCTTTGCGCGGCCGCAAAAGCCTCAAGGTGCATATACAGACATGCACCGTCCTCGCCCGGCTCCCCATGCGCGCACAGTATCGTTTCCGCGCAAGTGGTGTAAAATACCCGTGCCTTTTCCGGCAGTATGCCGGGCATCTGTTCTTCCGCTATCTGCTCTTTTGCACCTATCCAAACGGCCATTTCCCCCTCAGGCATGCCGGAAAGAAGCTTCTGCAGCATCTCCTCCGGCGAAACAGCCGCCGAAAGGTAGCGTAGCACCTGTCCTGTTTCGGCGCATAAAACGCCTTCCGTTTTACAGGCGCACGAGAAAATCCCTATCAGATATCGCATAGTCTGGTCCCCTGTTTTCCCCTTTTTTCTACAGTATACCATATTTTCCGTCCGCAGAAAAGAAAAACCGTATTTTTGCAGAAAAATGCGGTCTTTTTTTGTTCTTTTTCCGGGCGGCGACCGAATTTTGTAAACCTGTTTTTTTGCTGGAAAAACGCACTTTTCAGTTTTCCACATAGGGGCCAAAAATTCCGCAGAAAGCCTGTGGAAAATGTGGATAACTATTTGGATAAGTGGTTAAAACGCAGTTTTATTGTGGATAACTTTTCTCCGCCTTTTTTGCTTTGTCTGTTCTGAATCCTCATTTGGTTTACATAATTATCTATATCTTTCTTCCAGAAAAATCCAATCGACAAAAGTAGTGTTTTTTCGCGGAAGGAATTCCTTTTTGCGGGCAGAATAGTAGTTTTATCTGTAAAATTTTTAAGGAAACAGGAGGCATCATCATGGAACTCGTATGCAAAACAACCGGCCGTGCGCTCGTTGCTACTTTGCGAGGAGAGCTTGACCATCACAACGCAGCCACCATCCGGCAGGAGCTGGAGGCCCGGTTTTCCTCCGCGGGTATGCCAAACCTCATTTTTGACCTTTCAGAGCTTCGGTTTATGGACAGCGCCGGGCTTGGCATTATCATCGGACGGTACAAAACCGTATCGGCACTCGGCGGAAAAACCTGTATCGCGGCGCCTACCGAGCAGGCGGACAGGCTCCTTCGCCTTGCCGGTATTCATAAAATTATACCGATTTATGAAACGCTCAGCGATGCGGCTGCCGGTCTGTAAGGAGGGAAGGAAAGTGGAGAACAAAGTAAAAATTATTTTAGACGCCCGTTCTGTAAACGAAGGCTTTGCCCGCGTGGCGGCGGCCGCCTTTGCAGCACAGCTGGACCCCACGGTGGAGGAGCTGGCGGACATCAAAACGGCGGTCAGCGAGGCCGTCACCAACGCCATTATTCACGGCTACGAAGGAAAAAGCGGCCGCGTTTGTCTGGAGATGGAGGCAAGCGGCTCCCTTCTGACCTTTACCATCCGCGACAAGGGGCGCGGTATTGCCGATATTGAAAAGGCCATGCGCCCTCTTTACACCTCCAAGCCGCATCTGGAGCGGAGCGGCATGGGCTTTACGGTGATGGAAAGCTTTATGGACAGCCTCGCCGTTTCCTCCCGTGTGGACGAGGGAACACGCGTTGTCATGACGAAACGGATTCATGGATAGCGGTACATACGAGGCTATCCGCGCCGCGCAAAGCGGTGACGGAGCCGCCCTGGAGGCACTTACGAAGGATAACACGCCTCTCATCCGCAGTATTACCGCCCGTTTTCGCGGACGCGGCACGGACGATGAGGACCTTTTTCAGCTCGGCGCCATCGGCTTTATCAAGGCTGTGCGCGCCTTTGACCTTGAACGCGGTCTGGCGCTGTCCACCTATGCCGTTCCTATGATTATGGGCGAGGTGCGGCGGCACCTGCGCGACAGCAGCATGCTGCATATAAGCCGCAGCACAAAGGAGCTGGCCGCCCGTGCAGCTGCCGCCACAAGGACGCTTGCCGAAGGGAGCGGACAGGAGGTTCCCTTATCGGCTATCGCGGCATACCTCGGTGTCCCGCCTGAGGAGGTTGCGGCGGCCATGGAGGCCATGCAGGAGCCGGATTCGCTCCAGCGCCCCATTGGGGACGGCGAGGGCCTTTTGCAGGATGTGCTGTGCGGCGGCGAGGATATGACGGAGAAGTCTGCCGACCGTATGACGCTCCTGCACATTCTGGAAAAAGGGGACGAGATAGAAAAAAAGGTGATTTTGTACCGTTATTATAAGGATAAGACGCAAAGCGAAACGGCTCTTCTTCTGGGCATGACGCAGGTGCAGGTTTCCCGCACGGAGAAAAAAGCCATCAGGCGCCTGCGGCTCCTTCTGGCGGAGAAAGAGGCAGAAAACCATTGACAAATTCTTTTGTTTTGTGCTATACTTTTTTTGGAGTAAGCCGGATAATCGCGGCGAAGCCTTTGGCTTCGGTGAGGAAAGTCCGAGCACCACAGGGCAAGGGTGCCAGATAACGTCTGGTGGAGGCGACTCTAAGGATAGTGTAACAGAAAACAACCGCCACCCTCCGGGGGTGGTAAGGATGGAAAGGCGAGGTAAGAGCTCACCGGCGGTATGGAGACATACCGGCCGTATAAACCCCACCCGGTGCAACACCGACAGGAGAGATAAGCCGGCCCGGCGCTTCTTCGACCGGTGGCTAAAGCCGCGCAGCGATGTGCGGCGTAGATAGATGATTATTCAAGACAGAACTCGGCTTACAGACTTACTCTATAGAAAGGACCGACACACCAAAAGTGTGCCGGTCCTTTTCTTCTGCCGCACCAATTTTTACGGAAATCCTCCGTTTGTGAAAAAATTAACCTTATTTTCTCTAAAATAATTGACTTTTTTCCCCAAGTGGTGATATAATGGGCGAAAATGGGTAAAAAAGGAGTTTTTAGTATGAAAAATCTGGGTTACTACAATGGACAGTTCGGCGAAGCCGACGAAATGATGATTCCTATGAATGACAGAGTCTGTTATTTTGGTGACGGTGTATATGATGCCACCTACAGCCGCAATTACAAAATTTTTGCGCTGGATGAGCACATTGACCGCATCTATAACAGTGCCGCTCTTCTGAAAATAGAAATCGGTCAGACGAAGGAAGAAATGAAGGCCATTTTAAACGAAATGGTTTCCAAGATGGACACCGGCTCCAACTTCGTTTACTGGCAGGTTACAAGAGGCACCGGCCGCCGCAACCATGTGTTCCCGACCGATGGCTCGAAGGCAAACCTCTGGATTACGATTTCCCCGAAGGACATTGTAGACACCTATAAAAAGATAAAGCTGATTACCTTAGAGGACACTCGTTTCCTCCATTGTAACATCAAAACCTTGAACTTAATCCCCTCTGTTATGGCTTCCCAGAAGGCCAAGGAGGCCGGCTGCGACGAAACCGTTTTGCACCGCGGAGAGCGCGTGACGGAATGTGCACACAGTAATGTACATATTATTAAGGATGGTATCTTCACCACCGCACCGACAGACCATCTGATTCTGCCGGGTATTGCCAGAGCACACCTGATTCGCGCCTGCAAAAAGCTGGGTATTGGTGTAGATGAAACACCGTTTACGCTGGACGAAATGATGAATGCAGACGAGGTTATTGTATCCTCCTCCGGTTCTCTTTGCCTGGCGGCAGAGGAAATTGACGGAAAGCCCGTCGGCGGCAAGGCCCCCGCTATCTTAAAGGCTATTCAGGACGAGGTTCTTCGCGAATTCATGGAAGAAACGAAATAAGAAAGGCCCGGAAGGAGAAATACCAATGACACAGAAGGAACTTACCATATTAAATCTCGGCCAGAGTCTCGATGACCTTGCTAACCTCGACCCCAGAGGGTACGGCGTTTGCAAGATTTTATACGATGCCTCCCGTAAGCTTGCCGGCGGCCCGACCTGCATGAACGCAGCCGGAAAGCTGGTGGACACCGTAAAGGAAGGCGACTTTGTGTATGTTTTGACCGGCTTTGTTCTGCGCCCCTATAAAAAGGCGGAAACAGACGGCATTATAAGCTCCATGCTCCTTTGCCGTGCGCTTGTCAAGGCTTTCGGCGCAAAGCCCATCCTTATCTGCCCGGAGGAAAACTACGAGGCTGTTCGCAATCTCGCCTCCTGCGTAGGTCTGCACCTGTTTGAGGACATCGAAACGCTCCGCGAAATTCCGGTTTCCATGGGCGTGATTGTCTATACAAAGGATGCCGAAAAGGCGGCCGCACAGGCGGATGAAATTATCGCTGCCGCTACACCTTCGGCAGTTATCAGCATTGAATGTCCCGGTGCAAATGAGCAAGGTGTGTACCATAACGCAATAGGTCTTGATGTAACGCCGCTGGAGGCAAAGCAGGACGCCCTGTTTGAAAAGCTCCAGAAAATGGGCATTCTCAATATCGCTATTGGCGATTTAGGCAACGAAATCGGTATGGGTGCCATCCGCGAAACGCTGGACACCTATATCCCCTACGCCGCCAAAAATGCTTGCAGCTGCGGCTGTGGCGGCGGTCTGGCTGTTCGTACAGCGGCTGACAATCTCATCACCGCCACCGTTTCCGACTGGGGCTGTTATGCGATGATTGCCGCTATGGCCTTCCTCCTGGAGGATGTAGATATCATGCACACGGCGGAGCTGGAGAAAGAGGCTATGATAACCGCGAAAAACAGCGGCATGATTGACATGTACGGCTGGCTCATTCCGGCTATTGACGGCTTTGGTCTCCCCATCAATCTCTCGATTGTTACACTTATGCGCGAAATGGTACAGAGTGCTCTTTCCCTTCGCGAAAAGTGCAAAACCTGGTTTGAAAAGGTGGAGGAGCTGCATTATTTTGGCTAAATAAAAGCTTTCTGCGGAAAGGAAACGACTTATGCAATCCATTCGATTTCTTCCCTGCGGAGACAGCGCGATAACGGTAGAATTTTCTAAGGAAATCTGCGAAGAAACCAACCGCAAAATCCGGTTTCTGGCGGCAGAAATGGAAAGGCGGCCGGCAAGGGGCGTTTTAGAAAGCGTCCCCACCTTCTGCAGCCTTACCGTCTACTTTGACCCGCTTGTCATCTCCGCGAAAAGGCTGGAAACATACATCCGGAATATTATTAATGCTTATAAGGAAGGCGCTGCAGGAAAAAAGCGTGTCTTCCTTATTCCTGTTTGTTACGACGGTGAATTTGCACCTGATATGGACAATGTGTGTGCCATCACCGGCCTTTCCAAGGAACAGGTTATTTCTATTCATTCTTCGACAGATTATCTTATCTATATGCTGGGCTTTCTTCCCGGCTTTCCGTACCTCGGCGGTATGGACCCGCGGATAGAAGCGCCGCGCCTGTCCTCCCCGCGTACCACCATCCCCGAAGGGGCGGTGGGCATCGGCGGTAAGCAAACAGGCATTTACCCCCTGGCCTCCCCCGGCGGCTGGCAGCTTATCGGGCGGACGCCTGTGAAGGTCTATGACCCCTCCCGCGAAAATCCGATTTTGTATAAGGCCGGGGATTATATCCGCTTTATCCCCATTTCGCCGGCCGAGTTTGCCGAGCGGTCTTCCGCGGCGAGTGAAATCGAAGTAAGGGAGGAAACAATATGAAGATGACGATTCTTTCTCCCGGCCCTCTTTCCACGATTGTAGACGAGGGGCGCTTCGGGTATATGCGCACCGGCTTTTCCCCCGGCGGCGCCATGGATGCGTATGCTATGAAAACGGCAAACCTTTTAGTCGGTAATGCGCCCGGGGACGGCACGATTGAAATGACTATGATGGGCATTTCGGCCTCCTTTTCGTGCGATACGGTGATTGCGCTTACGGGCGCCGATATGTCTCCCATGCTGGACGGCGAGCCAATTCCCATGTACAAAAATGTGGCGGCGCCGGCCGGTGCCGTTCTCTCCATGGGAGCCGCCGTAAGTGGTATGCGTTCGTATCTGGCGGTAGCCGGCGGCTTTGACCTGCCTTCCGTTATGGGCAGCATGTCCACCAATTTAAAATGCGGACTTGGCGGCTTTGAAGGACGGAAGCTTCGCGCGGGCGACGCGCTCCCGCTTCGGCAGAGCGTGCCTTTTGCCTTGCTCGGCGAGAGAAGCACCACGGCCGATAACAATTATCCTTCTGCCATCGGCATTCGCGTTCTTCTTGGCCCGCAGGACGATTATTTTACAGACAAAGGCCTTACAACCTTTTTGGAAAGCACCTATACCGTTACGGACAAATCGGACCGTATGGGTATACGGCTTGACGGCGAGGCGATTGAAAACAAAGAGGGCGTGGATATTATTTCCGACGGCATTGCCACCGGCTCTGTGCAGATTCCGGCCTCCGGCACGCCGATTATTATGATGGCGGACAGACAGACCACCGGCGGCTACGCCAAAATTGCCACCGTGATTTCTGCGGACCTTACGAAAATTGCGCAAGCAAGGCCCGGCACCCTTATCCGCTTCACGGCCGTGAGCCGGCGCGAGGCGGTCCACCTTAAAAAGGAAGAGCAAAAGAAGCTTTGGGACTTACAATATACCACGATTTTTTCAAGATAGGAGCGAAAAACCATGAATTATTCCAGCTGGCAACCTTCCGAGGTGCGGCAGCTTATCCGCCGCGGTGAAATCACCGGTCAGACCTCGGGCATGTGCGACGGATATGCACAGGGAAACCTGCTTGTCCTGCCGCGGGAGAATGCTTACGATTTCTTGCTATTTACCCAGAGAAACCCTAAATCCTGCCCTATTTTAGAGGTGGGTGATGTGGGCAGCCGCCTTGTCAAGAAAATGGCAAATGGCGGCGATATTGCTACCGATATCCCTAAATACAGAGTCTGGGAAAACGGTGTTATGACCGATGAATGTACTGACATTTCGCACCTTTGGCGCGATGATTTTGTTTACTTTCTCATTGGCTGCTCCTTCTCCTTTGAAGGCGAGCTGCTCGCGGCCGGCGTGCCGGTGCGGCATATTGAGGAAGGCAAAAATGTGCCGATGTATCTGACAAATGTGGACTGTGAAGAGGCCGGCATTTTCCATGGAAAGCTGGTCGTGAGCATGCGCCCGATGCCGGCGGACCAGGTTATCCGCGCCGTCAGCATCACCGCCTCCATGCCGCGGGTACACGGTGCGCCTATCCATGTGGGCGACCCTGCCCAAATCGGCATCCGCGACATTCATACGCCGGATTTCGGCGATGCCGTTACTATCCGCGATGGGGAAATTCCTGTCTTCTGGTGCTGTGGCGTTACGCCGCAATCCGTTGTAATGAGCGCAAAGCCGCCGATTGCTATCAGCCATGCGCCCGGCCACATGTTCATTACCGATGTGAAAAATACTTTGTTAAAGGACTGATAAATAGATGTACGCGATTGACCTCAACAGCGACCTTGGCGAAAGCTTTGGTGCCTATAAAATCGGCAGAGATGCCGAAATTCTCTCGCTTGTTTCCTCTGCCAATGTGGCCTGCGGTTTTCATGCCGGCGACCCTACGATTATGGCAGAAACGGCAAGGCTTTGCAAGGAGGCCGGTGCCGCCATCGGTGCGCACCCCGGCTTTCCGGACCTGCAGGGCTTCGGCCGCCGAAATATGCAGATTTCGCCCGAGGATGTTAAAAATCTGACGGTATATCAGGTGGGTGCGCTCGATGCTTTTTGCCAAAGCGCCGGTATTCCTCTGCAGCATGTAAACCCGCACGGCGCGCTTTACAATATGGCCGCCAAGGACGGCGCGCTGGCCCGTGCCATCTGTGCGGGCATTTATGCCTACAACCCGAAGCTTGTGCTGCTCGGACTTTCCGGCAGTCAGATGATAGAGGCCGCCAAAGAAATCGGCCTTCCCTACGCCGCGGAGGTGTTTGCCGACCGCGCGTATGAGGATGACGGTGCGCTGGTGGCCAGGACAAAGCCGGGTGCTATGATTCACGATGAGGATGAGGCTGTCCGCCGCGTTATCGGTATGATTAAAAACCACAGCGTCACCTCCATAAACGGAAAGGAAATCGAAATTTGTCCCGATTCCGTCTGTGTACATGGTGACAGCGAAAAGGCTCTCCTTTTCGTAAAGAAAATAAGAGATGCGCTGGAGAAGGAAGGCATCGCCATCAAGCCTCTCTCAGCCATTTTAGCGGAAAGGGCATAGAAAATGGCGACTTTGCATACCTATCCCCTATACCACCGCACCTTCGCGCGCATTGATTTAGATGCTATCGCGCATAACCTCGAGGCGCTTTGTGCCTGCCTCGGGAAGGGCGTGAAGGCTATGGCCGTTGTAAAGGCCGATGCCTACGGACACGGCAGCGTTATGGTAGCGCGTTCGATAGAAGAAAAGGTGGATTATTTTGCCGTAGCCGGTCTTGACGAGGCGATTGTCCTTCGCGAGGGCGGTATAAAAAAGCCGATTTTGGTGCTTTCCTATACCAGTCCCTACCAGTATGACGCGCTTTTGGATTTTGATGTTACGGCCACTATTTTTAATATAGAAGAGGCAAAGCTTCTTTCTTCCCTTGCGGTGGAGAAAGGGTGCCGCGCCCGTGTACATATTGCGCTGGATACCGGCATGGGCCGCATCGGTTTTACGCCCGACGCGGAAAGTGCCGACCTTGTGCAGGAGATTTCCCTCCTCCCCGGTCTTTTTGTAGAAGGCCTTTTCAGCCACTACGCCTGCGCCGATTGCGCCGACAAGACGGATGCGCTGTCGCAAACGGCTCTCTTTGACGGCTTTATCGCCCTTTTAGAGGAGCGGGGCGTGGAAATTCCCATAAAGCACATCTGTAACAGCGCCGGCACGATGGATTTTACGAAGCAATATGATATGTGCCGTCTGGGTATCGCCCTTTACGGCCTGTACCCCTCGGACGAAATGGATACGGAAAAGGTAACCTTGCGGCCGGCTATGGAGGTTATCAGCCATGTCGTGCATGTTAAAACGGTTCCTGCCGGCTTTAAAATCGGGTACGGGCATATTTACACCGCCCCCACGCCGCGCCGGATTGCCACCGTTTGCATCGGATATGCTGACGGCTTTAACCGCTGCTTTACCGGGGTGGGGTATGTGCTGATAAACGGCAAAAAGGCGCCGATTGTCGGCAAAGTGTGTATGGACCAGATTATGGTGGATATCACCGATATAGACGCGGTTTCCGTAGGCGACCACGCCGTAATTCTCGGCGAGAGCGAAGGGGCGCGCATTTCAGCGGAAGATTTAGGAAATATGAGCCACAGCTTTAATTATGAGGTCGTTTGTAACTTCATGCCGCGCGTACATCGCGTATATTATAAGGACGGCGTTATGCTTCCTTAAAAGGTGGATGTATATGAAAAATAAAAACTATGACATCTGGCTCGGAATAGGCCTGAATATTTTACACTACAGAAAAGAACAAGGCATGACGCAGATGCAACTGGCAGAAAAAGCGAATATAAGCCGAAATCACATGCAAAGAATTGAAACCGCAGCCTGTTCATGTACAATAGATACACTCATTGATATTGCCGATGCCTTAGAAATACCTTTGCAAAAATTATTTGAATTTTGGGATTAGTCATAACCACCGGCAAAAGGAACCCAAACATGAACCGCCCCCAAAAGTTAGACGAAAAGCTAACAAGTGGGGGCGGTTTTTCTTATATCCTTTTTTATTTTACATATTCATCGAGCGAGCGGAAAACATATCCGCGCGCCCTTGCCTCGTCAATAATATCGCCGAGGGCCTCGGCATTATCGCGCGAAACGGCATGCAAAAGGAGCACGGCGCCACCATGAAGGCCGCCTGTCACCTTATCATAGGCGTACGCCTTGCCGCGGCTTTCGTTTTGCGCCCAGTCCTCATACGCAAAGCTCCAGAAAACATTGATGTACCCCATGTCCTTTGTGATGCGAAGCGTTCTTTCATCATATTCCCCTTTAGGCGGACGAAGATAAGTCATGGGAATACCGAATTTTTCCTGAAAGGCCGCCGCAAGACCGGATAGCTCCGCCTGTAGCTTTTCATCGCTCTGCACCGATGGCAGAGAGGGGTGGTTTACGGTGTGGTTCCCTACCGTATGCCCCTCCGCCACCATGCGGCGCACCAGGTCTTCGTTCTTCTCGAGGTAAGGCATCGTAATAAAGAAGGCAGCTTTTACGCCTTTTTCCTGTAAGGTGTCCAAAATCGAGGCCGTATAGCCGTTTTCGTACCCCTCATCAAAGGTCAGATATATCCCCTCGTCCTCTTTCCCCATATAGATACAATCGTATGTATCCATCATTTCTATTTGTGCCGCAGTAAATTCGGGACGCGCACCCTTCATCGGCCGGTATCCCCAGCCGGTGGCGGCAACCTCTACCGTCTTATCGGGCTCTTCGGGCGTGGCCACCTCGCCTTCTCCACACCCTGACAAAAGCAGGAGAAACGCCAGAAATAAACAGCATTTCTTCCGCCCTTTTCGCTTTTTTTGCATTTTCGTCCTCCTTTTTAAATCACGGCACCCTTTCGGATAATGATGGGATAATTTGGCTGGCCTGTAAGGCGCCGTCCCTCCCGCATCAGACATTCCTTATCGAAAATCACATTTTCGGCTGTGCAATTTGTGTCGATGTGCGTTTTTTCCATAACAATACAGTTTTTCAGATGCGCATGCTTGCCGAGCTTGACGCCGCGGAAAAACACGCAGTTTTCGGCGCTGCCCTCCAGGATGCAGCCATCTCCCACAAGACACCTCGTAATATCCGCACTCTCCCCATAACGGGTCGGCACCTGATTTTTCAGCTTGGTGAAAATGGCATCCTCCTGCCTGAAAAGTGCCGTCTGCACCTCTTCGCGCAAAACATCCATATTGCAGGAAAAATAGGCGGCCACCGAATCAATCCGCGCGGCATACCCGCGAAATTCCCAGCCGTACATGCGGAGATTTTCGCGGTTTCGCACAAGTACATCCATCACAAGGCTATGCTCGCCCCGCGCCGCCGCCCCTTCTATCATGCGGATTAAAAGCTCCTTTTCCAGAATGTATATATCCATCGCCGCTTTGCGACTTTTTCCATTTCTCGGTTGCCACGCCATATCGCATATCCGGCCATCGGCCTCGGTTTCCAGCACTAAAAAGCGGTCGGCCTCTTTTTCCTCCCGATAGACGACCGTAATATCCGCCCCCGTTTCCTTATGCTTTTTAAGGGCCTCCCGAAAGGTGATATGGCAAACGGTGTTGGCCTCGGCCAGCACCACATATTTCTGGCGGCTCCGCCTCAGATACGGCATGATGCCCATGAGTACATCTATCTCCCCTATCATCGCGCCCTTTCTTTCATAGCTTGCATACGGCGGCAGAACAAAAAGGCCGTAATGCTCGCGCTGCAGGTCCCACGGACTTCCGGCGCCGAGATGGTCCATAAGGGAGGAATATTTATGCTTGGTGGCCACGCCCACATTGATAATGCCGGAGCTTACCATGCCAGAAAGGATAAAATCAATCAGGCGGTATCGTCCGGCTATGGGGAGTGCCGCCACGCTCCTTATCTCGGTAAGCTCCCGAAGTGCCACATCCTCGCCTTCTGTTAGAATAATTCCCATTGTGTCCTGCATTTACATCCCTCCGATTGCTGCTTTTTTATCGGTGCTGTGCTGCACGCCCGGGCCTACCACGGCATCGTCCCCTATCACGCAGATATCGCCGGGATGCCCTGAACCCACATCGGCTCCGCGCCGTATTCTGGCACCGCTGCCAATAATGGCATTTTCTATGCGGACATCCGCCTCAATATACGCATCCGGAAAAATGATACTGCTGACAATTTTGGCACCGCGCCGCACCGTAACGCCACGAAACAGTATGCTTTCATGCACGCGGCCGTAAATGCGGCAGCCTTCCGTCACGATGCTGTCGGAAACGCGCGCGCTCTCCGCGATAAAATGCGGCGGCTGGGCAATGGAACGGCTGAAAATCGTCCAGTCGGGGTCATACAAATCAAACCGCGGCGGCGTACGGAGTAAATCCATATTCGCCTCCCAAAGGCTCCTGGCTGTTCCGACATCCTTCCAGTAGCCGTCAAAGTTATAGGCCTGAAGTCTTTCCCCTGCCCCGAGCATTTCGGGAATTACATTTTTACCGAAATCGTTGTCGGACTTCGGATTTCCCTCGTCCAAAATCAAATACTTTTTCAGTATCTGCCAATCAAACAGATAGACGCCCATGGACGCGAGGTCGCTTTTCGGCTTTTCCGGCTTTTCGGCAAACTCGGTAATTCTGCCTGCCTCATCCGTACTCATGATACCAAAGCGCGAAGCCTCGTTTATCGGCACACGAATAACGGCTATCGTGGCCGCCGCCCCTGTCGCTATATGCGTATCCAGCATTTTCCCATAGTGCATTTTGTAGATATGGTCGCCCGACAAAACGAGTACATACCGGGGACTGAACCGCTCAATAAAGCCAATGTTCTGGTAGATGGCATTGGCCGTTCCCTTATACCATTCCCCCGCTCCCATTTTCTGGTAGGGCGGCAGAATGTACACGCCGCCGCGATTACGGTCGAGGTCCCACGGCTGCCCGCTGCCAATATAGGTATTTAAATCCAGCGGCTGATACTGCGTCAATACCCCCACGGTCTGAATACCGGAATGGGTACAATTACTGAGCACAAAATCAATAATTCTGTATTTCCCGCCAAACGGCACCGCAGGCTTTGCGAGATTTTGGGTAAGCGCACCCAGCCGGCTTCCCTGCCCGCCTGCCAGTACCATGGCCAAGCATTTTGTATGGCGCAAAGGACGCACACTCCTCTCCTTTGTTTTCTTCTCTTTGTATTATATTATCTTTGACCCGAAATTATGCCTTGCCCCTTTTTTGCGCGAGCGCCGTTCTATGTTACATTTTTGTTAATTTTATAAATATTTCTTGCAAAAAAACGAAAAAAAGGTATAATATAAGTAGTATACTATTTTCGGCTTTCCGAGCAAAACATAAAGCTTGCCCTTCTTTTTTGTATTTTCTCCCACAGGGCGGCTTCCTATGCAATAAAACGGAACAAAGGAGAACGAGATGGCAAACAAATTTTACCAAAGCGTACTGTACCAGATGAGTGTATCTATCGGCCGCAAAATCGGCCTTTATGAAGACGGCGATTTTATTTTCTCCTATCCGGAGGATGTAAAGCTTTTGCAGCAGGCGGATAAGCTTGCCCGTCTTACCAAAACGATGGATGAGCCGCTTCATTTTCTCGGCTTTACTTTTTTAGGCTATCCTTCCCACGGTACGCCGGAATTTGTTGTCTTTGTGGAGGGTGAGGATAAGGATGCCGTTCGTTTTGCCGAAATGGTAGCGATTTCCATAAGCTCCATGAACCAGCTGCATAACGACAGATATGACCGCTCCAATCTCATCCGCAATATTATTCTCGATAATTTGCTCCCCGGGGATTTACTGGTCAGCGCAAAGGAACTGCATCTTGCCTATGATGTGCCGCGCGTGATTATGCTTTTGCGCACGCGCGATAATTCGTCCAGCGCACACACGCTGGTAGAGGTTGTGCAAAGCCTGTTCCCGGAGAAAAACCGCGACTTCGTTTTCAGCCTTGACGAGCGGAACACCATCCTTGCCAAGGAAATAAAGCCGAATATGACAGGGGCGGAGCTGGATACGCTTGCGCAGACCGTGCTGGATACGGTGAACACCGAGGCATACGCGCAGGTAACTATCGGCATCGGCTCCGTTGCCCCCACCATCAAGGATTTGGCAAAATCCTATAAGGACGCGCGTGTGGCGCTGGAGGTGGGCAAGGTTTTTGACACCCAACATTCCATTATCAATTACGAAAATCTCGGCATCGGTCGCCTTATTTATCAGCTGCCGACAACACTTTGCGAGTTGTTTTTGTCCGAGGTCTTTAAAAAGGAGTCCATTGACGCGCTTGACTCCGAAACACTCTTTACTATCCAGAAGTTTTTTGAAAACGACCTCAATGTTTCCGAAACCTCCCGCCAGCTGTATGTACACCGCAACACGCTTGTATATCGTCTGGACAAGGTGCAGAAGCTGACGGGTCTGGATTTGCGTATTTTTGATCATGCCATCGTATTTAAAATTGCCATGATGGTAAAGCGCTATCTAAACGCATCCCCCATGAAACTGTAAACGAACAGGCAAAGCCGCGGCTTTGCCTGTAACACTAAAGGATAAAAAATATGATTTATTTTAACAATGTTACCAAAATTTACGAGGACAATAAGGCGCTGGCGCTGGAGGATGTAAGCTTCCATGTGGAAAAAGGGGAGTTTGTCTTTTTAGTCGGGCATAGCGGCGCCGGCAAATCTTCGATTATCCGTATGCTCCTTTGTGAGGAAACCCCCACAAAGGGCGAGGTGATTGTAAACGGCCACAATATCGGGGCACTCACAAGAAAGGAAATTCCTTTTCTGCGCCGCGAAATCGGCGTGGTTTTTCAGGATTTCCGCCTCCTTCCTGCGCGTACGGTATATGAAAATGTGGCTTTTGCCATGCGCATAGTGGGCGCCTCCTCGCGCCAGATGCGCCGCCGTATTCCGGAGGTTCTGAATATGGTGGGACTTTCCCGAAAGGCCAAGGCCTACCCTTCCCAGCTTTCCGGCGGCGAGCAACAGCGCGTTTCCATGGCGCGTGCGCTGGCCAATAATCCCTCTATCCTGATTGCGGACGAGCCTACAGGGAACTTAGACCGCGAAAAAGCGGCGGAAATCATGGCCATTTTAGAGGATATCAACAACCGCGGCACCACTATTCTGATGGCTACCCATGCCGAAAAGGTGGTAAACGAAATGCATAAAAGGGTTATCACGCTCGATATGGGCCATCTGATAAGCGATGAGAAGGAAGGGGTGTATACGGTTGGCGTTTAGAGAATTTCGCTATTTTTGCAGCGAGGCTTTTAAAGGAATTTTTCATAATGTGTTAATGACGCTGGCAAGCATTATCACTGTAACCGGTTGCCTTCTCTTTCTCGGTTCCTTTACGCTTTTCAGCTTAAACCTCAGCTTTATCGCCGACCAGGTACGGGAGGACTGTAAGATGGTGGCGTATATAGACCGTACATATTCCCGGTCGGAAACCGAGCAAATAGAAGGAAAAATTCTGGCACTTGACAATGTTACGGCGGCCGACCTGGAAACGAAGGAGGAAGCCTTCAAGGGTGCGGAGGCTATGCTAAGAGAGGGCGGTATTTCCCTCGAAGGTCTGGAGGACGATGATTTTCTCCGCGCCTCTTATACCGTTACGGTCGCAGATTTGGCGCGTTCTTCGGAAACGGCCGAGGCTCTCCGCGCTATAGACGGCATTGAAGAGGTCAGCGAGCAACAGGATATCACCGAGCGGGTTCTTAGCGTAACCGGTGTACTCAAGGCGGCGCTGATGATTGCCATGGGTGTTCTGGCTCTGATTGCGGTGTTTATTATTGCCAACACCATAAAGCTTGCCGTTTTCGCCCGTGAGCGGGAAATTCACATCATGAAATATGTAGGCGCGACCGATTGGTTCATCCGCTGGCCGTTTATCATTGAGGGTATTCTGGTTGGTCTTGTGGGCGGTCTTGTTTCGCTCCTTGTCTGTATGGGGCTTTACGGCGCCTGTGCAAAGGCTATCGCCGCCTCCGGCTGGTTCCCCTTTGACCTGCATCCGTTTTCTACCATTGCCGGCATTTTAATTCTTGTCCTTCTTTTGTTTGGTTCCCTCATGGGGGCGATGGGAAGCTTAATCGCGGTAAGAAGACATTTGAAAGTGTGACATCTTTTTCCGGAAAGGGGTGCGTAAACCATGCGACAAAAACTACTTGTTATTATATTGGCGATTTTAGCGGCCTTTACCATTTTAATCCCCACCTTTGCCCCTCTTTTGACGGCTCGTGCCGAAACGGTGGCAGAGCTGGAAAAGAGGCTTGCCGAGGCCGAGGAGGCGCGCTCGAATGCGCAAGCGGGCCTTTCTAAGGTGAAAACGGAGATTTCTGATGCCCGCGCACAGCGGGAAGAACTGGATATTGATATTTCTGCGCTGGAAACGGAGATATACACCCTTTCCCAGCAAATTGCAGAAAATGAGAAAGGTATCGCCGAGGTTGCCAAAGAGCTTGCCGAGGCAGAAAAGGCCGCAGAGGAATACGAGGATACCTTTAAGGAGCGCGTACGCGTGATGTATGAGCGAAGCGGCGTTTCCTTCCTGAACATTTTGTTTGGCGCGGCTGACTTTGCCGACCTTTTAAAACGCGTCGAAATGGTTGCGCAGATTGTAGAATACGACAAATCGGTTATGCAGCGCATGGCGGACGCGAAGGCGCAAATTGAAGAGAAAAAGAGAACCCTTGAGGAGGCTAACGCGATTGTAGAGCTGAATCGGGGGATTCAGGAAGCGAAAAAGGCAGAGCTGGATACGATGAAGGAAGCTCTTTCTGTGGTCATTTCCGGTTTGGAATCGGATGAGGAAGCGTATCGCGCAGCACTGGACGAGGCGGATGCGGCAGAGGAATCTCTCCGCGCAGAAATCCGCGCCATGCTCGCCGGACAAACGCCGTCCTCTGACTCGGCGCAGACTCCGGCTCCCCAGCAGGATGGTGACGGCCGTTTTTGCTGGCCCACGCCCTCCACACGCTATATAACATCCGAATTCGGTACGCGTTATCATCCTGTGCAGCAGCGTATGAAGACACATACCGGCATTGATATCGGTGCCGGACACGGCGCGTCCATTGTCGCGGCTGAAAGCGGCACGGTACTCCGCGCCGGCTGGAACAGCGGCTACGGCAACTATGTGGTTATTGACCATGGTGGCGGCGTGCAGACGCTTTACGGCCATTGCAGCGCACTCACTGTCGAAAGCGGGCAGACCGTCTCGCGCGGGGAGCAGATTGCCCTCGTCGGCTCTACCGGCGTTTCCACCGGCCCCCACCTCCATTTTGAAGTGCTAATAAACGGGTCTTATACTGACCCGATGTCATATTTTGAATAAGTCCGAAATATGCTAAGTTACACAAAATGTGCAAAATCTTAAAAAGGATGCGATTTTTCTTGCCCAAAAAGCCCCTTGTTATGACCGCGCTGATAAGCGTGGCTTCTACCCTTCTGCTTTGCTTTGCCGTGCATCTTTTCACCTTGAATGATGCGGAAAAGCTGGCCCTTCTCCTTTCCTACCGTTATGCGGGCGAGGTGGAGCGGGATGCCCTTGTGGAAGGTGCTGCCCGCGGCATGCTCCGCGCGCTGGATGACCCGTATTCTGTATATTTTGATGAAGAAGAGTATAATTCTTTTCTGGAGGAAATGGATGCTGTGTATACCGGCATCGGTATCGAGGTGCATCTGCAAAACGGCCGGATGGTCGTTCTCTCCACCTTTGAAGGCACGCCTGCCGCACAGGCCGGTCTACAAAAAGACGATATTATTCTTTCGGTAGATGAACTTACCGTAACGGAGGAAAGCTATGCCGAAGCTATCTCCCGTATGCGCGCCAAAAATCAGGAAGCCCCGCTTTCTCTATCCGTTTTGCGCGGCACCGAAACGCTCACGCTTTCCGTTTTGCGCAGCACCATCAATCTGGAAACGGTTGTCACGGCTGACTACGAGGATATTGCCTATATCCGCATCCGCAGCTTTGATTCCCCCACCGCCGGCGAAATGGCGGCCGCCATTGAAAGAGCCGAAAGGCGAAACGCGCGCGGTCTTGTGATAGATGTTCGGGATAATCCCGGTGGATATCTCGAATGTGTGGCAGATATTGCCGATATGCTGTTGCCGCGCTGTACCATTGTGTATACGGAGGATAAGGACGGGGTGCGGCACGCCCAGTATGAGAGCGATGAGGATTGTACGGCTCTGCCTATTGTTCTGCTTATCAATGAGAATAGCGCCTCCGCCTCGGAGGTTCTGGCCGGTGCGCTGAAGGATAACGGCCGCGCACAGCTTGTTGGTAACACCACCTATGGCAAGGGCAGCGTGCAAAGCCTGTTCCGGCTTGGGAAGGGCGGCGCGAAAATCACCGTGGCACACTACTATACGAGCGGCGGATATATTATTGACGGCAAGGGCGTCTCTCCCCATCACACCGTAGAAAAAGGGGACGGCGAAGAGGATTTGCAGCTTAAGTACGCACTTTCTCTTTTCTAAAAAAGGTATATAAAAAGGGATTGTTCAAAGGTTTTTGAACAATCCCTTTTCTGTTTGCCAAAATTAAACCGCCACTTTTAGTGTGTGCATTTTTCTACACCCCACAACTACTTTCTGGGGGTGGAGAAAAATAGTGCAGATTGGACAAACTGAGCGAAAACAAGGGCTATCCTTGTTTTCGGTTACCCGAAGTCGTACACGGGTACGACGAGTGGCGAAGTTTGTTCAAAACACAAGGCAACAATAAAAAGAAATTCGTCCACCGGCGAATTTCTTTCCTGCATTTTATAGATACAAGCCTATTGTCACCATTTAGGCTTTATACGATTCCCTGCCTTGTGTGGTGTGTGCATTTTTCTACACCCCTGCCCCCGGAACCTTCACTTTGTCTAAGATATCCGTAAGCTTTGCCAGCACCATGCCGTAGTTGGTAATGGGCACATTTTGCGCGCTAGCCGCCGCGATACGGGTCAACACATGGCGGCGATTGAACATACAGGCGCCACAATGAATGATAAGCGCATACGGCGATAAATCCGCCGGAAAATCATCGCCGGCCACCACATCTATAGAAAGCGCCTCCCCCACCTTTTGGTGAAGAAGTGCCGGAATTTTCACGCGGCCGATATCCTCTGTGGCCGGCGCGTGGGTACACGCCTCGGCTATCAGCACGCGGTCGCCGGGTCGGAGCGAATCAATCGCCTCGGCTCCTTTTAAGAAAACTTCGGCATCGCCCTTGACATCCGCAAAAAGAACGGAAAACGAGGTCAGGGGTACGCCCGCCGGCGTCTTTTCATATACAAAGCGAAAAACCTGCGAATCGGTGATAATCAGGTCCGGCAAAGTATGAAGGCGGCTGAGCGCTTCCTCCATTTTCTCCGGCACGGTGCAGGTGATGGTGCATGCGCGGTCTAAAAGCTCGCGTATGGTTTGTACCTGTGGCAAAATAAGCCTTCCTTTGGGAGCGGACGCATCCTGCGGCATGACCAGCATCACATGGTCGCCCTCGCGGCACACACGGCCGGTAATGCTCCTCTCCTCTGTCGAAAAGGGCAGGAGCGCTTTCCGTACTTCTGCTATCCCCTCTCCCGTTTTGGCGCTTACCAAAAGCGGCTCTCGGCCGCATACGGCCTTGGCGCGCTCTATGGCCGTGTCCGCGATGCCCATATCCGTCTTATTCAGAACGGGTAACAGCGGAATATTCCGCTTTTTGCATATATCTGCCCAATTTTCTTCTTCTCTGCCAAATTCCCCGGCAAATACTAAAATGGCCACATCGGTTTTCGCAAGCGCCTTTTCCGTTTGCATCACGCGAAGACGGCCAAGCTCGCCTACATCGTCAAAGCCCGCCGTGTCGATAAGCACCACCGGACCCAAGGCCCGAAGCTCCATATTTTTGTACACAGGGTCAGCCGTTGTGCCGGGCGTAGAAGATACAATCGCCACCGCCTGCCCCGTCAGGGCATTGATAAAAGAGGATTTCCCCGCATTCCGCCGCCCGAAAATACCAATGTGAAGGCGATTGCCTCTGGCTTCCTTCTCCATTTTATGCCCTCCTCAGAAACGGAAATCGCGGCTGCCCTCGTGCATACGCGCGATATTTTCCTCCGCAATCCTTCGTACCTTTTCGTTTGGTATCTGCATGAGTTCCTTTTTAATCAGCGCCTCACCGATGGCACGCGTCTCTGGCGAGGCGTAATCCTCCAGATACTCCTGCAAGGTCATCAGCGCATTCGGCTGACAGCAGTTGGCAATCTGCCCGCTTTTGACAAGCTGCATAAAGCGGTCGCCCGTGCGGTTTTCGCGGTAGCAGGCGGTGCAGAAGCTCGGAATATACCCGAGTTTCATCAGCCAGTTTACGACCTCGTCCAAGGTGCGTCTGTCCTCCACCTCAAACTGCACCGACTCCGTATCCTCCTCCGCGTAGCCGCCTACGCTCGTGCGCGAACCGCCCGAAAGCTGCGAAACGCCGATTTTAAGGAGCTTTGCACGCATGGCGGCCGATTCTCTCGTGGAAACAATCATGCCGGTATACGGCACGGCCAGACGCAAAACGGCCACAATTTTTTCAAAAATTTCATCGGCCACCGCATCGGAAAACTGGTCGGGTTCCACACCGTCGGCCGGGCGGATGCGCGGCACGCTTATCGTGTGCGGACCTACGCCCATGGCCGCCTCCAGATGCTCGGCGTGCATGAGAAGTCCCACAAAATCGTAGCGGTAGAGATTAAGACCGAACAAAACACCGATGCCCACATCGTCAATCCCTCCGGCCATGGCGCGGTCCATCGCCTCGGTGTGATACGCATAATTGCTTTTCGGTCCTGTGGGATGCAGTTTTTCGTAATTTTCCTTGTGATAGGTTTCCTGAAACAGAATATAGGTTCCGATTTTTGCATCATGCAGAGCGCGGTAATTTTCTACGGTTGTCGCCGCGATATTTACATTTACGCGCCGGATAGCGCCGTTTTTATGCTTGATGCTGTAAATCGTATCAATACTCTCCAGAATATAGGAAAGGGGGTTGTGCACAGGGTCCTCGCCCGACTCCAGCGCCAGCCGCTTATGTCCCATGTCCTGCAGAGCAATCACCTCGCGGCGTATCTCCTCCTGCGTGAGCTTCTTGCGTGGAATATGCCGGTTTCCATAATGGTACGGGCAATAGGTACAGCCGTTTACGCAATAATTGGATAAATAAAGGGGCGCAAACATCACAATCCGGTTTCCGTAAAGGCGTATTTTCAGCTCTCTGGCCACCTCGAAAATGCGCGCATTTCTGTCCTCCAGCGCACATTCCAGCAAAACGGCCGCCTCGCGGTGGTCAAGACCTCCGCCCTTTTCCGCTTTGTCAATCAGCTTGTCGATAAGTGCCGCATCCTCCCGATGCGCCTTCGCGTAGAGAAGGGTGTCCTCAATTTCCGCGTGGTTTATAAATTCCTCTGCGTGCATGGATTTTACATCATATTTCATTATAATCTCCCCTTACATTCACAACTTCGTAACCGATGTCCGCAATTTTCCGGCAGACATCCTCTAAACTTTCAAACGCTTTTTTATCGTAGATGGCGTACTGCCCACGCACCGATGCCGGCGACAGATTCGGCATCACAACATTGGCTCCTGCCAGTATTCCTTCTTCCCGACCGCTTTTGGAAAGGGTAGCAAGCGCTGTGGTGGCCGGAAGGAGTACCCTCGGGTGCATCAGCCGCACAATGGACAAAAGCTTTACGGTGAGGCTAAGGCTGCCGGCCTTTTCTTTGCCAAACGGCGTGTCGGATTGCGGAATAAACGGCCCAATGCCTATCATGTGGGGGCGAAACGCCTGCAGAAACAGCAAATCCTCGGCGATATGCGCCATCGTCTGCCCGGGCGAGCCGACCATAAATCCGGCACCCACCTGATAGCCGAGCGATTTGAGGTCGTAAAGACATTTCTGGCGTGACGCGGCCTTCATATACGGCGGATGCAAGGCGGCATAGTGCGCCGCATTTGCCGTTTCGTGCCGCAGGAGATACCGGTCCGCCCCCGCCTTTTTCCAAAGCGCATAGGTGCTCCGGCTTCGCTCCCCTATTGACAAAGTAATAGCCGCAAGGGGACATTTTTCCTTTATGGCAGACACGATTGCGGCCACCCGCTCTGCCGTAAACCAGGCATCCTCCCCGCCTTGCAAAACGATAGTGCGAAAACCTTTTTCGTACCCCGCCTCGGCGGCAGATAGAATTTCCGCCGGCGAAAGCCGGTACCTTGCCGCCTTATCGTTACTGTGCCGAAGGCCGCAATAATAGCAATCTCTTGTGCAGAAGCTGCTGATTTCTATAAGGCCGCGCAGGTAGATGGTTTTTCCGAATACGGCGTCGGCTTTTTTGCGGGCCTCGCGTCTGAGAAGAGCATCCTCGCTGTCTGTTTTAAGAAGCGCCAGAATTTCCTCGCGGGTAAGCGTGCCCTCTTCTATAAGGCGCAGGGCCGCCTTATGCGCGTTCAAATCTTTGCGTAAGCGGTCTTCACCGTTACGCCCTCCACCATACCGAGCTTGCCGGAAAGTGCCGCCGTTACCGCCTCGGGTGCATCCACCACCACGCTGATAACGGACACCTGCTTTTCCCGATACGGAATGCCCATTCTGCCCACGATATATTCGCTTGCCTCGTGCAGAATCTGGTTAATTCTGTCTGTAAATTCCATCTTTTCTACGATTATTCCGATATGTGCAATTCTGCTTTCCATTTTCTTTCCTCCTATACAAAATGCCGCTTCGTCAAAAAGACGGAAGCGGCACTTTAGCATGGCAAAGCCATTTTTTATTTTTCCTTCCGCCTTTTGGGTAGGGCCATCCCGCCCCATCAGGTCCGGATTATTATATCATTTTTCCCTGAACTTGTCAAGCCTTGCAAGCTCTTCTTTCGCCGACTGCAAATAGAACGGATATGTTTTTTTCTGCAGAATTTTACCGTAAATCTGCCGCGCTTCCTTGACATGTCCGAGTGCCGCATGGGCGCGTGCCTCAAAAAGCTGCAGCCTTGTCATGGTATGTCTGTCCGAAAAGCCGCGGTTTTTAGCCGTTTCAAAGACTTCGAGTGCTTCTTCGTATTCGCCTTCCGCAAAATGCAGAAGACCGCGTGTGAAACGAAGATGGGCCATCGGCATCGCCGCGCCTGTCTTTTCAAAATACGGAAGCCCCTCCCGATACGCCTCCAGCCCCGCATCCAGCGCACCCTTTTCGGCATAAAAGGCGGCCACATTACAGTAATACATCGCTTTGGATTCTTTATCCGCCGCGTCTATCGGCACTTCCTTCATAGCGCGTATGGCGTCATCATATTTACCGGCCGCAGCATACCCTACAGCCAGATTTAAAAGAAGTGTGTTTCGAAGGGCGCGGTTTCGCGTTTTTCCGAGTACTTCCTCCGATGCGCTGATGAACTTTTCGGGGTCCGCCTCTTTATACAGGATGTCCAAAAGCGCCGCTACCTGCCTGTTGCCGCGCGAGGTGCGGACAAGATAGAGGATGAAAGCCGCCAAAAGCAGCGCCAGCAGTACAAAAATACCGGCAACGCGCGCGCTGCCCTCCAGACGGGAAATGACAATAACGGCGAAAACCGCAAAGGCGACATAAACCGGCACACCGAAAAAAATGCTTATAAGCCGGCGCGCGCGGTCGTTCATCTTTCTGCCTCCTGCTTTAAGGTGCGCAAAACGCCTGCAAGGCTCTTGCCTGCCTTAAACTGTGCATAAATCTCTAAAATGCGTGTCGGCGCATCCAGTAAGCTTATTTCGCTGAGAATTTCCTCCGCGCTCTTTTCCCGAAGCACCTCGTCATGCGTAAAGCAAAGGGCCGCCGCAATAGCCGCTTCGATGTAGATGGTATCTACCCCCTGCTCCTTGCACATCTTGTATGCGCCAACCAAACGGTCGCCGGGGGAAAGCTTGCGGCGGATATCGCCGCCCACGCGCTTTACCGTGTCCCCAAGGCCGCGGTTTGCAAAGCGGCGGATTAAATCCTGCACATGGGCATACAGCTCTGCCGCATCCCCACCGTGTCTTTTGGCAAGGGCGATGGCAGAAGCCGTCATCGCGCGGATTACCATCAGCTCCACGACCTCGTTTTCAATGGCCTGCCATATGTATTCGCAGCCCAGAAGGTCACCAAGGTACGCCGTCATGGCGTGGCCCATGTTGTGGATGTAGAGCTTTCTCTCAATGTAAAAGGAAAACGGCGTGTACCAGATTACATTTTTAATCGGCGGAAATTCGCCCTTGACCGCCGCCTTATCCAGCGGCAATCTGTCGTATTCCTCTACGCATACGCGGAGCGGATTGCCCTTTTGCATCTCAGGCGTCTGTACCGGCACCATGCGGCCGATGGAGGCCTCTACAAAGCCTACCAGCGCATCAAGCTTTTCTATCTCGCTATCCTCTAAATTTTGTGCAATCAAATCACGCAGCACCTTATCGGCGCCAATGAGATTTTCGCAAATGATAATATTAAAGGGCGTTTCGTTACCGCTTGCCCAGCGCTTTTTAAGGCCGCCGGCTACGGGTGCGGCAATAAATTTCAGGATATTTACGCCAACGGCCGTTGCCATGACATCCGCCTCCGCTATCGCCTCGGCTACTGCCTCGGCATCCTTGCCGTCCACACACGATATATTTTCCGCCCATTCCTCGCGCACGCCGCCCTCTACCAAAATATCCACCGGATAACGGTGCGCCTCGTTCATAGCATTTATAACGGTGTCATTCACATCCACAAAGGATACGGTGTATCCCGATTGTGAAAGCAAAAGTCCGATAAACCCTCTGCCTATATTTCCTGCTCCGTACATTACCGCACGCATATTTTTTCCTCCTTACACCTCTGTAATAACCGGTAAAATCATCGGTTTACGCTTTGTTTTGTCAAAAATGTAATCACCCAGCATATTGCGTATGCTGGTTTTGATACTGTTCCAATCGCCGTTTCCGCTTGTTCGGCCTGCCATAACGGCATCGGCTACAATATCCTTCATTTCTTCCATCAAATCTTCGCTTTCGCGTACATACACAAACCCGCGGGAAATGATATCGGGTCCGGCTAAAATTTCCTTTTCCTTGGAAAGCGTTACAACTGCAATAATAAGGCCTTCCTCGCCGAGATGCTTGCGGTCACGCAATACAATATTTCCTACATCGCCCACGCCAATCCCGTCAACCAGCACCTGACCGGCCGTTACATTACCGGTAATCTGTGCGCTGTCGGCACCTATCTCCAGCACCTCGCCAAGTCCCATAACGAAGATGTTTTCGGGCGCTACCCCCATGAGCTCACCAAGACGCGCATGCCGTACCAGATGCCGGTGCTCTCCATGAACAGGGATAAAATACTTCGGGCGAACAAGCCCGAGCATAAGCTTTAGCTCCTCCTGACAGGCGTGGCCGGAAACATGCACCTCGGCAAGCGATTCGTAAATGACCTCGACGCCTTTTTTGAAAAGCTCATTAATAACGGTAGAAACCGCCTTTTCGTTGCCGGGAATCGGATGGGCGGACAGGATAACCAAATCCCCGTGCCCGATTTCCACGCTCTTATGGTCGGAAAAGGCCATGCGGGTAAGCGCGCTCATCGGCTCGCCCTGACTGCCTGTGGTTACAATAACAAGCTGCTCGGGGCGGTAACGATTTATCTCTTCCAGATTGATAATCGTTCCTTTTGGCACATGCAGATACCCAAGCTCCGTTGCCACCTCGCAAATGGTCTGCATGCTTCGGCCCGAAACGGCCACCTTCCGCTTGTTCCGCACGGCAGAATTGATAATCTGCTGAATGCGGTGTACATTGGAGGCGAAAGAGGCGACGATGATGCGTTTGTCCTTCGACTTTTCAAAAATCTCGTCGAACCGCTCGCCCACCGTCCGTTCGCTCATCGTATAACCGGCGCGTTCCACATTGGTACTGTCAGAAAACAGGGCCAGAACGCCGGCTTTTCCCAAATCGCCAAGTCTTGTAAGATTTATCATCTCGCCATTTATCGGCGTACAGTCTATTTTAAAATCGCCCGTGTGTACCAAAACGCCGACCGGCGTGTGAATGGCCAGCGCCAGCGCACCGGCCACGCTGTGGTTGACATTAATAAATTCCACCTTGAAATTCTGCCCGATTTTCTTGACGGTGCCGGGCTTTACGGTACAAAGGTCCACATCACTGGCCATGCCGTGCTCCTTCAGCTTATGGGTCAAAAGTCCGAGCGTCATCCGGCTTCCGTAAATCGGCGCATTAAAGGACTTAAGCGCATAAGGGACCGCGCCAATGTGGTCCTCGTGTCCGTGCGTTAAAAGAAGCCCTACCACCTTATCCCGATTTCGGGCAAGGTAAGAGGTGTCGGGAATGACCAAATCAATCCCGAGCATGCTTTCGCTGGGGAAGGCAAGACCGCAGTCAATGACTAAAATCTCGTTTCCGTACTCGATTACAGTCAGATTTTTTCCAATCTCATCGAGCCCTCCCAGCGGAATAATTTTCAGTTTTTGTTTTTTCGACACAATATATCCTCCATATTTATTTTCCGAACAAGCATTCGGGTACAGTATACCATTTTTCCCCTCACAAGTCAAGCCTTTCCTTACAGAGATTTTATCCTTCCGCCTCTCTTTCTATTCCCATTTTGAAAAAAATCGCGTTTTCTCTTTGCATTTCTTTGCTTTTATGCTATACTGTTGATAGCAGGAGGAACAAGGTATGGATACAGTTTTAATCGGAATGAGCGGTGGCGTGGACAGCACAGCCGCCGTATGTCTGTTACAAAAAGCCGGCTATCGCGTAGAAGGTCTTACCCTTTGGCTCCATGGGAGCGACGAGGGGGCAAAGAGCGCTGCGGCCGCCGCAGCCGCACTCGGTATCCCCCATGCGGTGCTCGATATGCGGGCAGAATTTGAAGAAACCGTAAAAAAACCGTTTGTCACCGCCTATATGGAAGGGAAAACGCCAAACCCCTGTGTGCTTTGCAATATGGAAATTAAGTTTTCCTCGCTCCTTTCTTACGCCGATGCCCACGATATTCCGTATATTGCGACAGGGCATTACGCCCGCCTTGTCAAAGAAAACGGGCAAATGCTTCTGGCAAAGGGACAGGATATGAAAAAGGACCAGACCTATTTTCTAAGCCGCCTTTCCCCTTTTCTTTTGCCGCGCCTTCTTCTGCCGCTGGGGGCTTATACGAAGGCAGAGGTGCGCGCCGTAGCCGCCGGGGCAGGCCTTGCCGTAGCCGAAAAAGCGGACAGTCAGGAAATCTGCTTTATTCCTGACGGCGATTATATCTCGTATCTGGAGCCTCGCCTCCCCCACGCCCCCAAGGAAGGAAAAATTTTAGATGAAAACGGCTATATGGTGGGTATACATCAGGGTATTCACCGCTACACCATAGGGCAGCGAAAGGGCCTTGGTGCTTTTGGCCGAAAAGTGTTTGTTACGCGTATAGATGCGGCGGAAAACACCGTTACCATTGGCGAAAACGAAGCGCTCTTCTCGCATGGCCTTTGGGCCGAAAATCTAAACCGCTTTGCCGATGTCTCGGGCGAGGTCGAGGTTAAAATCCGCTCCGCCGCCCCGAGCGTTCCGGCTCTTCTTCGTATGGAGGGGGAACGCGCGCATATCACCTTCCGGGAGGCGCAGCGCGCCGTAACACCCGGGCAGACGGTGGCTATCTATCGCGGGGATATTCTTTTAGGCGGCGGCACCATTATAAAACCGATTTTTAAAGAGGAATAGCAGTAAAGAGCCGGCTATGCGCATAGCCGGCTTTTCCTGTGCTGAAAAACAATTTCGTTTCTACAAAACTTGACAAAGCATAATGCTCTATGTTATTATGTATAAAGTATATATAATATGAAAGGAGAATGTTATGACTTTCTCAGCATACGGCGCCAATATATGGCAGTTTTCCAGACTATTGAACGAATGTCTGTCAAGAGCACTGCATCCCATTACCAAGCGATACGGCCTCACCCAATCGCAGGCACAGCTACTCTTTAGTGTTTACCGGGATAACGAGGCTACGGTGGGCACCATCGCCAAAAGACTGGGGCTTGCCCGTACGAACGCCTCCGCCATGTGTAAAAAGCTTGCCGGCATGGGCTTTCTGCATCGCAAACGGCGCGAGGATGATGAGCGGATTGTTTCTCTGACTTTAACGGAAAACGGGCGTTCTGCCGCTATCGCGATTGAAGAACGCATTGAACAGGTGTCACGCAAAAAGCTTGTCAATATAAAAGAAATCAAGCAGCTTATGGAAGTCTTTGAAGAGATTTCGCATCTGCTTGTGGACGATGAAGCCTGACGGTAAAACGAAAGGAGAAGGGAAAATGGGAAAGAAAAAGTGGGGCGACAGAAGAGACGGCGTGCGCGTGCGCGGGCTGGATGCTATGCATGTGTTCATGCCCTATCTCCTGCCAAACCGAACGGATAACGAGGCCTTTATACAGGAGGCTGTGGACCTGACGGCGGTCAATGCGTTTCTGGCGCGCAAAAACGCGGATAACCCCGATTATAAATATACGATTTTTCATGTGGTGACGGCGGCGCTCGCCAAAACGATTTATCAGCGCCCCAAGCTCAACCGCTTTATTCAGGGACATCGCCTGTATCAGCGAAACGAAATTTTGCTGGCGTTTGTTGCCAAACGCATCTTCTCCGATGATGGCGACGAGGCGTTGCTCCTTATAAACTGTGACGAAAACACCACCGTGGATACCTTGCATGATACGATTTGTCAGCGTGTAAGCCGCAGCCGCAAGGAGGGAAGTGTGGACGATACGACGAAAATTATGAACGCGCTCTCTGGCCTCCCCCGTTTTGTGCTGCGCCTTTTGGTGCGCCTTTTAAACTTTCTGGAATATCACGATATGCTGCCCGCCTTTTTGCGATATGCTGACCCGTACCATTCCTCCGTATTCATTTCAAACCTCGGCAGTATTCGTTTAAATGCCGCATACCATCACCTGGCAAATTGGGGTACAAACTCCCTATTTGTCGTAGTAGGCGAAAAATACGAGAAGACGGTACAAAAGGAAGACGGCACGACCGAAACGACAGAAATGCTCCCCCTTGGCATCACGCTGGACGAGCGCATTGCCGACGGGTATTACTACGCGAAGTCTATAAAGCTTTTAAAGCACCTTCTGGCGCATCCCGAGCTTTTGGAGGCGCCGTGCGATGCCATCGTGGAATATGATAAAGAAAGGGAGGGCGCTTTGAAATGAACGAAAGAAATTGCCCTTGGGAAAAATTTTACGGCACCGTGCCGGCACAGCTTTCCTATCCCGATAAAACCATGTATGAAATGGTGGCGGAAACGGCAAAAAAATATCCTTCCTATACAGCCTTTGATTTTATGGGTAAGGCAACAGACTACGAGACCATGCTTTGCGATGTGCATACCGTGGCAAAGGCGTTTCGTGCGCTCGGGATAAAGGAAGGCGATAAGGTTACCCTTTGCCTTCCCAATACGCCGCAGGCCGTTGTCTGCTTTTATGCCTTAAATCTTATCGGTGCCATTTCCAATATGATTCATCCGCTTTCAAGCGAGGGGGAAATTGCCTTTTATCTGCGGGATTCCGGCAGTGTAGCGGCCGTAACGCTTGACCAGTTTTACGGAAAATTTGAGACCGTGCGTCGTGAGGTTTCTCTTCCCCACCTCATTATTGCCTCTATCGCCGATGCGCTGGGGCCGGTCATGAAAATCGGGTATTTGCTGACAAAAGGGCGGAAAATTCCGCCCATCCCGGCCGAAGCCGATGTCGTATACTGGAAGGATTTTCTGGAAATGGGCGAAGGATTCGGGGGCGAATGGCGCTTTCCGAAGAAGGCACACGATGCGGCCGTCGTTCTCTATAGCGGCGGCACGACCGGCACCACAAAGGGTATCCTTCTTTCCAATATGAACTTCAACGCGCTGGCGCTGCAGACCGCCGCCATGAGCGTTACCTGTAAGCCCGGTCAGAGCATGCTGGCGGTTATGCCCGTCTTTCACGGCTTTGGCCTTGGCATCTCTATCCATACGATGCTCGTAGCCGGTTGCCGGTGTATTCTCGTGCCGCAGTTCAATGCCCAGAGCTACGCCCAGCTCCTTCGGAAAAAGCGGCCCAACTACATCGCCGGTGTGCCGACGCTGTATGAAGCTATTTTGCGAAACCCGGACATGGAGGGCGTTGACCTTTCCTGTCTGCTCGGCGTTTTTTCCGGCGGGGACTCCTTGTCCATTGAGCTGAAAAAGAGATTTGACACCTTCCTGCGCGAGCATGGCGCCCATGTCCAAATCCGGGAAGGCTACGGCACAACGGAATGTGTAACCGCCAGCTGCCTTACCCCGTATGACACCTACCGCGAAGGCAGCATCGGTATTCCCTTCCCCGATACTTTCTATAAAATCGTAAAACCCGGCACCACAGATGAGGTGCCCTTCGGGGAGGAAGGGGAAATCTGCCTCAGCGGCCCTACGGTTATGCTGGAATATGTAAACCAGCCCGAGGAGACGGCCGACACCCTCCGCACCCATGCAGACGGACATATCTGGCTCCATACGGGGGACCTTGGACTTATGGACCCCGACGGCTTTGTGTACTACCGCCAGAGAATGAAGCGCATGATTATTTCCTCCGGCTATAATATTTATCCTTCGCAGCTAGAAAACATTATAGATGCGCACCCGCTGGTACATATGAGCTGTGTTATCGGTGTGCCGGATACCTATAAAATGCAGAAGGTAAAGGCCTTTGTGGTGCTGCGTCCCGGCACAGCCGCCACCGAGGAAGTAAAGGAAGAGCTGCTGGCATATTGCCGCAAAAACATCGCCAAATACGCCATGCCGTATGATATTGAATTTCGTGAGGATTTCCCCAAAACGCTGGTGGGGAAAGTGGCCTATCGCGAGCTGGAGGCAGAAGAAACGGGGAAATAACCCTTCCCCGGCGGATACCATAAAAGGGGACAGGATAATTCCTGTCCCCTTTCTTATAATATTGTTTCCATGCCAATCTTCTGTACAGAAAGGCCCATCTTCTCATAAAAGCGGATAGCCCCTTCGTTACACGCCCACACATTTAAGGTTACATTATAATAGTCATTTCGGCGTGCAAAGTCCAGCACATACTCGTATAATGCCTTCCCGATGTGCCGGCCGCGCGTGGCCGCGCTTACACAAAGGTCATCAATATAAAGCGTTTTAATGTCCGTTAAAATATTATGATTTACATGCCTTTGGCATATACAAAAGGCATATCCCACCACCTCGCCGGCATCCTCAGCTACGAAAATCGGCCTTTGGTTATCTTCTATAATGCCGAGAAGCTCTGCATCGGTATATTTTTTGGCGTTTGCCTTAAAGATATCCGGTCGGCCGCTTTGATGCACCGCCAGCACCTCATATAAAAGCGCATTGATACCTTCGGCATCTCTTTTTTCTGCTCGTCTTATCTGCATATTCATTCTTCTTTCCTTTGGGTTTTGCAGCATATTGCCCTTCCTTAAGAATTATATAATTCTTTGCCGGGGTTGTCAACTAAAAGATGCGTTTTCCGGCATAATTTTTCATTTCCGCCCTGACATTCCGGCCGTTTTCCTATATACTTTTTCGTGAAAAACCGATGACTTTTTTAGTCACGAATCCTCTTATAAAGAAAGGGAGTAGAAGCGGATGAAGGCCGGCATTAAACGAGCGGACATAACCCCACCAAAGGGGCTATCGCTGGCAGGGTTCCCACACTATGACAGAAATAACGAGGGCGCACACGACCCTCTGTATGCGACTTGCCTGTACCTTACAGACGGCAAGGAAGAAATCGCGATGGTATCACTGGATTTGCTTTACTTTTCGAAGGTGTATGTAAAAAAGGCAAGAGAGTGTGCGGCGGCACTTTCCGGCATGGACCCGAAGCACATCATGATTTCGGCCACGCACACGCATTCGGGCCCATGGGCGCATGACGATAATGCGTCACAGCCGTACATAGATGGTGTAATCAGCACGATTGCAGCGCTTATTGCCGATGCCAAAGAAAATGCCTTCCCGGCGGAATTTACCTCCGGTGTAAAGGTTTGCGGCGCCGAGGAAGGCGTAGGCGGCAACCGAAGAATAAAGGGCGGCCCGCATGACCCGCTTGTGAGTGTGCTGGCCATTCGGGACACCGACAGGAAGGTGCGCGGCGTGTTTGTCAATTACGCCCTGCACCCCACCTTTATCCACGAATGGAGTAATGTTTGCACGGCGGATTTCCCCTGCTATATCCGCATGCAGGTAGAGGAGCTGGAGAAAAACGCGATTTGTGCCTTTACGCAGGGTACAGAAGGCAATCAGTCCAGCCGGTACTACAGACAGGGCGAAAGCTATGACGAGGCGGAAAGAGTGGGCAGAACGCTCGGCCGTGCCGCGCATGCTGTCCTGGGGGAAGCCGCGTGGTCGCGCGACCTTACGATAAAGACGGAAAGCGATGAAATCCCCGTAGATATCCGCTGTTTCGGAACGGAGGAAGAATTACAGGCGCAGGTCGCCCGCGACCGGAAGGTTTATGAAGAGCTTTACGCCAAATACGGCTCCTCCAAAAAACGCGAAGAATACTGCCTGTGGCAAAACGCCAATCTCAAGCTTTTAGGCTCGGAAAACCAGCTTAGCTATGTGGAAAAACAAAACCGTGGCATAAGAATTCCGCGACTCGAAGATGAGGTTCCGGCCGAGGTGCAGGTATTTCGCCTAAACGATACCCTGGTGGTAGGCCTGCAGGGTGAAATATTTGTAGAATACGGCCTCTTCATAAAGGCGATGGCCGGCATGAAAACCGTCATTATAAACGGCGTTACAAATGGTGCTTTGCCGGGGTATATGTACACGCCCGAGGCGCTTGTTACCGGCGGCTACGAAACGGATACCTCCATGCTGGACAAGAGCTTCGGCAAAAAATATGTGGACTTTGCGCTCCGCATAATAGATAAAGTAAAATAGAAAGGAAAAAGAGTATGGATTTCAAAGAAACCTTTTCACACGCGTTTTATCCCTTTAAAAATCAGGCTGAAATTGACAGAGTGCGCAAAATAACAAAAGAAGACATTGTGGCCATGCACGGAAAGCACCCGAGCGGAAACCCGAATATCACGCTGAATGTTGTCCGAAACGAAGAAATGGGCATGTATAAGATTGCCGATATCGTAGCGCGTATTGCGGAATCGGATGTCTGCGATAAGAAAATTTCCCTGATTATGAGTAATCCCAGTCCCGGATACAGACAGGTTGCGCACCTTCTGCGCCGCCTGGGGGTAAATTGCCGGAATGTTAAATTCTACATGATGGACGAATGGGCGGATGAGGACGGCAATATTGCACCCCTTTCCTACAAAGCCGGTTTCGGCTATGCTTTCCAGAAATTTATGATTTCGGAAATTATGGATTTGGGCTTTAAGGAAGAAAACTTTATCTATCACAGCAACAAAACCACACCGGATTTCTCCAAAATGCTGGAGCAGGACGGCGAGGCGGATGCCGTATATGCCGGCCCGGGTTGGCCGGGGCATCTGGCGTTTATTGACCCGGTGGACGATTGGTATAAACCAACCATGGAGGAGTATTTAGAACAAGGGGCAAAGGTCGCGTCCCTGCACCCCCTCACCATCGCACAAAATTCGCTCCACGGCAGCTTTGGTCGCTCGGGCGATATTTCCAAGGTTCCGCCGAAAGGCGCTATGATGGGGCCGAGAGATGCCATGAAGGCGAAATTCGTAATGGATAATCACGGCATCACCACCGCAGGCTCGCAGGTGTCCTGGCAGCGGCTGACTTCCAGACTTTGTATCTTCGGCGAGCCGTGTCAGGAAGTGCCGGCCTCGATTTTGCAGCTTCGCGATAAGCCTACGCAAATTTACATGAGCGAAAACTCTGCCGCCACCATTACAGACGAGGAATTTTTCCAGTATTAATCCCCATAAATTACAAAACACCGGCATACCCGAATGTATCGGGGATGCCGGTGTTTTTATTATTAACATTAGTCTTCCGAAGATGTTTCCTTCTTTTCGGGAGAGGCCGCCTCTTCCGTTTCCTTTACGCCGGATGTCCCCTTTTCCTCCTGTACGGTGGCTGCCGGTACGACCGGTGCCTCGCCGGAGGCGGCAGGTTCTTGCGGTTCTTCTACGGCATCGCCTTCTGTATCGTCCTTTCCGCTTTCGGTGCTTTCCGGCAAGGTTCCCTCCGTATTGTCTGCACCGCCGTTATCATTTCCGTTATTGTCATCTGCCGGCGTTTCCTCTACATCCGGTGTTTCGGCCTTGTCCTCGCCCTCCTGTGCGCCGTCGGGGTTTGTCTCGGGCTCTGTTTCTTCGTTCTCGGTCGTGTCCTCGGGATTCTCCTCCGGCTCGGTGTCTTTGCCCTCTGTCGTGTCCTCGGGATTACCCTCCGGCTCCGTTTCTTCGTTCTCTGTTGTGTCCTCGGGATTTCTCTCAGACTCGGTGTCTTTGCCCTCCGTCGTGTCCTCCGGGTTCTCTTCCGGCTTGGTGTCTTCGCCCTCATCGTCCCCCTCTGTTTCGGTGTTGTCCTCTTCCGTTTCGTCTTCGGGGTCCTTGTCGGCGGTTCCGTCACCGGCAGGCTCATCTTCCTTGTCTTCCGGCTCCTCCACAGGGTCCTCCTCTTCTTTTTTGATGCCCTCTGCCGTAATGGTGATTGCCTTTACCTCTTTGAGCAAGTCCTTGGATATGGTAAGTGTACCTGTTTCCGCATCAAAGGTGAAGCCTTCCGGATTTTTATCGCTATCTTCCGCACTTGTGTAGATAATATATTCCTCGCCATCCATCGTAATAACAATGGTCTCGGGCAATTCGTAGCCTTCTCCTGCCGTAAAGGTGATGACAACATCCTCATCTGCCACAATTTTATCATCTGAGAAATCAAAGGTGAGGTTTGTAACCGCAAAGGTGATGGTGGCTTGCTCCTCTTCCTCTCCCTCTTCCCCGTCAACGGCATCTGCTATTGTGATTTCCCGCACACCGGCCAGTAGTTCCGATGCTATGGTAAGCGCCCCGCTTTCCGCATCAAAGGTAAAGCCCTCCGGATTATCCTCTCCGTTTGTATGGATGATATACTCTGTCTTATCCTCTTCGGGTTCCTCACCCTCTTCCCCTTCATCACGGATGGTCTTATCCAATATAATGATAATCTGCTCCGGGAATTCCATATCCTCTTTCGCAGAAAGTGTTAAAACAAGGTCTGCATGCGTCGGGATTTTTGTTTCTTCCAGATTGATGGTTACCCCGGAAAGCTTCACGGTAACATCCGCCTTTTCCTCTTCGGCCTCCTCGGAATTGTCGGAGGAAGGATTGTCATCCGTTTCTTCCCCGCCGTTACCGTCATCGCCCGCAGGCGCGTCTTGCGGCTCATCGGGGCTTGCATTTTCCGTTTCCTTCCCCTTGGACGGCCTGTTTGTCACCTCTGTATTTCCTACTACAACCTTAGCCGGCGGCATTTCCTCCGGCTCCGTACTATCTGCCGCCTCTTCTGCCTCTTCCGTTTCTCCTTTGGTTTCTGCCGGTGTTTCTTCTCCCGGCTTCGCCTCCTCTTCGGGCTCTTCCGGTGTTTCTCCCTCGCCCGGCTCCTGCATCTCTTCCGTTTTTTCTTCCTCGTCCGGCTCCTGCGGCTCTTCCTGTGTTTCTTCCTCACCCGGCTCCTGCGGCTCTTCCGCCGGAATCGGAGTGGCAGCCGCTTTCACCAAAACGGTAATCCCATCCTCTAAAAGGCCGGCAGGAACCGTTAAAATGCCGGAGGCCGCATCATAGTACGGCGCGGTGGTGCTCGGCTGCTCCCCGCCTGTAGAAACAACATAATCCTTGCCGCCGATATGCACTATCACTTCGCTCGGCATTTCATAGCCTTCTTTTAAGGTGAGCGATACCTTATAATCCTCCTCGGCAGAAATGGTGGCCCCTTCCTGTATTTCAAAGCCCTCTAATTCCACCTCGGTTTCCGCTTTTGCTTCGGGACAAGGGATAGGCGCCAAACCTACCACATCCCCGTCAGACAAAAGCAAAATTTCCGCCGCGCTTCCCCGCGCCATTCGGGCGCCCTGTGCCGCTTCCTCGCTTTCAGGGGCTCCCCAATAGGAAGCAATCGTAAGCGTGGGTGGTGTGGTGTTTTCTACATACTCTTTCCATGCTGTGGCTGTAACGCCGCTTTCCGACGGAAAACCGCCGGTATTATAGGTGAATGTAACCGTATTCTCTTTTTCAAAGGCAGAGGTTTTATACAGCTTTGTTTCGGGTGTGTTGCTTCCGCTCGCCGTATGGGATAAGGCAACTTCGCAATACCCTGTCGTTGCCGTTCCGCCGCCTGTCATCATAACCTCATAGCTTTTTTCCGGCGATAATTCCCAAACAACCGCCTCGCCTGCTATGATAACGCTTCCGTCCTCCTCCGCCCCTGTGTCCGCGCCAAGCGAAAGTGCTTCCGCGGTTTCGGGCTTTATCAGGGTTTTGGTCATCTGACTGTTTTCCCCTTCGCTCGGATTTACTTCATATACCAGCACAGAGGTACTGCGATTGGCGGATTGTATTGTCTGTGTCGTTGTATGGACAGACGCAGTAAACCAAGCCCATGTCATACTGACAAGGCAAAATACGCATACTAACATACCTGCAATCATCGGTGTCATAAGCCGGATGAGTGTATCGTTATCTCTTTTCTGCTGTTTTGTTTTATGTGGTAAACTCATAACATACCTCCGGTTAAGTTTTTTTGTCTCGGCAAGCAAAAGGCACATGATTAACAAAGCCTTGCGATATGCCTTTTGCTTGCCGCCCATCCCCGAAGGGATGGGACGGCTTTAGGGAAACGGGAGTAGAATTTCCTATTGGTAAATGACCGTGTTCTGGCTCAGCTTGCTGCCGCCAACGAAGTCTTTGATATCCGCATCCGCCCCATCCAGGGTGGCTCTGCAGTTGGTAATGGTCAGCGTTTTGCCGGTACCTTCCATATCAATAAAATTGGTATTGCCGGTGAGATAGTTAAAGGTGCAATTACGCAGGTTGGTATTGGCGTAGATGTTCAGACCGTTGTATCTGGACTCGTCATTACCAAAGGTACAACCTTCAAAATGCGCAGTTCCTGTGCCGCCGTAGGCATTAAAGCCGTTGAGAACACAGTTCTTGAAGTATACATCGCCGTCCATTCCATCAAAGTGGATGCCGCGCATTGTTGCCTTGAAAACACAATTTTCGAAGATGACGGTTTCCCCTGCATTGGTATAACACCAGCGAACGCCTTCAGAACCGCCTGTGAAAGTACAATCCTTGAATATACCGTTGATGGTGCCGCTGGCAGAAGTGTCGCCGTTTCCTGCATCAAAGGTGGCACCGATTACCGTTGCGCCATCGATATTCAAAGAAGATTTTCCCTCAAATACAGTGCCCTGGTCGCAAACAATAACATCTCCTGCCGAAAGGTTGGACGCGGGGAAGCTGCTGTAAGTACCTGCAGAAACATAGACCGTATCCGCCTCATTTGTGAGAGCATCCTTTAGTTCGTCAACAGTAGAAACGATTACGGGGTATTCCGCATCCTTGTCATAATCGGAGCCGAAGCTATCTTCTTCAGCCGTAAGCTGCTTTGCCGAAAGGATTACGGAGAAGTCCGTTCCGATAGACAGGCTCTGATATTCATTTCCGGCCGTCTCCTGCATCTTGAGCGCGAGTGTG